>NZ_FRXO01000001.1:600000-900000 GCF_900148505.1 Pseudoxanthobacter soli DSM 19599 | reverse complement strand
AATCGGTGTGGATCTTGCCGTCGGTGCGGCGGCAGTAGCCGCGGACCGTGTACATCGTCGGCCTGTCCGACAGGTCGAGATCGAACTTCTGCTCGATGAGTTCGCGAAAGCGCGGACCGTCGAGCTCCTTCATCAGCGCGGCGAAGTTGCCGCGGATTTCCAGCTCGGACGGCGGATGCGACCCGGGGCCGGGCACTTCCGGATAGTCGGCGATCACGCCCTGAAGCTGATCCGCCTGCACGAAGTTCGGCACGACGAGAAAGTCGTAGGGATCTTTCTGCAGCGGAGTCGCGGCCAGCGCGTCGTAATCGAGATAGCTCATGTGCGTCGCGCGGCTCGTTCTGCCGCGCCTCCCGTTGGAGGAGCCGCAAGCCGGCCGAAGGGCGGTTCGCAGGCCGCCCGGATGCCGTTCGTTGGCAACCGACGGGACCGGCGGACTTCAGGCCGCGGCGCCGCGCCGTCCGGCGCGTTCGGCGAAAGCCCGGCGCACCGCGTCGACGACGACAGCATTCGCATTTAAGGGATGGTAGGTCCAAGCCGCAAGGGCGACTGATGCCGATTGCTCTTGCGAAGCGCTTTCAGATGCGCCGGTGGGAGGCCAGTCGAGCCAGCGCATCGCGCCGGAAGCAATCATCCCCTCGTGGAAGGCATTGAACTTGGAAGAGCCGCCTTCGAGCTTCCACGCATGGATCGGCTTTCCGGTGAACGCCGCCTCGCCGAGCATGTTGACCGAATCGCAGGTGACGATGAAGCGATCGGCCGCGCCGAGGATGCCGAAATAGGGGTTCTCGCCAGTCTCCAGATCCCACACCCAGGATGGCGTGGCGCCGAGCGCCGTCTTGAGCGCGGCGAGCGGCGCGGCACCCGTGCGCCGGGACGGCGTGACGATCAGGCTGCCGCCGGTCGTGCGGGCAATGGCGGCCAGCGTCTTTCCAAGACGGTCCGCATCGGCCGCTTCGAACCGGTAGGCACCGCTCGCGCCGCCGACGATCACCCCGATCCACGGCCGCGGCAGGGACTGCCACAGCGGCGAGAACCGCGCGGCGCCTTCGACGAGGCGCGTGGGCGTGAGGGTGTTCGGCGACGTCAGCGTGCGGACGACGTTCGGGCCGGATATGCCGTCGTGCTCGTTGACCCAGACGAGATCGAACTGCGACGGAGACACCACCGGGTTCTGCAGGGCGAGCACGAAGGTCCGCGCACGCGAAGCGCGGCGAATGTGCCGTGCATAGGGGATCGCCTGCCGGCCCGATACGACGACGAGATCCGGCCACGGCGGCGCGATCGACGCGTTCGGCTGCGCCGGCCCCCATGGCGCTAGCCACGACCAAGGCGGCGACGGCGACACCCGCTTTAGCACCGGCTCGATGCCGAGCGCCTCGATGATGCCGCGGCACTGCACCTCGTGCCCGGCGCTGCCGGGCGTGAGCGACCACGCCGTTCGCGGCGCGGAGGGAAGATCGACAGCCACCTGATCAGACCGGCTTCAGCAGCACATGCTTCTTTCGGCCGACCGACAGCTTCACCACGCCCTCGGGCGTGAGGCTCGCCTCCGTCAGCACGGCGCGGTCGTCGGTTGCCACGACATCGTTGATGCGGATGCCGCCGCCCTGGACGTGACGGCGCACTTCGCCGTTGGAGGCTGCGAGGCCCGCCCTGACGACGGCGCTCAGAAGGCCGATGCCGGCGGCAAGCTCGGCGGCGGGCACCTCGACCGTCGGGAGGCCGGCGACGAGCGCGCCTTCCTCGAAGGTGCGCCGCGCGGTCTCGGCCGACGCTTCAGCGGCCTCGCGGCCGTGGATCATCGCGGTCGCCTCGGTCGCGAGGATCTTCTTGGCCTCATTGAGTTCCTGGCCGCCGAGAGCGGCGAGCTTGGCGATCTCCGCCAGCGGCAGTTCGGTGAAGAGCTTCAGGAAGCGCTCGACGTCCGCGTCGGCGGTGTTGCGCCAGAACTGCCAGTAGTCGTAGGGCGACAGCAGGTCCGCGTTCAGCCACACGGCGCCGGCGGCGGTCTTGCCCATCTTGGCGCCGGAGGCGGTGGTCAGCAGCGGGGTCGTCAGGCCGAACAGCGAGGCGTCGATCATGCGACGGCCGAGTTCGATCCCGTTGACGATGTTGCCCCACTGGTCGGAGCCACCCATCTGCAGCACGCAGCCGGTGCGCTTGTGCAGTTCCACGAAGTCGTAGGCCTGCAGGATCATGTAGTTGAATTCGAGGAAGGTCAGCGGCTGCTCACGGTCGAGCCGCAGCTTGACCGAATCGAAAGTCAGCATTCGGTTGATGGTGAAGTGCCGGCCGACCTCACGCAGCAGCGGGATATATTTCAGCTCGTCCAGCCAGTCGGCATTGTTCGCCATGATGGCGTCAGACGGACCGCTGCCATAGGCGAGGAAGCGGTCGAACGCCTTGCGGATGCCGAGGATATTGGCCCCGATCTCGTCGTTGGAGAGGAGCTTGCGCGCCTCGTCCTTGCCGGAAGGGTCGCCGATCTTGGTGGTGCCGCCGCCCATCAGCGTGATCGGCCGGTGGCCGGTCTGCTGGAGCACGCGCAGCATCATGATCGAGATGAGATGGCCGACATGCAGGCTCGAACCGGTGGCGTCGAACCCGATATAGGCCGTGATCGGGCCCGCCGCGGCCTTCGCGTCCAGCCCTTCGAGGTCGGAGCACTGGTGAATGTAGCCCCGTTCGGACAGGGTGTTCAGAAACTCGGACTTAAACGTCGTCATGCGATCTCGATCCCGATACGCCGAAGCGGCCGCGTGCGGGCTCCGGCTGGTCGTTCGGCGGCTCTATAGCGTGGAATGGCGCCGACCGCCATCTTTCGGGCGGCGCGGAAGGGCGAGGAACCCATGGCGGAAACGATGCGGGCGATCGGGCTGATGAGCGGCACGTCGATGGACGGGGTCGATCTCGCCCTTCTGGAGACCGACGGGGAGGAGATCGTCCGTCCGGTGACGGCGGCCTTTCGACCCTATCACGAGGACGAGCGCGCCATTCTGCGCCGCGCCCTCGAAGAAGCCGCCACGCTTTCGGACCGTGATGCCCGTCCGCCTGCGCTTGCCGAGGCCGAAGCGGTGGTCACCACCGCCCACATCCAGGTGGTGGCGGACTTCCTCGGCGCGCGGCAGATGACGCCTGACATGATCGATATCGTCGGCTTCCACGGCCAGACGGTGTTCCACGCCCCCGGAAGGGGCCTGACGATCCAGATCGGCGACGGCCAGCGGCTTGCCGACGAGATCGGCATTCCCGTTGTCTATGATTTTCGCGCGGCCGATGTGGCCGCCGGCGGGCAGGGTGCACCGTTCGTGCCGGCCTATCATCGTGCGCTGGTGCGATCGAGCGAGCTGCCGCTGCCGGTCGCCGTTCTCAATATCGGCGGGGTCGCCAATGTGACCTTCATCGGACGCGACGGCGATCCGGTCGCCTTCGACACAGGACCGGGAAATGCGCTGATCGATGACCTGATGCGCGAGCGCACCGGTGCCGCCCTCGACAAGGACGGCCGCCTTGCCGCCGAGGGGCGGGTGGACGAGCGCGCGCTCGCAGCGCTGATGTCTCATCCATATTTCGAGGAAAGCTATCCGAAGTCGCTGGATCGGAACGCTTTTTCAAGGTCCGCCGTTTCATCTCTGTCGACCGCGGATGCGGCGGCGACTCTCACCGCCTTCACCGCCGCTTCCATCACGGCGGCGCTTCGGCTGCTGCCGGCGCAACCCGGCCGTCTTGTGGTGTGTGGCGGCGGCGCCAGAAATCCGACGCTCCTTTCCGCGCTTCAGGAGCGTGCGGGCGTCAAGGTGTCGACGGCCGAGGAGTTCGGCTGGTCGGCGGATTCGGTGGAGGCCGAAGCGTTCGCCTATCTCGCGGTGCGCTCCAGGCGGGGGCTCCCGCTGACCTTTCCGGGGACCACCGGCGTCGAACTGCCGACCCGCGGCGGGGTATTGGTGCGCCCGCGCTAGAGCATATTCCGTTCAGATTGAGCCGATCTGAACGACAAGGATATGGTCAGGAAACGAGAATGGGCGCCCGCGGGCGCCCATTCGAATCGTCTGAAAGGACTGCGTGGCCGCGATCAGATCGGGCTGATGGCAGCGAGGCGTCGGTCGAGATATTCGGAGCATTCCTCGATCAGCACGTCGGTGTGGTCTTCGAAGAAGTGGTTCGCGCCGGACACGACCTTCTGCTCGATGACGATGCCCTTCTGCGTCTTGAGCTTGTCGACCAGCGTCTGAGCGTCCTTCAGCGGCGCGACCTTGTCGACGTCGCCGTGGATGATCAGGCCGGAGGCCGGGCAGGGCGCGAGGAACGAGAAATCGTACAGGTTCGCCGGCGGGGCGATGGAGATGAAGCCCTCGACCTCGGGGCGGCGCATCAGGAGCTGCATCCCGATCCAGGCGCCGAACGAGAACCCGGCGATCCAGCAGAAGCGCGCGTCCGGGTGGGCGCTCTGGGCCCAGTCGAGCGCGGCCGCCGCATCCGAAAGCTCGCCCTGGCCGTGGTCGAACGAGCCCTGGCTGCGGCCGACGCCGCGGAAATTGAAGCGCAGCACCGCGAAGCCGCGCTTCGCGAACATGTAGAACAGTTGATAGACGACCTGATTGTTCATCGTGCCGCCGAACTGCGGGTGGGGATGAAGCACCAGGGCGATCGGGGCGTTGCGCTTCTTGGCCGGCTGGAAGCGGCCTTCGATGCGTCCGGCCGGGCCGTTGAAGATGACCTCGGGCATGGGCGGCAAAGGACTCCTTGGAGAGTGCGAACCTTACGGCGGTTCGTGGAGGCCGGTCGGGCCTGCGCCCGCCGGCCATGTCACGGCCGCCGCTAGCGCGCTTCGGCCGCTATTGCGCGAGCCGAAACACGCCGGAGGGCGACCACATGGCATAGAATCGGGAGCGATTTCCACGGAAATGTAGAATGACGGCTTGCTTCAAGCGGTTGGGGTACCGCACTTCAAGCGAATCGTCTTCTTCGGACGGCCGGGTTTCAGCGGCTTGCGGCCGAAAGAACCTCGCGCCTGGCCGCATCCGGCTGGCCCAGAAAGCGGACCTTGCCGCGCTCGTCGAGCAGACCCCACGCCTGCGAGCCGTCCGGTGCAACGAGGATGTAGAGCTGATTGTCTCCGCAATCGTGCTGCTTGCAGGCGTTGTAAAGCGTGAAGCGGCCCGCCGAGCCGGTGACGGCCTGCGGAGCGCTCGCGACATAGGGGCCGCCGGCCGGAATGCCGGTCACCCATTTCGGCAGGCCTTTCTCGGCCTTGAAAAGCCGTGCCAGTGCCGTCTTCACCGCTGGCTCCGTCTTCACCACGTCGAACAGGTAGGGCTTGTCGATATCGCCGTCCGAAATGTGGATCTGCGCCAGCGCCGGCGTGGCGGCGATGCAAAGCGCGAAGGCCGCCGACAGGAGACCGGACTGCAGAGCATGGATCGGGCGGAAGGACGGAAACGGCGCCATTGCGGGCTCCCTCGGGGACGGGACGATGTAGCGGACGAACCTTAGGACGCTTCCGCGGCGACGGCGAGGCGGTCCGTTCCGGTCCTCGAACCGCGTCTCGCGTCACCGTGCGTCCGCGAGGCCATGCCTCAATCGCCCGGCAGCCGCGCGACGGCCCGACTTCTGCGGCGGCGCTGGATCGTGCACTATGGACGAAAATTCAGGTTGTCGGCCGGATGCCCGAACGGATCGGGGGGCAGATCGGTCACGGGCGTCCGGTCGGGGCGCGTCAACGGAGCGGGAAATGTCCGACACCGGCGGAAACGAGCATGGGATGCGGCCGATGGGTATCGCGCCAGGCGGAGCCGTCGCAGGCGGAACCTCCGAACGCGTCTATCTCGACTGGAATGCCTGCGCGCCGCTCCATCCCGATGCGCGCGAGGCCATGATCGCCGCCTTCGACCTGGTCGGCAATGCCTCGTCCGTCCACCGCGAGGGGCGTGCGGCCAGGGCCGTGGTCGAGGAGGCCCGCGCCCGCGTCGGTGCGCTGGCGGGCGTGGAGCCGGCCCGTATCGTGTTCACCTCCGGCGGCACGGAAGCGAACGTCGCTGCGCTGTCGCCGGACCACCGCATCGAGGGCCGCCCGGCGGGGACCACCCGGCTGATCATCTCGGCGGTCGAGCACCCCTCGGTGATGGCCGGTGGTCGGTTTCCGCCGGAACGGGTCTCGGTCGCGCCGGTCGACGGTGCGGGCCGCATCGATCTTGCCCGGCTGGAGGCGATGATCGCGGCGGAAACGGCGGCGGGCGGCCGGGTGATGGTGTCGCTGATGGCGGCTAACAACGAGACCGGCATCATCCAGCCCGTCGTCGAGGCCGCTCGGCTGGTCCACGCCCGCGGCGGACTGCTCCATGTCGATGCCGTGCAGGCCGCGGGACGGATGAAGACGGAGGCCGGCGCCTTCGGAGCGGATCTCGTCAGCCTGTCGGCTCACAAGATCGGCGGGCCGAAGGGCGTCGGCGCGCTTGTCGTGGCCCGTTCGGATCTCGATCCTGCCCCGCTGATCACCGGCGGTGGCCAGGAGTTCCGGCGCCGCGCCGGAACCGAGGCCGTTCCCGCCATCGCCGGCTTCGGCGCAGCCGCTTTGGCGGCCCAGGCCGATCACGTCAAGATCGATCACATTCGCGCGCTCCGGGACTGGCTGGAACGGGAACTCGTCCTTATCTATGGCGGGACGGTGGTGTTCTCCTCGACGGGGGAACGTCTGCCGGGTACGACGTGTTTCGCCATCCGGGGGATGGCCGCGGAAACGGCGATGATCGCGCTCGATCTGGCGGGCATCGCAGTCTCCTCCGGTGCGGCGTGCTCGTCTGGCAAGGTGGCGCCGTCCCACGTGCTTCTCGCGATGGGTGTCGATGCGGCTCTGGCGAAGGCCGCGCTGCGCATCAGCCTCGGGGCCGGGAGCACGCGGGAAGACGTCGAGCGGTTCGTGGCGGCGTGGCGCGGCATCATCGGCCGGTTCCTGGCGAAGGGCGGGCCGTCGACAAGGGTTGCTGCAAACCCGCGCGAATTAGTCTAAGTTCAATCAAGTGCGTGAAGTTGGATCGAGCGTCCGAGTTCGAATGGCTTCTGCAACCCGCGGTCCTTGAAACCGCTGTGGATGGAGAGAGCAATGCCGGCAGTCCAGGAGACGATCGATCGCGTCAAGGCGATCGACGTCGATCAGTACAAATATGGCTTCGTGACCGACATCGAGTCGGAAAAGGTCCGCAAGGGTCTCGACGAGGAGATCGTGCGGTTCATCTCGGCCAAGAAGGCCGAACCGGCATGGATGCTCGAGTGGCGCCTTGAAGCCTTTCGGCGCTGGAAGACCATGACCGAGCCCACGTGGGCGCGGGTGGATTATCCCCCGATCGACTTCCAGGACCTGCATTATTATTCCGCGCCGAAGTCGACGTCCGGACCGAAGAGCCTCGATGAGGTCGACCCGGAGCTGCTCGCGACCTATGCCAAGCTCGGCATTCCGCTGAAGGAGCAGGCGGTGCTGGCGGGCGTGGAGGGCGCGCGCGTCGCGGTCGACGCGGTGTTCGATTCGGTTTCGGTTGTCACGACCTTCAAGGCGGAGCTCGCCAAGGCCGGCGTGATCTTCTGTTCGATTTCCGAGGCCATCCGCGAGCATCCGGATCTTGTGCGGAAATATCTCGGCACGGTGGTGCCGACCACGGACAATTTCTACGCCACGCTGAACTCGGCGGTGTTCTCCGACGGCTCGTTCGTCTACGTGCCCGAGGGCGTGCGCTGCCCGATGGAGCTGTCGACCTATTTCCGCATCAACGAGCGCAACACCGGCCAGTTCGAGCGCACGCTGATCATCGCCGACAAGGGGGCCTACGTCTCCTATCTCGAAGGCTGCACGGCGCCCCAGCGCGACGAGAACCAGCTTCATGCCGCGGTGGTCGAACTGGTCGCGCTCGACGACGCCGAGATCAAGTACTCGACGGTGCAGAACTGGTATCCCGGCGACGTGGAAGGCCGCGGCGGCATCTACAACTTCGTCACGAAGCGGGGCGACTGCCGGGGTCGGAACTCCAAGATCTCCTGGACCCAGGTCGAGACCGGCTCGGCGATCACCTGGAAATATCCGAGCTGCATCCTGCGCGGCGACAATTCCCGCGGTGAATTCTATTCGATCGCGGTGTCCAACGGCCGCCAGCAGATCGATTCCGGCACCAAGATGATCCATCTCGGCAAGAACACGTCGAGCCGCATCATCTCCAAGGGCATCTCGGCGGGCAACTCGTCGAACACCTATCGTGGTCTCGTCCAGGCGAACCGCAAGGCGGAGAACGCGCGCAACTACACCCAGTGCGACTCGCTCCTGATCGGCGACACGTGCGGCGCGCACACGATTCCTTATATCGAGGCCAAGAGCCCCACCGCGGTGTTCGAGCACGAGGCGACGACGTCCAAGATTTCGGACGCGCAGCTGTTCTATTGCCGCTCGCGCGGCATCGGCGCGGAGGAAGCGGTGGCGCTCATCGTCAACGGCTTCGTCAAGGACGTGATCCAGCAGCTTCCCATGGAGTTCGCCGTGGAAGCGCAGAAGCTGATCGGCGTCAGCCTCGAAGGCTCGGTCGGCTAAGGCCGGCGCCTCCCGCGTTTCGTTCGAATATCCCTGCCGCCAAGGCCCCGGGCGCGCCGTTTGAGCCTGCGCCCGGCCGGCGGCCGATACAGGAAGACCATCATGCTGGAAATCCGCAACCTGCACGTCACCGTCGAGGACCGCGAGATCCTGAAGGGGATCGACCTCACCGTCCCGGCCGGCGAAGTCCACGCCATCATGGGGCCGAACGGCTCCGGCAAGTCGACGCTCTCCTACGTGCTCGCCGGCCGCGACGGCTACGAGGTGACCGAGGGCACGGCGACGCTCGACGGCGAGGACCTGCTGGCGATCGAGCCGGAGGAGCGCGCCGCCGCGGGCCTGTTCCTGGCGCTGCAATATCCGGTCGAGATCCCGGGCGTCGCCAACATGACGTTCCTGAAGGCCGCGCTCGCGGCGCAGCGCAAGGCGCGTGGCGAGCCGGAACTGACGACCGTCGAGTTCATGAAGCGCGTGAAGACTGCGGCAGAGAAGCTTGGTATTTCACCGGAAATGCTGAAGCGCGGCGTCAATGTCGGGTTCTCGGGCGGCGAGAAGAAGCGCAATGAGATCCTTCAGATGGCCGTGCTCGAGCCGCGGCTCTGCGTGCTCGACGAAACCGATTCCGGCCTCGACATCGATGCCCTGAAGATCGTTTCGGAGGGCGTCAACGCGCTGCGCAGCCCCGATCGTGCGATGGTCGTCATTACCCACTATCAGCGCCTGCTCGACCACATCGTGCCGGACGTGATCCATGTGCTCGCCAACGGCCGGATCGTGAAGAGCGGCGGTCGCGAACTCGCGCTGGAGCTGGAAGCTCACGGCTATGCCGATTATGTCGGCCAGGCGGCCTGACGGGAGGTGGCAGCCATGACCATCGAACCCCGCCGTCTCGCGACGGCTGCGGAAACGGCGATCGCCGAGCGCTTTGCCGCCCGGCCTGCCGGCGGACCCGGCGCGCTCGCCGCGCGCCGTGAGGACGCCTACCGCGCCTTCGAGCGCACCGGCCTGCCGAGCCGGCGCGTCGAGGCCTATCGCTACACCGACCTCAAGGCGGCGTTGCGCACGCTTGCCCCGGCGCCCACCGGCGTTGCGGCCGCGGCGTTGTCCGCGCCGTGGGACTTCGCCGGCCTCGCCCGCCACCGCATCGTGTTTGTCGACGGCCGCTATGCCGCTGCGCTGTCCGATGTGTCGCAACTCGACGGCGCCGTCGCCGTCGCGACCTTCGGCGCCCTGATCGCGGCCGGTGATGCCCGTGCCGAGACCGCCGGCGCGCTCATCGAACGGTTCCCCACGCCGTCGGGCGATCCCATCGTGCAGCTCAACACGGCCCTGTTCGACGACGGCGCCCTGATTTCTGTCGCGCCCGGTTCGACGATCGCCGAGCCCGTGGCCATCGTGCACGTCGTCACGAAGGCGGAGCCCGTTTCGGTGCATACGCGCCATGTGGTGACGGTGGCCGCGGGGGCGACGGTGCGTTTCATCGAGCACCACGTCGGCCCGGAAGGCGTCGCCTACCAGAGCGACAGCCTCGTCGAACTCGACATCGCCGATGGCGCGAAGGTTGCCTGGGCAAGGCTGCAGGAAGAGGGCGAGGCGGCCGTTCATCTCGGCGGAGCCGTGGTGCGGCTCGGCGCGAAGGCACGACTCGATTCCCTGTCCGTCGTGTTCGGCGCGCAGCTTTCGCGCAACGAGGGCTTCGTCACGTTCGCCGGCCCCCATTCGGAAGCGGTGTTCGAGACGGTGAGCCTGCTCGACGGCCGCCGACAGGCGGACGCCACGCTGGTCGTGACCCATGCCGTTCCAGACTGCGCCAGCCGCGAGCGGTTCCGCGCCGTCGTCGATGACGCGGCGCGTTCCGTGGTCCAGGGCCGCATCGAGGTTGCCAAGGACGCCCAGCACACCGACGGGCGGATGATGACGCAGGCGCTCATCATCGGCGACGAGGCGGAGTCCATCAACAAGCCGGAACTCGAGATTTTCGCCGACGACGTGCAATGCGCCCACGGCGCGACATCCGGCCGGCTCGATGATAACGCGGTGTTCTATCTGCGCTCGCGCGGCATCCCGCAGCATGAGGCGGAGGCGCTGCTGCTGGAGGCGTTCCTGGCCGAATCCATCGAGGCGTTCGCCGACGAGGCGATCGCGGAGGTGCTGTCGGAGCGGCTTCGGGCGCGGCTCGCCCAGCGCCGGGCGCGGGAGGCGGTGCGATGAACACCTTCGTCCGCCCGGCCGACGCAGCGGCCTACGATGTTCAGTCGGTGCGCGCCGATTTCCCCATCCTGTCGCGCACGGTTTACGGCAAGCCGTTGACCTATCTCGACAACGGTGCATCGGCGCAGAAGCCCCAGGCGGTGCTTGATCGCATGATGCGCGCCTACACGGAAGAATATGCCAACGTCCACCGCGGGCTGCACTTCCTGTCGAATGCGGCGACGGACGCCTATGAGCAGGCGCGCGAATCCGTGCGCCGGTTCTTCAATGCCGCGTCCACCGACGAGATCGTGTTCACCCGCTCGGCGACCGAGGCGATCAACCTCGTGGCGTCGAGCTTCGGCGGCATGGTGATCGGCGAGGGCGACGAGATCATCGTCACGGTGATGGAGCACCACTCCAACATCGTGCCCTGGCACTTCCATCGCGAGCGGCGCGGCGCGGTCATCAAATGGGTGCCGGTCCGCGCGGACGATTCGTTCGACCTCGAAGCGTTCGAGGCGATGATCGGCCCGCGCACGAAGATGGTCGCCGTGACCCACATGTCGAACGTGACCGGCACGGTGACGCCGGTCGCCGATGTCGTGCGGATCGCGCACGCCCACGGCGTGCCGGTGCTGGTCGACGGCAGTCAGGGCGCGGTGCATCTCGATGTCGACGTGCAGGCGCTCGATGTCGATTTCTATGTCGCGACCGGCCACAAGCTCTACGGGCCGACCGGCATCGGCGTGCTCTATGCCAAGCGCGCCCATCTCGAAGCGATGCCGCCCTACCAGGGCGGCGGCGAGATGATCCGCACGGTGTCGCAGGATGGCGTGGTCTACGGCGATCCGCCGTTCAAGTTCGAGGCGGGCACGCCGGCGATCGTGCAGGCGATCGGCCTCGGCGCCGCGCTCGATTATATCGACGCGCTCGGCCGCGACCGCATCCGCGCCCACGAGGAAACGCTGCGGGACTATGCCCACCAGCGCCTCGGCAAGCTGAACAGCGTGCGGATCTACGGCAACGCCCCGGGCAAGGGGGCCATCGTGTCGTTCGCCGTGGAGGGCGCCCATGCTCACGACATCGCTACGATCCTCGATCGCGAGGGCGTGGCGGTCCGGGCTGGCACCCACTGTGCCATCCCGCTGCTCGATCACTACGGCGTGACGGCGACATGCCGGGCGTCGTTCGGCCTCTACAACACGGTCGAGGAAGTCGACCGCCTTGCAGAGGCGATCGAGAAAGCCCATAGATTCTTCAGTTGACGGAGTGGCGCGATGGACGATGGCGCAGCCGCCGTTAAGACCGGCGACCTGACAGCGAGCGAATCCGGTGCGGTGCCGGCCCATGGTCCCTCTGACGAGGCCGTGGCCGCCGCAGCTGCATCGCTCGCCTCAGCGATTCCCGTTCCCGAGCTGGAGCGGATCACCGACGACATCATCGCCGCGCTGAAGACGGTGTACGATCCGGAAATCCCGGCGGACATCTACGAGCTCGGCCTGATCTACAAGATCGACATCGACGACGACCGCACCGTGCTCATCGACATGACACTCACCGCGCCGGGCTGTCCGGTCGCCGGCGAAATGCCGGGCTGGGTGGAAAACGCGGTCAACACCGTCGAGGGTGTCGGCGACGTGAAGGTGAACATGGTGTTCGATCCGCCCTGGGATCCGAGCCGGATGTCCGAGGAAGCGCGGGTCGCGCTCGACTGGTACTGAGCAAACGGGGTCGCGGTGGGCCTTGCGGCCCGCTCTTCCCCTTGTCCCGGGCCTTCCGCGCAGGTGGGAGGTTTGCCGGTGAAGCGGAGAACGACGACATGAACGCTCCAGCCAATACCACCGCCCGTCCGCGCCGCAGGCTTGCGGTGATGTCCGTGACGACGGCCGCGGCCGAGCGGGTCAGCGAGATTCTGGAGAATGCCGATCTTCCGGGCGGCGGCCTCAGGGTCGGCGTGCGCAACGGCGGCTGCGCCGGCATGTCCTACACCATGGATGTCGTCGCCGAGCCGGGCGCCGGCGACGAGGTGATCGACTTCGAGGGCGGGCGTGTGTTCGTCGATCCGAAGGCGGTTCTGTTCCTCCTCGGCACCACGATGGATTTCCGCGTCACCAAGCTTGCGGCCACGTTCGTGTTCGAGAATCCGAACCAGGTGTCGGCCTGCGGCTGCGGTGAGTCGGTTTCGCTCAAGGCGGCAGATCCGGCGGCGCTGGAGGCCTGATCCTGCGTCGGCGGGCCGGGGGCGGCCCGCCCGATCGTGTGTTCTTTCGTGAGTGCCCGGGGGGCCGATGTCCAGCAACCTTTTCGACGCCCTGAAGGAAGCCTGCACACCGGAATGGCGGGCCTATGTCGAGCATCCATTCGTCAAGGCCATCGGCGATGGGTCCCTGCCGCTGGCATCGTTCCAGCACTATCTCGTCCAAGACTATCTGTTTCTCATCGCGTTCGCCCGCGCCAAGGCGCTCGCGATTTACAAGAGCGAGACGCTCGATGAGATGCGCATTGCCAATGCCGGTCTCGATGCGCTGCTCGAGACGGAAATGGCGCTGCACGTGCGGCTTTGCGCTGGCTGGGGCATCGGCCAGGACGTGCTGGAGCGAGCGCCAGAGGCGCTCGCCACCGTCGCCTATACCCGCTATGTGCTCGATACCGGCTTCAAGGGCGACCTGCTCGATCTCTATGTGGCAATGGCGCCGTGCCTGATCGGCTACGGCGAGATCGGTCGCTCGCTCGCGGCTGTCCCGGGGGCGCTCGATCCCGGCAATCCTTATGCCGCCTGGATCGCGGAATATGCCGGAGACGGCTATCAGGCGATCGCCGAGCAGGCCAAGGCGGATCTCGACCGCATCGCCTTGCCACGCGTCTCGATGGCCCGGCTGGAGCGGCTGACCGGCATCTTCCGCACCGCGACCCGGCTGGAAGCCGATTTCTGGCAGATGGGCCTCGATCGGGCGGACTGATCGCAGAGAGGGGCGGGGATGCTCGACGAAGATTATCTCCGCGACCTTTTCGAGCCCTTCGGGCGCGTCTCCATCCGCCGCATGTTCGGTGGGCAGGCGCTCTATCTGGACGGCGCGATCATCGCGCTCGTCCTCAGCGACGATACGCTCTATCTCAAGGCGGACGGGCAAACGGCTCCTGCGTTCGAGGCTGCGGGATCGCGGCAGTTCGTCTACGAAGCGTCCGGCCGCATCGTCCAACTGCCCTATTGGCGCATTCCCGAGGAGGCCCTGGACGACCGCGACGAGATGCGGCCCTGGGTCGAGCGCGCCCGCGCCGCTGCCGCGCGCAACCCCACCAAGCCGAAATCCCGCAAGCGTAAGCAAGCCGAAATCCCGGAAGCGTAAGAAGGACTGACGCGTGGCCTGTTGGCGACCGAGAGGCCTCAGCCCCTCCGGCGCAGGTCGATGTCGAAGTCGGGATCGGTCTCGCACATCACGCGGTCGCCGCCGGCCCATTGCGCCTCGCCGAGGCAGCACGAGACCCGCTCCATCAGGCTCGCCACATCGTCCTCGTGCGAGAGGGCCGACGCGCCGACGGAGATCGACAGCCGTTCGCCGTCGCGGCCGAGTTCGGGCACGTCCGCCTGATGGGCGATCCCCCGCCTCAGGTGCTCGCCGACGGCGACGGCCTGGCGCAGGTTGCTGTCCGGCAGGATCACCGCGAACATGTCCGCCGAATAGCGGTAGACCACGCCGAGGTCGGCAACCCCCGCGACGAGCGTGCGGCCCACGGCGGTGAGGGCGGCTTCGGTAGCAACCGTGCCGTCCGAGGCCTCGATCTCCGCGAAGCGGTCGACGCCGACGATGAGCACGGCAAGGCGACGGTCGGTTTCGACGGCACAACGCACGGCGGTCGCGATGGCGCGGTCGAACACCGGCCGTTCCGGCATCGGTTCGTCGTCGGGCGGCAGTATCGGGTCGGCGTCGGGGGGCGTGATCAAATCCGCGAGTTCGGCGCGGTGGTCGCACAACGCGGTCGCAAGGCGCCGGGCGCCGCGGTCCGCGGTCTCGAGCTTGTCCATCAGCGCGACGATGGTGGCCGCGACGGCATGAGCCGTCGGTCCTTCATGCGAGAGCTGGTCGAGCAGCGGGCCGGTTATGGCCACGCGCAGCGCCCGGAGCGTCTCGATCTGCTGGTCGAGCACGTCCGTCACGGTGTCGACGATGTCGACCAGGGCCGCGGCCTCTCCCGAGGCGAGGCCGCCGGTCTGACGCGTGACGAGATCGGAAATCTCGCGCTGCGCGCCATCGACGGCCGCGAAGGCGGCCTCAAGGCTGGGGTTCAGGCCACCTTCGAGCGCATTGCTGCCGCCGGGGCCGCGATCGTCCCTCGGCAGGCGGGCTTCGGCATGGTTGGCGCCGGCATCCATGGCTTCGTCCTCGGTGCGTTCGCGCCGTGCGCGCGTCCAAACTGCATCGTCGACGAAGAAAATTAAGGCGGGGTGAAATGCGGGCCGCTGCGATGGCGAGCCGGGCTGGCCGGGAGACCGTCGCCAGCGAACCGGCGATGTGGAGGGGCAGGGCGGATTTCTCCGCCCCGCCGTTGACGTGTGCTTATTCCGCGGCCTGGATCTCGCCGGGCACGCGGGTGCCGGTGAGGCGGGCGACGCCGATGCCGTATTCCGGGTCCGCGCGCCAGAAGTGCGCGACCTGGCGCTCGATGATGTCCTTCGGCACACCATTCATCGCGGCGGCGATGTTCTGGAACAGCGCCTGCTTCTGGGCCGGCGTCATCAGGCGGAACAGGTTGCCGGGCTGCGTGTAGTCGTCGTTGCCCTCGCGGTGGTCGTAGCGGGCGGCGTCGCCATGGAGCTTGAGCGGAGGTTCCGCCACGGTCTTGTCTTCCACCGGGCCACCGAACGAGTTTGGCTCATAATAGGCGTCGGTGCCCTTCGGGGCATCGAAACGCATCGGCCCGTCCATGTGGTAGGTGTGCACCGGGCAGCGCGGCCGGTTGACGGGAAGCTGCTCGTAATGCGTGCCGACGCGGTAGCGATGGGCATCCGCGTAGGAGAAGATCCGCGCCTGCAGCATCTTGTCGGGCGAGAACGAAATGCCCGGCACCACGTTCGAGGGCGAGAACGAGGCCTGCTCCACCTCGGCGAAATAGTTCTCCGGATTTCGGTTGAGCTCGATATAGCCGACGTCGATGAGCGGGAATTCCTTGTGCGGCCAGACCTTGGTCAGGTCGAACGGATTATACGACGTCTGGTCGGCCTGCTCCTCGGTCATGACCTGGATCTTGAGCGACCAGCGCGGGAACTCGCCGCGCTCGATGGCATGGAACAGGTCGGCCTGGGCGCTCTCGCGATCCTTGGCGACGATGGCTTCCGCCTCGGCATTGGTGAGGTTCTTGATGCCCTGCTGGCTCTTGAAGTGGAACTTCACCCACACCCGCTCGTTCGCCGCGTTGATCAGCGCATAGGTGTGGGAGCCGAAGCCGTGCATGAAGCGATAGCCGTCCGGCAGGCCGCGGTCGGAGAACAGGATCGTAACCTGATGCAGGCTCTCCGGCGACAGCGACCAGAAATCCCACATCGCAGTTGGCGAGCGCATGTTGGTCTTCGGATGGCGCTTCTGGGTGTGGATGAAGTCCGGGAACTTCAGCGGATCGCGCACGAAGAACACGGGCGTGTTGTTGCCGACGAGATCCCAGTTGCCTTCCTCGGTGTAGAATTTCAGCGCGAAACCGCGCACGTCGCGTTCGGCATCCGCCGCGCCGCGCTCGCCCGCCACGGTGGAGAACCGCAGCAGCATGTCGGTCGTGGCGCCGGGCTGCAGCGCCTTCGCCTTGGTGTAGGCGGAGATGTCGTGGGTGACGACCAGGGTGCCGAAAGCGGCGGAACCCTTGGCGTGCACCACGCGTTCGGGAATGCGCTCACGGTTCTGATGCGCCAGCTTCTCGATCAGCTGGAAATCTTCCAGAAGCACCGGACCGCGCGGACCGGCGGTGATGGAGTTCTGGTTGTCGGCGACCGGCGCGCCTCCGGTCGTGGTCAATGTCGGACGGGTCATGCCGCTGCCTCCTCGGTGGCTGGACTGGCGGCAGGATGCACGGCTGATTGGATCAGGTCTAATTCGATTGTATCGCGCGGCCGATAAGATATTCTTATCGCCATGGTCACCTTGCGACAGCTCCGCTATTTCGATGCCCTCGCGCGCCACGGCCATTTCGGCCGGGCGGCGGCGGAATGTGCCGTCACGCAGCCTGCACTGTCCCAGCAAATCAGGGACCTGGAGGCGTTTCTGGGCACGGCGCTCGTCGAGCGTCATCCCGGGCGGATCGTCATCACCGATGCGGGGCTGGAATGCGCCCGCCGCGCCCGCGCCGTCCTTGAGGATGTCGGCGATCTCGTGGAAGTGATCCGGCGGCAGGAAACCGGGCTCGGCGGCAGGCTGCGCCTCGGCATCATTCCTTCGGTCGCGCCATACCTGCTGCCGGCGGTTCTGCCGGAGATCCACCGTCGGCATCCGGCGCTCGATCTGGAAATCCGTGAGGCGCTGACCGGCCTCCTGACGGAGGATCTTGTCGCCGGTCGGCTCGACGCCGTGGTGGTGGCCCTGCCGGCGGAAGGCACCGGCCTGATCGAGGCGCCGCTGTTCGAGGACCGCTTCCTGCTGGCGACGCGGCGCAATGCCGGACGCGCCGAGGCGGAACTTGCCGATGTGTCGACGCTCGCGCAGGAGCGGTTGCTGCTGCTGGAGGAGGGCCACTGTCTGCGCGAGCAGGCGCTGACCTATTGCCGCGCGATCAATCCTGTGGTCCGCAACGAGTTCGGTGCCACGAGCCTTGCCACCATCGTGCAGATGGTGGCGAACGGCTACGGCGTGACGTTGCTGCCGGAGATCGCGGTCCGCAGCGGTGTCGCGGGGGATCCCCGCATTTCGGTGCTGCCGTTCCGCGATCCGCAGCCGAGCCGAACCGTCGGGCTGGTGTGGCGCCGTTCGAGCCGTCGCACGAAGGACTTCCGCGAGTTCGCCGCACTGGTTCGCGATGCGCTGGCGCCGAAGGGGGCAAAGGGCGCTCGTCCGCTGCAGCGCGCGGTATAGCCGTGACCGACGGGCGTCATCGGCAGGAACGCCACAGTCCGGCCGGATAACGCCGATAATGAACGCGGTGTCTTCTTACCGGCGGCTGGATGCTTTGCCCGCAACGCGACGCGGTGGTAAGGGGACGGAATCGGCGGGACGGCCGGAGTGTTGCGAGCGTGAGTGGTGCGGTGAAAGCAGGGCGCGCGGGATTGGCAAATATCCGTATGGCGGGGCTCGGCACGGCGCTGTGCGTCGCAGGCGCCGGCATGTCCGTGCTTTCGGCCAATGCCGCCTTCGCTCAGGCGTTCTCCGATCCGCCGATGCAGGGCGAGATGGCGCCGGCACCAGGCCAGCCGGTGCCCCTCGGTCAGCCGGTCCCTCTCGGTCAGCCGATGCCCCTTGATCAGCAGGCGCCGCAGGGCCAGCCGATGCCGCAGGGCCAGCCCGCTCCGCAGGCCGCGCCCCAGCCCGCACCGCAGCAGCCCGCGCCTCAGCCCCAGCCTGACCCGACGACCCAGGCCGCGCCGCCCCAGGAAACCCGGCTTTCGAACCCCGTGGCGGTGTTCTCCGGCCTCGACAAGATCACCGGCCGCATCATCTCTTTCGATGCCTATATCGACGAGACCGTGCAGTTCGGCGCCCTCAGGGTGACGCCGCGCGCCTGCTACTCGCGCCCGTCGACCGAAGCGCCGCGAACCGACGCCTTCCTCGAGGTCGACGAGATCACTCTCGACAATCAGGTCCGCCGCATCTTCACCGGGTGGATGTTCGCTGCTAGCCCGGGTCTCAACGCCGTCGATCACCCGATCTACGACGTGTGGCTGACGGATTGCCGCGTCTCCTCCGAGGTGCCTCCGCCGGACGGCTTCGATGCCAGCCGCTTCACCAAGGAAGGCCTCGATCTCATTCCCCGTCCGGAAGGCTGGGTCTCCGAGCCGTTGCCGAAGCCGACCATGGGCGGCGCCGGCACCGAGGTCGGCGGCGGGACCGATCAGGACCAGCCGAGCACCGATCAGCCGGAAGACTGATCCCCCGCTATTGCGGGGAGCGGTGGCAAAGGCGGGATAAAACCCTTCGGTGGTCCACCGCGTGAGCAGCCTCATCAGGGCGTGGGCGGCCGCTTCATTGCGGGGCGATTGCCGGGCGCGTTTTTCCCTATGGCCGGACGCTATCGTGCCGTTACGAAGCGCACTGATACCGTTCGATCACGGCGAGCACCTCGGCGCCGCTCGCGTCATGCGGCAGGCGCTCGAAATCGCCGATCCCCAGCATGGCCGCATCGAGCCGGGCCTGATAGTCGCGCCGCCCGATTTCCACGGCGCCGAACCGGCTCAGATGCTCGGTGATGAACTGGGTGTCGAGCAGGGTGAAGCCACCTGCGACGAGCCGCGCGACGAGGTGGACAAGCGCGACCTTCGAGGCATCCCGCTCGCGCGAAAACATGCTCTCGCCGCAGAAGGCGAGGCCGAGCCTGACACCGTAAAGCCCCCCGACGAGACGCCCGCCTTCCCAGCATTCCACGGTGTGGCAGTGTCCGATATCGAACAGGTCGCGGTAGAGCCGGCGGATGCGGCGGCTGATCCAGGTCTTGCGGCGTCCGGGCGCCGGTTCCGCGCAGGCCTCGATCACGGCGTCGAAATCATGGTCGACGCGGACCTCGAACACGTCCTGCCGGACGGTGCGGGCGAGCCGGCGGGGAATGTGGAAGGTGTCGAGCGGCAGCACGCCGCGCTGATCGGGCTCGATCCAGAACAGGCTCGGATCGTCCGCGGCCTCGGCCATCGGGAAGATGCCGCACGCATAGGCCTTGAGCAGGACCTGCGGCGTGATTTCCAGGACGGCGTCGTTCTTCATGGGCAGTGCTCCCGGATGCCGTCGCCTCCCCGAACGCCTGCCGGCCGGACGGAATCATCGGGTCGGCAGCAACGGGAACAGCGTACCGCACCGGAGCCGGTCGCGAACAGACGGAATTACCCGTCGGTTCGCCAACGGCTCCGGCGGCCCGCCGGAAGGGCGGCGGTAGCCGTCGGCCCCGGGGTCACGCCTTGGCGGCGGCCTGCCGGGCGAGGAAGCCTTCGAGCCAGTGGATATCGTAGTTGCCGGAGGCGATATCCGGATCGTTCACCAGGGCCCGGAACAGCGGGATCGTGGTGTTGATGCCGTCGACGACGAACTCGTCGAGGCAGCGTCGCAGCCGGTTCATGCACTCTTCGCGATTGCGGCCATGCACGATCAGCTTGCCGATCAGGCTGTCGTAATAGGGCGGGATCAGATAGCCCTGATACACGCCCGAATCGACGCGCACGCCGAGGCCGCCGGGCGGATGGAAATAGGTGATCCGGCCGGGCGACGGCGTGAAGGTGGCCGGGTCCTCGGCATTGATGCGGCATTCGATGGCGTGGCCGTTGAAGCGCACGTCCGACTGCGAGAACGAGAGCTTCTCGCCCGACGCCACCTTGATCTGCTCGTTAACCAGATCGATGCCGGTGATCATCTCGGTCACCGGATGTTCCACCTGGAGGCGGGTGTTCATTTCGATGAAATAGAACTCGCCATTCTCGTAGAGGAACTCGATGGTGCCCGCGCCTTCGTAGCGAAGGATGCGCATCGCCTCGGCGACGCGCTCGCCGATCTGCTCGCGCTGGGCCTGGGTGATGGTCGGGGCGAGGGCCTCCTCCCAAACCTTCTGGTGCCGGCGCTGGAGCGAGCAATCGCGCTCGCCGAGATAGACCGCATTGCCCTGGCCGTCGCCGAACACCTGGATTTCGATGTGGCGCGGCTTGCCGAGATAGCGCTCGAGATAGACGGCATCGTCGCCGAAGGCGGCCTTAGCCTCCGAGCGGGCGGTCGAGAGCGCGTGATCGAGGTCGTTCTCGGTCATCGCGACCTTCATGCCGCGCCCGCCACCGCCGGCGGCGGCCTTCACCAAAAGCGGGAATCCGATCTCGGCGGCGACCCGGCGGGCCTCTTCCTCGGTACGGATCTCGCCTTCGGACCCCGGCACAACCGGCAGGCCGAGGCGCTTCGCGGTGCGCTTGGCCTCGATCTTGTCGCCCATGATGCGGATGTGGTCCGCGCTCGGCCCGATGAACTTGATGCCGTGGGCGGCGAGGATCTCGGCGAACCGGGCGTTTTCCGACAGGAAGCCGTAGCCCGGGTGAACGGCCTCGGCACCGGTGATCTCGCAGGCGGCGAGCAGCGAGGGAATGTTGAGATAGCTGTCGCGCGCCTGCGGCGGGCCGATGCACACGCTCTCGTCGGCGAGGCGGACGTGCATGGCGTCGGCGTCGGCCGTCGAATGCACGGCGACGGTCGCGACCCCGAGCTCCTTGCAGGCCCGCAGGATGCGCAGCGCGATCTCGCCGCGGTTGGCGATGAGGATCTTCGAGAACATGGTCACTCGACGATCACGAGCGGCTCGCCGTACTCGACCGGCTGGCCGTCCTCGATGAGGATCTTCGTCACCGTTCCGGCGCGGGGCGCGGGAATCTGGTTCATGGTCTTCATCGCCTCGACGATCAGCAGGGTCTGGCCCGCCGCGATCTTGTCGCCGACTTCGATGAACGGCTTCGCGCCCGGCTCCGGCGCGAGATAGGCGGTGCCGACCATCGGCGACTTCACCGTGCCGGGATTGGTCGCGGGATCGAGCGCAGCCGGCGCAACCGGGATCGCAGCCGCCACGGCGGGAGCGGCGAGGGGGGAAGCCGCCGCCGGCGCCGCCATCACGGTGGTCGGCTGGGCATAGCGCGCGATGCGGATGCGCAGGTCGCCCTGCTCGACCTCGATCTCGGAGAGTGCGGTCTCCGTCAGCAGGTCGGCGAGTTCACGGATCAGCGACTGGTCGATGGTCGGTTTCTTGATTGTCATGAGCCTTCGGAAAAATTGGGGCCTTCGGAAAGTCGGGCCGATGCGTGGTTCGCATCCGGGGGCGCGTCAGGCGGCATCCGGTATGAGGATCGCCGCCAGCGCCTCCAGGGCGAGGATGTAGCTGTTCGGGCCGAACCCCGCGATCACGCCTGTCGCGGCGGGCGCGATGTAGGAGTGGTGGCGGAAGCTCTCTCGGGCATGGACATTGGATAGGTGAAGTTCGACGGTCGGCAGTCCCACGGCGCGAATGGCATCGTGCAGCGCAACCGAGGTGTGGGTATAGGCGCCGGCATTGAGCGCGATGCCCTTCGCGCTGTCGGCCGCTTCGTGGATCCAGTCGACCAGCACGCCTTCGTGGTTCGACTGGCGGAAGTCCACACTGAGGCCGAGCCGCGTTCCCGCCGCCTTGCACCGCTCCTCGATCTCCGCGAGCGTGGTGGCGCCGTAGATGCCGGGCTCGCGCTTGCCGAGGCGGTTGAGGTTCGGTCCGTTGAGGACGAGGATCGGAACCATAAGCCGGATCACCAGAAAGGCCGGGCCGGTCTGTGCCGCCGGCCATAACGTCGAACTCGGTCGCGACACCGTCCCCGGCGAAGCGGCCGCATGCTTGTCGGTCGAAGCGCCGCGGACGATCCGTCGCGCCACCGGCCTCCGTGGAGGCGGCTATCTTATAGGCGCAAGCGGGCCGCGAGGAAATGGGGTACTCGCGGTGCTCCTGCCGCGCCGCGCGGCGGTTGTGCCGACGAAAAAGGGCGGCCCGACGGCCGCCCGATCCCAGTCGCGCCGAGGCGCCGCATCAGCAGGACGAGGTACCCCCGCACTTGCGGACGGTGTCGATGCGCTCTTTCAGCGCCGCGACGCCCACGGCGCCGGGCAGGACGGCATCGCCGATCACGTAGGAAGGCGTGCCGGAGATCTGGAGAAGCTGCGCGAGATTGTGGGTTTCCTGGAGGGTATCCTCCACGTCCGGCCCCTTCATCGCCGCTTCGAGCTTGCTGCCGTCGATCCCGAGCTTTTCGGCGACCTGGAGCGCGCGCTTGCCGTCCGCCTGGCCCTTCATCGCGAACATCGCGCGATGGAATTCGGCGTAACGATCCGGCGCCACGTCCTTCACGGCGATCGCGACGCGCGCGGCTTCGACCGAGCCTTCCGTCAGGATGGGGAATTCCTTCAGCACGACGCGCAGCTTCGGATCCTGGTCGATCAGCGCGAAGGTGTCTTCCACCGCGCGCCGGCAGTAGCCGCAATTGTAGTCGAAGAACTCGACCAGCGTGACGTCGCCCTGCGGGTTGCCGAGCACGACCTGGTTCTTCGAATTGAGCAGCGTGTCGCTCTGCGCCTTGATGACGTCCTTCTGCGCTTCCTCCGCGGCAACTTCCTGCCGCTTCTGCAAGGCGCTGCTGACCTCGACGAGGATGTCGGGGTTGGCGATCAGATAGTCGCGCACGATCTTCTCGATGTCGGCGCGCTGCTTGGCGTCGAACGACGTCACCGGGCCGGAATCGGCCGCCAGCACCGGGGCGGCGGAGGTGAACGGAGTGGCGAGCGCCAGCACGGCGGCGAGCGCGACCGCTCCGGTGGTGTGCCGACGACGCTTCGACGGGATCAGCATGGGTGTTCTCACATCGGGGAGGAAAGGGAGGCAAATAGCAGAAAGCCTGCCGGAAGCAATAAGTTGCGGCAGGATCTTCATATCAGTTCTTGCCGGACTTGCTGGACGGCCGGGTCACGAGGTCATCAGCCTGCAGCCAGGCCGGCGTTCCCATCTTCAGCCCCATCTTCGCGCGCTGGGCATAATGGCTCGCCTGCTTGAGCTGGCCTTGAGCCGCCATGCCGCGTGCCGTTGCGAGGTCCGCCATCGCGGTCTGGCCCTGCGCGCCGTAGGCCATCGCGAGGAAACGGAAGGCCGACGCATCGTCCGGATCGGCCTGGACCACGCGGTTGAGCTCGGTCACGGCTTGCTTGGCTGAGGCCGGATCGCCGGCGCCCACCAGCGCCTGCCCATAAAGCGCACGGATCGGCGTCGCGCTTGGCGCGAGCGAGACGGCCTTCTGCAACGGCGCGATCGCGCCGCGCGGATTGCCGAGATCGAGCATCGCCTGCCCCTTCAGTTCCCAGAAATAGGGGTTGGAGGGCTGGCTTTTGATCAGGGCGTCGACCTGTCGCTGGGCTTCCTGCGGGTCACCCATGCGGTAGGCGACGACGGCGCGGGCATAGCGCGCGGGCAGGCTTGTATTCGACGGCGGGTATTGCCGCAGCGCCGTCTGCGGGGACGACGTGAAGGCGATCAGCTTGGCGCGCACCATGTCGTGCCGGGCCTGCAGCGCCGGGGGATCCTTGACGTCCCAGTAGGGGCTCGCCTCCGCCTTGGTCTCGAGGTTGGCGATGCGATCGCGCGCCATCGGGTGGCTTTGGGCATAGGGATCGGCATAGCGCGCGATCATCAGCTGCTCGTTGGCGAGCCGCTTGAACGTGTCGATCATGCCCTTCGCGGATTGCTTGGTGCGCTGAAGGAACGTCAGCGCCGAACGGTCGGCGGCGTCTTCCTCGCCGCGCTGGTAGGACAGCAGCGAGCGCTGGCCGAGGCCGATGCCGCCGGTGATGGCCGCGGCACCGCCGCCCGCCACCGATCCATTGCCCGCGGCCGCGCCGGCGACCAGCGCGCCCGCGCCGGCGATCATGCCGATGGCGGCGATGATGCCGGCCTGCGAGGCCGCCTGGTGCATGCGCGCCAGATGATTGCCCGCGATGTGACCGGTCTCGTGGGCGAGAACGCCGATCACCTCGTTCGGCGTCTTGGCCTGGGTGATCACGCCCGTGTTGATGAAGATGCGGTGGCTGTCCGCCACAAAGGCGTTGAAGCTCGAATCGTTGACGAGCACGACCTCGGTCGCCCCGCTCGGAAGCCCGGCGGCGCCCAGAATCGGCCTCAGATAGTCCCGCATCAGCTGCTCGGTCTCGGCATCCCGCACGATCGCGATGCTGCGCCCGGGCGGCGATTCCTGCGCCGAAGCCGGCAGCACGGCGAAGTGCGCGGCGGCGACAAGCGAGAAGCCCGCCGTGTAACGGTGCCTGAGCGCGCGGGGCGGTGCGGCGATACGCAGTCCCGCCCCACGCCCTGCGGCGAAAGGCTTCCAAGCGGCTCTCAGCCGGGATAGGCATCGGTCGAACATGGATCCTCGATCGGCGCTTGCCGGCTGTGCCGCCGGTGTGTGTGTGCCGCCCCCCTGCGGGCGCGAACTTTGCCGAAGGGCAAACGCTCCGCACATCGATAGATCCTCGATAGGAAGACAGCAAATGCGGCGACACGGCGGCGGCCCCGTCTTCGCCCGGGAGTGCCGAATGACGATTTCGCGACCGGAACCCTCCGCCCGCAGCGCAGTGGACCCGTTCATCGCCATGGACGTGATGAGCGCGGCGGTGGCACGGGAGGCGACCGGGGCCGACGTCGTGCGCATGGAAGTCGGCCAGCCTTCGGCGCCGGCGCCGAAGGCCGTGGTGGCGGCGGCGAGGGCGGCGCTCGATGGGGGGCGCATCGGCTACACCGAGGCGCTCGGCCTTCGTGCCCTGCGCGAGCGCATCGCCCGGCATTACGGAGAGCGGTACGGCGTTGACGTCTCGCCTGACCGCGTGGTGGTCACCACCGGTTCCTCCGGCGCGTTCAACCTGGCGTTCCTCGCCGCGTTCGATCACGGCGCCCGCGTCGCGCTGCCGGTCCCCGGCTATCCGGCCTACCGCAACGTGCTCGGCGCGCTGGGGATCGAGGCCGTGGAGATCGAGACGACGGCCGAGACGCGCTGGTCGCTCGACCCGCACACTCTCGCGGCCCACCATGCCGCGCGACCGCTCGCCGGCGTGCTGGTCGCAAGTCCGAACAACCCCACCGGCACGGTGATGGAGCGTGCCGCGCTTGCCGCGCTGATCGAGGCCGCGCACGAGCGCGGTCTGTGGTTCATCTCCGACGAGATCTATCACGGCCTCGTCTATGACGGCGAGGAGACCTCCGCGCTGGCGCTTTCCGACGATGCCATCGTGATCAACAGCTTCTCGAAATATTTCTGCATGACCGGGTGGCGTGTGGGCTGGATGGTGCTGCCGGAGCGGCTGGTGCGTCCGGTGGAGCGAATCGCGCAGAATCTCTTCATCTCCGTGCCGGAACTGTCCCAGCGCGCGGCGCTGGCGGCCTTCGACGCGACGGAGGAGCTGGAGGCGGTGAAAGCGGGCTACCGCACCAACAGGGATATTCTGCTCGCCCGGCTGCCCGGTCTCGGCTTCGACGAGATCCTGCCGGCCGACGGCGCGTTCTACGTCTATGCGAGCGTCCGCCGCTTCGCCAACGACTCGCGGGATTTCGCGCGCTCGATGCTCGACCATGCGGGTGTCGCGGCGACGCCGGGCGTCGATTTCGACCGCTCCCGCGGCCACGGCTACATCCGGTTCTCCGTCGCCGGCTCGTCCGAGGAGATGGAGCGCGCGATGGACAATCTGGAGCGTTGGCTCGGGAAAGCCGGGATCTGATCGCCACGAACGTTCGTGGCGGGGCGGGCAGGGCGCGAGCGGAACAACAGAGGCCGCCGCGGCGCCCATCGCCGAAACCTGGGAGAATGCGATGCCGCTTCGATTCGGTCTTGTCGCCTTTCCGGGCGTGCAGTTGCTCGATCTAGCCGGGCCGTGCGACGTCTTCTCGGCGGCTCCCGACACCGAGGTCCATATTCTGTGGAAGGACCCGGACCCGGTCATCTCCTCCTGCGGACTGCCGCTGATACCGACGACGATTTTCGCGGACTGCCCGCCGCTGGACGTGCTGTGCGTGCCCGGCGGCGCTGGCGTCAACGCGTTGCTCGTCGACGAGGATGCGCTCGGTTTCGTCCGCCGCCAGGCGGCCACCGCGCGTTACGTGACGTCCGTCTGCACGGGGGCGATGGTGCTCGGCGCGGCCGGCCTGCTTCACGGCAAGCGGGCGACGACGCATTGGAATGCGCTCGACTTTCTCGACCGGCTGGGCGCGATCCCGGTCGAAGCCCGAGTGGTGCGCGACGGCAACCTGATCACCGCCGGAGGCGTGACGGCGGGGATAGATTTCGGCCTCACCGTGATCGCCGAATTGTTGGGACGGGAGCAGGCCGAAGCGATCCAGCTGGCGCTCGAATATGCGCCCGCGCCGCCGTTCTCAGCCGGCACGCCGGCAGAGGCGCCGCGAGCGGTGGTGGAGTCCGTTCGGGCGAAATACGCCGCGCTGCGCGCCGCGCGCGAGAAGCTGCTGCCGTTGGCGTGAGTGGCCGCGCGGTCGGTCGCCAGACGGCCCTCTCCGAGATCTGTCCGATCTCGGGGACGCGCCGCTTCGCGACGCAGCCGATATTCGGAAACCGTGATTTCCGAGTGATGGCGTTGGAAAAATGTGGCTGGGGGAAATGGTCGGAGCGAGAGGATTTGAACCTCCGACCCCCTGCACCCCATGCAGGTGCGCTACCAGGCTGCGCTACGCTCCGATGGCGGCTTTCCTATCGCCTCCCGGAGTCGAGGGCAAGCGGAAACGCCTGCATTAGTCGTGGATGACGCGGTCCAGGCCGGGAGGGCGTCGCGCAGGCTCATTTACCAGCATCCCGGTGAGCGGGAGGGTGGGGTGCGACCCATGCAATGGACGCATGGCTGCCTTGCTTCCGCCCCACTTCTGAACCCGAAGGCGAACGGCTAGAAGATCGCCGTGCCCCCGAACGGAGGCACCTCCCAAGTGAAGACCTTAAAAGGCCGCTGTCGCTTCCGCGAGCGGCCTTTTTGCTTTTTGCCTGCCGGATGCGGATTCACGTTTCGCCCGGCGTGTCGGCAGAGGAAAACGTCGGATCCGGGCCTTCGGACAGAGCAGCGTTAACCTGCTGCTTACCGGGGCGGAGTCACCCTTGCGGCATGAGCAGGGTGGAGTCGCTTGATATGGTCGATCTGGCCGTTGAGGTGCCGCTGGCGAGGACGCACACGGTTCGCCGGATGCGTTCTACGGCTGGCGCCGGCTGGATTGCGGCTGCCGCACTCGGCGTCGGCATGATGGTCTATGGCGTCGCCGACCGGATGGTGCCGGTTTCGACCGCCTCCGCGCGCCTGGCGGTTGCCCAGGGCGTCGACGACGGCGGCTCGCGCGAAGCTCGTGTGGCCGCTGCGGGGCAGATGCTGCATTCCCCGGAATTCCTGCGAACCGTCATCCGACGGCTCGACGCGACCGCGGCGGCACGGCTCGACGACGATGTTCTCGTGCCAGACAGCCTCGCGGCCCGCCTGTTCGCCGCTCTCGGCCCCGATGGCGCGACTGCGGCGACCGCTGTCGAAGAACGCCGGGTGGCCGCCCTCGGCGCGGCGCTCGCCGTCAGCCGTTCCGCGCCCGAGACGGTCTCGATCTCACTGGCCGCCGATACGCCCACAGCGGCGGCAACGACGCTGAACGCGGTGCTCGACACCTATGTGTCGCTGGCATCGAGCGCTTCCGGCGCTGGCAGCGCACGAATCGTGACGCCCGCCGTCGCGTCCGAGCCGCGCAGCGGCGGAACGCTGTTCGGCCTTTCGGTTCTCGCCGGCCTTGCCGCGGCCCTCGCCACCGCAGCTGTCCTGCGTCGCCGTTCGGCCACCGACCGCCATGCCGACATCTCGCCGGTGCCCTCGGCTCCCCCGGTGGTGGGCGCGATCCCGGTCGATTTCCGCCTGCCGTCACGGCCGGCGGTGGGCCAGCGGCGTGAGTCGCTCGGCGGCGAGCGATTCTGGGCGCCGGGCAGCACCGGCCCCCGGCGTTGCCTGGCCGTCATCGGCGTCGGCGGAACCGAGGCCTCGCGCGAGGTTGCCCGTCTTGCCGCCAGCGCGGCGGAAGACAAGCCCGCGGTGATGATCGATCTCACCGGCGACACTGCGTTGCCCCCGCCGGCGAATGCGCTCGGCTTCGGCGGTCTTCTTTCCGGCGAGGCATCGTTCGCGGAAGTGATCGTGCGCGATCCGCAGCTGCGCTTCCACGTCCTCAGCGGGCGGCCCGACGATCTGACGATGGCGCCCGAGCGATTCGACGCGGTCATCGAGGCGCTGGTTCATGCCTACGAGCGGGTGGTGATCCATCTCCCGCCGGGCGATATCGATCATCTCGCAGGCCGGGCCATCGCCCACCTCGACGGCATCGTGCTTGCGACCGACCGCGATGCGTGCGCGCCCGGCGTGCGTTCGGCCTTCGACCGCCTCACGCATGCGACGCGCCGTCCTGTGACGGTGGTCGCCACCGAGGCGCGCGGCGCGGCCTTCCACGTGCGTCAGGAAATCGATCCGCGGATGGAGGCGTTCGCGCCCGCGGCCTGATCGACGTCAGAGCCGTCCGCGTTCCATCCATTTGATGATCAGGCCGGCCGGCAGCACCCAGCCCAGGCCGGCGACGACATAGAACACAAGCGCCACGAACCCGCTGTGGTTCGGCACCAGAACCGCGCCGATCGCCATCGCCACCAGGGCGTAGACGATGACGAACAGCACCAGTGCGACGGTGCCGATGAGCTTGCGCACGCGGTGCAGTCGCCGCCCCTGAATATCCGTCGCCATGTTTCCTCCACTGGGCCGCCTCGTCGGGCGGGCTTCCGGTCCGGCCTGACGCGAACCCCGCCGGTTCCGGGTCCCGCTCCAGGCGGGCTGGCCCTTGCGCGCATCATGGTTCGCGACCGGGTGTCGCGCCAGCGCAAAGAGACGCGCGGTCCGACGTTCGAAGCCTTATAAGATCACGTTCCATGGAACGCTCACTGACATCCGCCTCCTCGGCGCCGGGCGCCCTTCCGCGGGAAGGCGACGTGCGCCATGCACCCGGCCGCGGCCTCGCCGCCGTCCGGATCTGGCTCCTCGTCGTCGCGGCGATGATCATCGCCATGGTGGTCGTCGGCGGCGCGACGCGCCTGACCGAGTCGGGTCTGTCGATCACGGAGTGGAAGCCGATCCACGGCACCATCCCGCCGCTGACGGATGCCGAGTGGCAGGAAGAGTTCCTGAAATATCAGCAGATCCCCCAGTTCAAGCTGATGAACCCGGACATGGACCTTTCAGGGTTCAAGTTCATCTTCTGGTGGGAGTGGAGCCATCGCCTGCTCGGCCGCGTGATCGGGCTCGTGTTCGCGGTGCCGCTCGTGTTCTTCTGGTGGCGGGGCTGTCTGCCGCGACGGCTGCGCTGGCCGCTTGCCGGGCTGTTCGCGCTCGGCGGTCTCCAGGGCGTGGTCGGATGGTGGATGGTCGCCTCCGGGCTCGTGGAGCGCACCGAGGTCAGTCAGTACCGACTGGCCATCCATCTGACGCTCGCCTGCCTGCTGCTTGCCGCCGTCGTCTGGGTCGCGGAGGGGCTGGCGCCGCCGCGCCGGCGGTCGGCGGCCCTGCCGTCGCGCGTTCCGACGATGGCCCTCGTGATCGTGGCGGCGGTCCTGGTGCAGATCTTCCTCGGCGGTCTCGTCGCCGGGCTACGCGCCGGCTGGACCTTCAACACCTGGCCCCTGATCGACGGGACACTTGTGCCGGGAAACCTGTTCGTTCAGCAGCCCTGGTGGGTCAACCTGTTCGAGAACCCGCTCACGGTCCAGTTCGACCATCGCATGGTCGCCTATGGCGTGTTCCTGCTGGCACTGGTCCATGCGGTCCGGTCGCGCGGCACCGCGGCTGCGACGGGAGCGTGGGGGCTGTTCGCGGCGGTGACCGCTCAGGCGACCCTCGGCGTGCTGGCGCTCGTGCACATGGTGCCGTTGTCCCTCGGCCTGGCGCATCAGTTCGGTGCCGTGGTGGTGCTGACCATCGCCGTGGCCCATGCCCGGCACACGGTTCCTGTTTCCGCCACCTGATTCCACCGGCATCTCCGATCGCCGTCGGGCAGACAACACGACTAGATCCGTTCACCCGTCGAGTTACGGTGGCTATCCGGACCGTGTTTTCGTTCTTTGCCCCGGCCGTGCTATTCCTACGCCCAGTGACGATGCGGCAGAAGGATGGCTGTTCTCGATGCGGTTTCTTTCTTATTCTTGCGTTCTGATATCTGCAGTCGGAGTCTTTACAAGTCTGACGGGTGCAATGGCGGCCGACTGCACGCAGTCCGGCATGAGGCTCGTCTGCAAGGATGCGTTCGGCAACATCTATACGGTCGATAACAACGCGTCGGGATCGAGTTACTTCAAGACCAATCCGGGCGGCGCAGACCCGTCTTCCAACAGCAACCACGCGAAGCCGAAATCGCAGCCCTGGCAGCAGCCGGCGACGCCCTGGAACCCACAGGGAATGCCGGGGAACGCCGTTGCGCTGCCGAGTTGGTCCGACGGCGACAGCCTCGTCGTCCGGCCGGGCAACGGGATGCCGTCGAAGGGAAGCGATCCCTATTCCTATTCCGGCGCGCCCGGCCTGCCCGGTGTGAAGGTGAAGACACCGCCCACGGGCGGAGCGGCAAAGCCACAGGCGAAGGTGCCGGCCACTGCCAAGTCGACGAATACGGCGACGGCCGGGAAGTCCCCGGCCGCCGCCCCGAAGTCCAAGCCGATCAAACCTGTGCCAGCGCCTGCTCCAGGTCAGCAATGATGTCGGCCTTCTCCTCGATGCCGACCGAGAGGCGCACCACCTCGGGGCCGGCGCCGGCCGAGCTCTTCTGGGTGTCGCTGAGCTGGCGGTGGGTGGTCGAGGCCGGATGAATGATCAGCGAGCGGGTGTCGCCGACGTTCGCAAGGTGGGAGAACAGCTTCACCTTCGAGACGAGCGCGACGCCCGCGTCGTAGCCGCCCTTGAGGCCGAAGGTGAACACCGCGCCCGCGCCCTTCGGCGCATATTTCTGCGCCCGCTCATGGGACGCGTCGCCGGGCAGGCCGGCATAGCTCACCCACGACACCTTGTCGTGCCCGGCGAGATATTCGGCCACGGCGAGGGCATTCTCGCTGTGGCGCTGCATGCGCAGCGGCAGCGTCTCGATGCCGGTGATGATCAGGAACGCGTTGAACGGCGACAGCGCGGGACCGAGGTCGCGCAGGCCGAGCACACGCACGGCGATGGCGAAGGCGAAGTTGCCGAAGGTCTCGTGCAGCACGATGCCCTGATATTCCGGGCGCGGCGCCGTCAGCACCGGGAAGCGCTCCTTGTGGGCGCTCCAGTCGAACGTGCCGCCGTCGACGATCAGGCCGCCGATGGAGTTGCCGTGGCCGCCGAGGAACTTCGTCGCCGAATGGACGACGATATCGGCACCATGCTCGAACGGGCGGACCAGATAGGGCGTCGCCAGCGTGTTGTCGACGATGAGCGGCACACCGGCCTTCTTCGCGACGGCGGCGATGGCTGCGATGTCCGTGACGCTTCCGCCGGGATTGGCGAACGATTCGATGAAGATCGCCTTGGTCTTCGCCGTCACCGCGCGCTCGAACGAGCCGGGATCGGCCGCATCGGCCCACACCACGTTCCAGCCGAAGCTCTTGAAGGCGTGGTTGAACTGGTTGATCGAGCCGCCGTAGAGCTGGCGGGCCGCGATGAATTCGTCGCCCGGCTGGAGCAGCGCATGGAACACCAGTGCCTGGGCCGCATGGCCGGAGGCCACGGCGAGCGCGGCGGTGCCGCCTTCGAGTGCCGCGATGCGCCCCTCGAGCACCGCATTGGTGGGGTTTCCGATGCGCGTATAGATGTTGCCGAACGCCTGGAGGCCGAACAGCGACGCCGCGTGGTCGACGTCGTCGAACACGAACGAGGTCGTCTGATAGATCGGCGTCGCCCGCGCCTTCGTGGTCGGATCCGGCTCGGCGCCGGCGTGGATGGCGAGGGTCGCGAAGCCCGGGACGTGTTCTGCCGTCATTCTTCTGATCCTTGGGTAGGCAGTTGTTTCAGCCACCCCGATGGTCGTCGATCGGAGGGGCCGCCGTCAAAGCCGGCAGGGGATGCCGGCTGGCAAGACGGAGTATACCGTTCCGAAAGTGCCGCCTATAGAGGAATGACGTTGCCGCTTATGCCGCCAGGCGCTTTGCGGCCGCACCGTCAGTGCCGGCTGCGGCCGAGGCGGGCATATTCGATGGCCGGGCAGCGATCCACCACCACGTCGAGCCCAGCCGCCCGCGCGCGTTCGGCGGCGGCCTCGTCGATCACGCCGAGCTGCATCCAGATCGATTTCGGCTTCGGATCGAGGGCGAGCGCTTCCTCCACGATGCCGGCGACGGCGTCGGAGGCACGGAAGATGTCGATCATGTCGACCGGCTCGGGAATGTCGGCGAGCCGCGCGTAGACGGTCTGGCCGTGGATGGTCTTGCCGGCCTGCCCGGGATTGATCGGGATGACGCGGTGCCCGTGCGCCATCAGCGTCGCCATGACGTTGTAGGACGGGCGCTCCGGATTGGGGCTTGCGCCGACGACGGCGACGACGCGGCCCTCCGCAAGCACGGTGGCGATGAAATCGGCGGCGTTCGGGTCGTGGCTCATCATGCGTCCTTTCTGCTCCGGTGGCGGTGCAAGGCCGGCTGCGGCGCTCAGTCCGCCTCGCCCTGGTCGGCGTTTATGACTGCGCCGATGCGGTCCATGAAGGGCTCGATCACGGCCCGGTTGCCGTCGAGCGGCTTGCCGGCCGCGGCATCCTCGGCCTGCTTGTGGACCTGGGCGATCAGGCTGTCCTTTTCCTGCCGGCTCATGCCCGGCGTCGCCTCGATCTCGCGCACGGCATCGGCGATCTGGGCGGGATCGGTCAGGCTTTCATCGTAGTCGTAGGCAAGCAGCACGCTGTTGGCGACCTTCGCCCATTCGTCGAGCCCGCTGAAGCCGTGCTTCGTCAACACCGCATCGATCTTGGTCTTGGCTTCCGGCCGCTCGGCCCAGACCTGGAAGGCGCTGGCGGGATCGGTGGCATCCTCGTCGACGCCGTACTGGTCCGCGAACTGGTCGCCAAGGGTCGAGAGCTCCGGCCAGCTGTCGAGGAAGCGCTGCACCAGGGCGGGCGTCAGCGGAACCTGGTTGTCGGGGGTAGGTGCCAGCAGCTCGGGCGCCGGTGGCGCGTCGGAACCGGCCGTATTCGCCTGCGCCGCGCCGGCGTCTCCCGGATCCGTCTGTGCCAGCGCACTGCCGCTCCCGGCGATCGCGGCGAAGGCCGGCGCACCGAGGATCAGCACGAAAGCGAGAGAGCGGACGAGAACGCGAACCATGGCAAGCCTCGATGACGGATGGCGTCCTTATAGATGGGCGACCAATCGCAGCGAAGAGAGGGCGAGATCGGGAAGAACGCCAATTTATCGCGCCGATGATCCGGCGATGGCGCTATGGCCGGAAGCGCCCGGATGGGGCGGGGGGAAGGGGCTGGCGAGCGAATTTCGGCGGGCCGCGACGCTTTTTTGGTCGAAATCAACGCATTGCGTAGCGGTATTATGATACCTCATTTGTAAAACCTTGTTTTTGCTGACAAAATTGCTCTAAGCTTGCGCGGGGTGCTCTTGACGTGGCGGACGAGTGCGGTTAGAGGAAGCGCCAATCTGCGGCGCTGCGGCGTTCGGCGGACACGATCCCCGCGAAAGACCTTCGCGAGTTGAGGAAGCGGTCGTGCTCTCGGGTGCGGCTGCCCAACGGAAAAGCGAACGAAACGATGAAGACCTACACGGCGAAGCCCGAAGAGGTCGAGAAGAACTGGATCCTGATCGACGCCGAAGGGCTCGTCGTGGGCCGGCTTGCTTCCATTATTGCCATGCGCCTGCGCGGCAAGCACAAGCCGACCTTCACGCCCCACGTCGACTGCGGTGATAACGTGATCGTTATCAACGCGGACAAGGTGGTTCTGACCGGCCAGAAGTACTACGACAAGAAGTACTATCATCACACCGGTTTCATTGGCGGCATCAAGGAGCGCACCGCGCGCTCCATCCTCGAAGGCCGTTTCCCTGAGCGCGTTGTCGAGCTCGCCGTGAAGCGCATGATGCCGGGCGGTCCGCTGACCCGTCAGCAGCTGCGCGGCCTGCGCGTCTATGCCGGTTCCTCGCATCCCCATGAGGCGCAGCAGCCGTCGACCCTCGACGTCGCCGCCCTCAACCCCAAGAACGTCAAGGTGGGCTGACCATGGCAGACATCCAGTCCCAGCTCGGCGCTCTCGGCACCTCTGCCGCTGAAGAAGCTCCGGTTCACGTCCAGAAGCTCGACGCCTATGGCCGCGCCTATGCGACCGGCAAGCGCAAGGACGCCGTTGCCCGCGTGTGGATTTCCCGCGGCACCGGCAAGATCATCGTCAACGACAAGGACTACACCGCCTATTTCGCGCGGCCGGTCCTGCAGATGGTGATCCGTCAGGCGATCGGCATCGCCAACCGCGAAGGCCAGTACGATGTGAACGCCACCGTTTCCGGCGGCGGTCTGTCCGGCCAGGCGGGCGCGCTGCGTCACGGCATCTCCAAGGCGCTGACCTACTACGAGCCGGAGCTTCGCGCCGTGCTCAAGAAGGAAGGCTTCCTGACCCGCGATTCGCGTACCGTCGAGCGCAAGAAGTACGGCCGCGCCAAGGCCCGCCGCAGCTTCCAGTTCTCGAAGCGCTGATTTTTCGCGGCCTTGTGGCCGCGTCGGTCAGATACCAAATTCAGCGGGGCGGTCCTTCGGGCCGCCCCGTTCTGCGTTCTGGACATGACCGCCGCTCCCCATCGCCACGGCTCGCCATGGCATGTGCGGCTTGAGCCGGCGCGCAGTGCTGCTAGACTGACGGCAACGAGAGCGAATTTGCGAGGCCGGCGCCGCTCCAGCCGCGGCCGGCCCGATGAGGACGTGTGGGAATACCCGTATTCGACCAGCCGGCGGAAGGCCCGGCGGGAACAGCGGGTTCGTGGAGCGGCGGCAGCAGTCCGCCGCCCCGCGAGCCGTTCGCGGCGACCGATTCGGACGATGCCTCCTCAGCGGGCGTCGACGATGATGGGCGCCTTCCGTCCGGGCCGCGCCCATGGACCGGTGACGCATTCGCGCCGGCAGGCGCCGCGGCGCCACCAACCGCCGGCGATATAGCGGCTCACGGCCATCGCCACGCCGAGCATCCCCACCCAGGGTCCGGCGAATACGGCCAGCGCCGCTATGCGGCGCTCGATCTCGGCACCAACAACTGCCGGCTTTTGATCGCCGAGGCGCGGGGCCGAAATTTCCGTGTCATCGACGCCTTCTCGCGCATCGTCAGGCTCGGCGAGGGCGTCTCGCTGTCCGGCGTCCTGGCGGATGCGGCGATGGACCGGGCGATCGACGCGCTCAAGGTGTGCCGCCGCAAGCTGACCGACCGCCATGTCGACCGCTTCCGGCTGATCGCGACCGAGGCCTGCCGCGCGGCTTCGAACGGTGACCTGTTCCTCCAGCGGGTCCGGCAGGAGGCCGATCTCGAACTCGAAGTGGTATCGCGCGAGACGGAGGCCCGGCTCGCCGTCGTTGGCTGCGCATCGCTGGTGGACCGCGAGGGCGACGGCGCCATCCTGTTCGATATCGGCGGCGGCTCTTCGGAACTCGTCTGGCTCGACCTGCGCCGCAAGAACGGACCGGTGGCGGTGGCGCGGGCGATTCGTGCCTGGACCTCGCTCCCGGTGGGCGTAGTCGGGCTCGCGGACCGGCACGGGGGCGTCGCCGTCACACCGGACACGTTCGAGCGGATGGTGGACGAGGTGTCCGGTCTGCTCGCGGCCTTCGATCCCGGCCACGAGCTCGATGCGGCGGTGGCGTCCGGAAGGGTGCACTTCCTCGGCACCTCCGGCACCGTCACCACGCTCGCCGGCGTCTATCTGGGTCTCGCCCGCTACGACCGCCGCCGGGTCGACGGCACGTGGCTCGACGCCGCCGAGGTCGAAGGCATGATCGACCGCGTGCGCGCGATGGATTACGACGAGCGCGTCGCAAGCCCTTGCATCGGCCGCGACCGGGCCGACCTCGTGATCGCCGGGTGCGCGATCCTGGAGGCGATCCGCCGCCGCTGGCCGTGCCGCCGGTTGCGCGTCGCCGACCGCGGCCTTCGGGAGGGTATCCTGACGGAGTTGATCTCGGCCGATCGCGGCCACGGACAGGGCGGCATGAGCGGGGCAGGGCGGTCATGAGCGGCGGCAAGGGCAAGGGCGTTTCCGGCGGTGGAACGGGCGGCGGACGCGCGCTGAAGGTCAAGGTGAAGACCGCGCGCCGGCGCACGAACTCCTCGAACCGCTGGCTGGAGCGCCAGCTCAACGATCCCTATGTGCGTCGCGCAAAGGCGGAGGGCCTGCGGTCGCGCGCGGCCTACAAGCTGATCGAGATCGACGAGAAGCATCATCTGCTGAAGCCCGGCATGCGGGTTGTCGACCTCGGCGCGGCACCGGGCGGCTGGTCGCAGGTCGCGGTCTCCCGCACCGGATCGAGCGATGCCGGCCCGCGCATCGTCGCCATCGACTATCTGGAGATGGACCAGCTTCCCGGCGTGATCGTGCTTGAGAAGAATTTCCTCGACGATGACGCGCCGCAGGTGCTGCAGGATGCGCTCGGCGGTCACAAGGCCGATCTCGTGCTTTCCGACATGGCCGCGCCGACGACCGGCCACAAGAAGACCGATCACCTGCGTATCATGCATCTCTGCGAGGTCGCGATCGAGTTCGCGCGCGATGTGCTCGCGCCGGGCGGCGCCTTCCTCGCCAAGGTGTTTCGCGGTGGCACGGAACACACGCTGCTTGCCGATCTGAAGCGCGATTTCGCCCAGGTGATGCACGTCAAGCCGGCCGCCAGCCGGCAGGATTCGGCCGAACTTTACGTCCTCGCAAAGGGGTTTCGCGGCCGGGCGGTAACGCTCGGTGACGACGGCGACTTGGGCGAGGTCCTTGGCGATGACGAGGACATCGCAGTCCGTCCCGATTTCTGAGCGTCCGTCACCGCCTGTCGTTACTGCGCCGCTTGCGGCCGCGCATCCTCCTCGTCCGCTCGGCGCGCCATGTGGGCACCGGCATCGGCAGGAAGCCGCGCGAAGATGAACGGCGCGATCAGCGCCGAGGTGCCGACGGTCGCGAACCCGACGAAGAAGTCGTGGGCCGTCAGGCTGTGCGTCGGGCTGCCGGCCCGCAGGATCTCCAGCACCAGCGCGCCGATGGCGACGCCGCACGACAGCGACACCTGCTGGGCGACGCTCGAAAGGCTCGTGGCGCTGCTCATCGCTTCGTGGGAGACGTCGGCATAAGCGACGACATTGAGGCTGGTGAACAGGAGCGAGCGGAAGAATCCGCCGGTGAGCAGCACCAGGATCATCACCCACGTCGGCAGGCCGAACGCGAAGCCGCCGATGGCGAACACGAACAGCGCGCTGAGGAAGCCGTTATAGACCAGCACCCGGCGGAAGCCGAACCGGCGTACGATCCGTGCGACCGTGAACTTCATGGCAAGCGCGCCGGCAGTCGACAGGAACGTGAGGCTGCCCGACTGGAACGCCGTCATGCCGAGCCCGAGCTGCAGCATCAGCGGCAGCAGAAACGGAATGGCGCCGATGGCGACGCGGAAGGTGAAGCCGCCGACCACGCTGGCGCGGAAGGTGGCGAGCTTCAGAAGGTCGAGGTCGAGGATCGGCCGTGCCGCGCGCCGGTAGTGGGCGACATAGCCCGCCATCGACAGGGCTCCGGCGACGAGGAGCGCGGTCGACACCCAGACCGGCACCAGTCCGTGGCCCACGACGGCGAAACCGAACACCAGCCCCGACAGCCCGAGCCCCGACAGCACGAAGCCGGCGGCGTCGAATGGCGGCGGTTCCTGCGCCCGCACAACCGGCACGAACAGGAGCGCGAGCACGATCCCGAGAACGCCGACGGGAACGTTGATCCAGAAGATCCAGCGCCAGTGCCAGTAGGTGGAGATGAAGCCACCGAGCGGCGGGCCGATCAACGGGCCGATCAATGCGGGCGTCGTCAGCCACGCCATCAGGTCGACGAGCTGGTGTTTCGGCGCGCTGCGCAGCACGACGAGCCGGCCGACCGGCGTCATCATCGCGCCGCCCGCGCCCTGCACCATCCGCGCCACCACAAAGCCCTCGAGGCTCGACGAGAGGCCGCACGCGATCGAGCCGACGGTGAAGACGAGGATCGCGCAGGAAAACACGGTACGGGCGCCGAAGCGGTCCGCCGCCCAGCCGCTCACGGGAATGAACACCGCGAGGCTGAGCAGGTAGGCGGTGAAGGCGAGCTTCAGCGAGATCGGGTCGGCGCCGATGTCGCGCGCGATCACCGGCAGCGACGTGGCGATCACCGACGAATCGATGTTCTCCATGAACAGCGCCGAAGCGACGATCACGGCGATGAGCCGGGGCGGGGGAGTGGATTCCATGTCCGGGCGGCCGTCTGGACTGCGGGAGGGCGGCTTCGGGATCGGAACGCGAGGGATCGCGGTTTCGTTGCCCGGCTTTTTCGCGCCGTCGCTGCGATCCGCACTGCGCGCCAATCCGGGCGAGGATGTGGCGCCTCGGGTCATTGGACGCCGCGAGCCTGGCCAGCGTTGCAAAAAGCGCTGGTGTGCCCTGCTGCGCAACTCCGCTTTTGCTTCCGTGCAATCCTCGTGTTAAAGACCGGCGCCATCTTCAAGGAGATGCCGGTGCAGGGACGACACCGGGTCCGGCTTTGGCCTGGACCCGGGCACGGCATTCTCAATTCATTGCTCGTTCGGAGATGGCGCATGGCTCAAATCATCGAAACCCTGACCGGACGTGACGCGCTGACTTTCGACGACGTGCTGATGTTGCCCGGTCCGTCCGAGGTGATGCCGGCCGAAGTCGATATCCGCACCCACCTGACGCGCGACATGGAACTCAATCTGCCGATCATCTCGGCGGCCATGGACACCGTCACCGAGGCCCGCCTCGCCATCGCGATGGCCCAGGCCGGTGGCATCGGCGTCATCCACCGCAATCTCGAGCCCGAGGATCAGGCCGAGCAGGTGCGGCAGGTGAAGAAGTTCGAATCCGGCATGGTGGTGAACCCCGTCGTGATCGGGCCGGATGCGACCCTCGCGGATGCCCTCAGCCTGATGAAGCAGTACGGCATCTCCGGCATTCCGGTGGTGGAGAACGGCGGTCCCGGCGGTTTCCACACCGGCCGCCTCGTCGGTGTCCTGACGAACCGCGACGTGCGCTTCGCCTCCAATCCGAACCAGCGCATTTATGAGCTGATGACGCGCGAGAACCTTGTCACGGTTCGTGACGGCGTCAGCCAGCAGGAGGCCAAGCGCCTTCTGCATTCGAACCGCATCGAGAAGCTTCTCGTCGTGGACGATGCCTATAACTGCATCGGCCTCGTCACGGTGAAGGACATCGAGAAGGCCCAGCTCAATCCCCACGCCTCGAAGGACGCCCAGGGTCGCCTGCGCGTCGCCGCAGCGACGAATGTCGGTCCCGCCGGCCTGGAGCGCGCCGAACGCCTGATCGCGGCCGGCGTCGATCTCGTCGTGGTCGACACCGCCCATGGCCACTCGGCCCGGGTGCTTGAGATGGTCACCAAGGTCAAGAAGCTGTCGAACAGCGTGCAGGTCCTGGCCGGCAACGTCGCGACCGCCGACGCCACCCGCGCGCTGATCGATGCCGGCGCCGATGCGGTGAAGGTCGGTATCGGCCCGGGTTCGATCTGCACCACCCGCGTGGTGGCCGGCGTCGGCGTGCCGCAGCTCACCGCGATCCTTGAGGCCGCCTCCGCCGCTCAGGGCCGGGACGTTCCCATCGTCGCCGACGGCGGCATCAAGTATTCCGGCGATGTCGCCAAGGCGCTCGCCGCAGGCGCCTCCTGCGCCATGGTCGGTTCGCTCCTCGCCGGCACCGAGGAAAGCCCCGGCGAGGTCTACCTGCATCAGGGCCGTTCCTTCAAATCCTACCGTGGCATGGGCTCGATCGGCGCCATGGCCCGCGGCTCGGCCGACCGCTATTTCCAGGCCGAAGTGCGCGACACCATGAAGCTCGTGCCCGAAGGCATCGAGGGGCAGGTGCCCTACAAGGGCCCGATCAGTGCTGTGCTGCATCAGCTCGCCGGCGGTCTGCGTGCCGCGATGGGCTATGTCGGGGCGCCCACGATCCCCGAACTGCAGGAGCGGACCCGCTTCGTGCGCATCACCAACGCCGGCTATCGCGAAAGCCACACCCACGATGTTGCCATCGTGCGCGAAAGCCCCAACTATCCGTCCTCGCTCTGAGCGGTGTTCCGCTCCGGGGATGGCGGCATCGCTCCGCCTCTCCGGAGACGCCTTTCCGCCCGGGCCACCTTTGTTTGCAGCGCCGCTCACCGGCTTTCGACGAGTTTTCATGACGGTCGACCAATCATGACGCCGGCCGCACGCATCGCCGCCGCCATCGACGTGCTGACGGATGTCGAGACCAACCGCCGGCCCGTCCAGGACGCGCTGAAGGCGTGGGGCCTCGCCCACCGTTTCGCCGGGTCCGGCGACCGGGTGGCCATCGGCAACCTCGTGTTCGACGCCCTTCGCCGCCGCGCCTCCATCGCCTGGCGGATGGGTTCCGACAGCCCGCGCGCGCTGGCGCTGGGTGCGTTCCGGTGGTGCTGGGGTAAGGACGTTGCCGAGATCGACGACCGGTTCGCAAGGGAGGCCCACGCCCCGGCCCCGCTGACGGCGGACGAGCGCGTTGCGCTCTCCGAAGGCAGCCTGGATACGGCGCCCGGGTGGGTGCAGGGCGACGTGCCGGAATGGCTCATGCCCTCGCTGGAGCGCACCTTCGGCGAGCGGGCGACAGCGGAGGGTGCCGCGCTCGCGGGCCGCGCGCCGGTCGATCTTCGTGTCAACACCCTGAAGGCCGACCGCGAAAAGGTTCTCGAGGCGCTGGCCGACCTCGGTGCCGTCGCCGGCGAGCATTCGCCCGTTGCGGTCCGCATTCCCGTGGGCGAGGGCGCTGCCAAGCCGCCCCATGTGCAGAGCGAACTCGGCTTCGGCCGCGGCTGGTTCGAGGTGCAGGACGAAGGCTCGCAGATCGCGGCCCTGATCGCCGGCGCGCGGCCGGGCCAGCAGGTGCTCGATCTCTGCGCCGGCGCCGGGGGCAAGACGCTGGCGCTCGCCGCCGTGATGGACAATCGCGGCCAGCTTTATGCCTACGATTCCGACAAGCGGCGCTTCGGCGACATTCTCGACCGCATCGGCCGTTCGGGCGCGCACAACATTCAGGTCCGTGCGCCGGCCAAGGCTGATCCGCTGTCCGACCTCGAGGACAGGATGGATCTGGTGCTGGTCGATGCGCCCTGCACGGGCACCGGAACATGGCGGAGACGGCCGGACGCCAAGTGGCGCGTCGGCCCCAACGCGCTCGCCATGCGGATGGGCCAGCAGGACGAGGTTCTTGAATTGGCGATCCGCTATGTGAAGCCCGGCGGCCGACTGGTCTATATCACCTGTTCCGTGCTTCCGGAGGAGAACGAGGACCGCATCGCCGGCTTCCTCGACCGTCATGCCGACTATCGGCTGGTCGATCCCGCTGGTGCCTGGGTCTCCGGGCTTGGGTCCGCCATGCCGGCCTCGTTCGCAACGGAGGTCGGCGAACGGGGGCGGGCCTTGCGGCTGACGCCGGCGACCGCCGGCACGGACGGCTTCTTCGTGGCGCTGCTGGAGCGCACCGTCCAGAAGCCCGCGGCCGGCCGGGAGCGCTGAGGTGCGGTCGTGGCTCACCTTCGGCAACCTCGCGCTTCTGGTGCTGGCGGTGGTGCTCGGCATCGCGCTCTATTGGGTGATCTACGTATTTCTGGCGGCCTCGCCTTATGAGGCAGCCGGCATCGGCATCAACTCGCGGCTGCCGGAACCGGTCAGGCGGTTCTCGTGCCGCATCCTCAACGAGCGGCATCCGCACATGTGGCCGCCGCTCGGTTGCGAGAAATTCTGGGGCGACGCACCGCCGCCGCCCGCGCTGCCGCCGCAGTGATGCGGCTTCCGGGACTGGAGCTGTCCCGCCAGGATCCGCGCGATCCGGAGGCGGCTGACGAGATATCGGACGGACGGGCAGGGCGCCGCACAGGCGCCTGCGATGAGGATCGGAAAGGAAGGACCATGGTTCGCGAGCGGGTGCTGATCATCGATTTCGGCAGCCAGGTCACGCAGCTGATCGCGCGGCGGGTGCGCGAGAGCGGCGTCTATTCCGAGATCGTGCCCTTCCAGAATGCCCAGGCCGCTCTGGAGCGGCTGAAGCCGCAGGCGATCATCCTCTCCGGCGGCCCGGCCTCGGTACCCGACGGCGACAGCCCGCGTGCACCGCAGCAGGTGTTCGAATGCGGCGTGCCCGTGCTCGGCATCTGCTACGGCCAGATGACCATGGCCGCCCAGCTCGGCGGCACCGTTGAAAGCGGCCATCATCGCGAATTCGGCCGGGCCGAGGTCGAGGTGAGGCAGCCGTCGGCCCTGTTCGACGGCATCTGGAACCCGGGCGAGGCCCACGTCGTGTGGATGAGCCACGGAGACCGCATCACCGAACTTCCGCCGGGCTTCGTCGTGAAGGGCGCGTCGCCCAATGCGCCGTGCGCGGTGATCGAGGACGAGAAGCGCAAGTTCTTCGGCCTGATGTTCCACCCGGAAGTCGTCCACACGCCGGACGGCGCCAAGCTGATCGCCAACTTCATCCACAAGATCGCCGGTCTCGGCGGCGAGTGGACGATGGCGGCGTTCCGCGAGGAAATGATCGGCAAGATCCGTGCCCAGGTCGGCAAGGGCAAGGTGATCTGCGGCCTGTCCGGCGGCGTCGATTCCGCCGTCGCGGCCGTGCTGATCCACGAGGCGATCGGCGACCAGCTCACCTGCATCTATGTCGATCACGGCCTGATGCGGAAGGGCGAGACCGAGCAGGTCGTGAGCCTGTTCCGCGGCACCTTCAACATCCCGCTCGTCCATGTCGACGCGTCCGCGCGGTTCCTCTCGGCTCTTGCCGGGGTGACCGACCCCGAAGTGAAGCGCAAGACCATCGGCCGGCTGTTCATCGAGGTGTTCGACGAAGAGGCCAAGGCGGTGGGCGATGCCGAGTTCCTTGCCCAGGGCACGCTTTATCCGGACGTGATCGAATCCGTGTCGTTCTCCGGCGGCCCGTCCGTGACCATCAAGTCCCATCATAATGTCGGCGGCTTGCCCGAGGGCATGAAGTTCAAGCTGGTGGAGCCGCTGCGCGAGCTCTTCAAGGACGAGGTTCGCCTGCTCGGGCGGGAACTCGGCCTGCCGGACGCCTTCGTCGGCCGCCATCCGTTCCCGGGCCCGGGCCTTGCGATCCGCTGCCCCGGCGCGATCACCTCCGAGAAGCTCGACATCCTGCGGGAGGCCGACGCGATCTATCTCGACGAGATCCGCAAGGCCGGGCTCTACGACACCATCTGGCAGGCGTTCGCCGTGCTGCTGCCGGTGCAGACCGTCGGCGTGATGGGCGACGGCCGCACCTACGAGAGCGTCTGCGGCCTGCGTGCCGTCACCTCTGTCGACGGCATGACCGCGGATTTCTTCCCCTTCGACATGGCCTTCCTCGGCCGCGTCGCCAACCGCATCATCAACGAAGTCCGCGGCATCAACCGCGTCGTCTACGACGTCACCAGCAAGCCGCCGGGAACAATCGAGTGGGAGTGAAATGATGTGGTTCGCGGCGTTTCGCGAACTATCGCAACATCATCATAACTAGCTGAAATCAAACAAAAAGTCAAACGTTCACTATCGGAGCCTATCGCCTTGAAGCGGTAGGCCCTGACGGTGCGCGCGACGGTATGCGTTTTTCGCCGTCCGCCGGGTTTTTGCCCTACCGTCAGGCCAAAAACGGCAGCAGCCCACGGAAAACAAAGTTAGCACGCTGTTTTATAACGATTATTCTCGTTGATTGACGGTATCGGATTTGACGGTAAAATTGGGACTCGAAAAGGCGCTTTGGATCGTCAACGAGGCCGTCCCCATGCTCACCGACATGGCCATCAAGAGGCTGAAACCAAAAGATAAATTATACAAGGTGGCCGACCGTGACGGTATGTACGTTTCCGTCGCCACGACAGGCCAAATCACCTTCCGATACGACTACCGTCTGAACGGTCGCCGGGAGACGCTGACGATCGGCCGCTATGGCGCCGATGGCCTCACGCTCGCCGAAGCCCGCGAGCGCTGTATCGCGGCCCGCAAGCAGGTGGCGGAGGGGCTATCCCCCGCTCACGAGAAGCAGCGCGACAAACGGCGCAAGGCCATGGAGCGTAGCTTAGGTGCGGTGTGCGCCTTATGGATCAAGGACGCGCGCATGGCGGAAAGCACACGCTCGATGCGCAAGGCCATCCTCGATCGTGACATTCTCCCCGCCTGGAAGAACCGCCTTCTGACCGAGGTGACGCCGGATGATCTGCGCCAGCTCTGCGCCAAGGTGAAGGAGCGCGGCGCCCCGGCGACCGCCGTCCACGTCCGCGACATCGTCAAACAGATCTTCGCCTTCGCCATCCTGCACGGCGAGAAGGTGCCGAACCCGGCCGACGAGGTCGGGCCGGCCTCGATCGCGACCTTCCAGCCGAAGGACCGCGCGCTGTCACCGGCCGAGATCAAGATCATGCTGCAGCAGATCGAGCACGTGCCGACCCTGCCGACCATCCGCCTCGGCCTGCGCCTGATCCTGCTCACCATGGTGCGCAAGAGCGAACTGCAGGATGCCACCTGGGACGAGGTCGACTTTGAGAACGCCGTCTGGACGATCCCGAAGGAGCGCATGAAGCGATCAAAGGCGCACAACGTCTATCTCGCTCAACAGTCGCTCGACATTCTGATCGCCTTGAAGACCTGCGCCGGCAACTCGCGCTATCTGCTGCCGTCCCGCTATGACGCCGACGCCCCCATGTCGCGCGCAACCTTCAATCGCGTCACCGCGGCTGTCGTGGCGCGGGCAAAGAAGGAAGGGCTGCCGCTGGAGCCGTTCACGGTCCACGACTTGCGCCGGACCGGCTCGACGCTCCTGAACGAAATGGGCTTCAACAGCGACTGGATCGAGAAATGCCTCGCCCACGAAGACGGGCGCTCGTCACGCGGCGTCTACAACAAGGCCGAATACGAGCCGCAGCGGCGGCACATGCTCCAGGAGTGGGCCGACATGGTCGATGCCTGGGTGAACGGTCAGAAGCGGGCACCGACGCTGTTGCCGCCGTCGATGGTGTTTATGGGGAGGGAGGCGGCACCCTGATCGTAGACAACGCAGTATCGACCTATGCCTCGCCAGCTTCTGATTTCCGGGGCTGGCTCTGCTGAAACAGATGGAATCGATCCGGCCTGACCAAGGGGTTGACCCTCTCCAACCCTGTTTGCGGGGCGAGGCTGACCTGCGGCGATGAGCAAAGCGAGCCTAAAGCAGCCACCTGTTCCAAATGACCACCATAGAACATAGACTGCAAACAGCTCTTGAGTGAATTTCGCCTTCGCCATTGCGAGGTGAGCAAACGGAGGGGCTGAAGTAATTAAGCTGTCTGCTCCGGGGGGAGAACGTGCTTATCAAATTCGTTGAGATTGCGAACTTTCGTAAACTGTTATCTGTGCGAATCGACCTCGCTGAGAAGCAGACGCTGTTCGTCGGTGCCAATAATAGTGGCAAGAGCTCGGCAATGCTTGCATTGCGGCGCTTCCTCGTGCCGCGACGCTGTCCGTTCGAAATTCATGACGTTACACTATGTCACTGGCCGGCGATTGATCGGATAGGCCGGAGTTGGATTGATGCGAAGCGGACCGATGAGGTAGTCGAGCTCACACTCGAGCCGTGGCTGCCGCTGCTCCCTACGCTCGATCTCTGGTTCGACGTAGATCCAGGGGAGATGCACCACGTTCGCGACCTGATTCCGACGTTGGATTGGGAAGGCGGTCTGCTCGGGGTGCGACTTCGGTACGAGCCAAGCAATCTTGGTGATCTCTATAAGGATTTCTTGGCTGCGGTCGCAGACGCCGAGGCACTGCGCGCCGCCGCGACGCAGGCGCACGCCGAGAAAATTGCTGCCGAGGGTCAGGAGAGGCCGGAGCCAAAGCTCACGCTATGGCCGTCGACCCTTGTCGATTACTTGAGTCGGCGGCTGGCCAAGAGCTTCACCATCCGTGCATTCACCCTCGATCCCTCGCAGCTCCAAGCTCCGCTCAATGGCCAAGCGCGTCCGCAATCGATGCCCGCCGCTTCACTTAGCCTTGACGGCGAACCGCTGAAGGGGCTGGTGCGCATCCACGATATTCCAGCGCAGCGCGGGTTCGGCGAGGAAGCGCCGAGCGATGAGGACGAGGACGCGCCGGCCGGATCGGCCGGCAGTCGGCTCTCCGATCAGCTGCGCAGCTATTATTCCAAGCACCTCGATCCGACTAAGGTACCGGATGTCAAGGATTTGGGGGCGTTGCAGGCGATCGAAGCGGCGCAGGACGCATTCGATCAAAAGCTTACGGAGAGCTTTGAAGCGGCGTTCAGCGAGGTCGAGGGCATGGGCTATCCCGGCGTCACCGACCCTAAACCGAAGGTGTCGACTCGGCTCAAGGCGATCGACGGCCTCAACCACTCCTCGGCGGTGACCTTTGTGGTCGATGTGACGCCAGCTGAGGGCGAAGCGGTGGTGCCGGTGCTGCGCCTACCCGAAAACAACAACGGGCTCGGCTATCAGAACCTCATCTCGATGATCTTCCGACTGATGAGCTTCCGGGATTCGTGGATGCGTGTGGGCAAAGCCGCGACTACCAATCCCGCTGCCGTGATAGAGCCGCTACACCTCGTCCTGGTCGAGGAGCCCGAGGCGCATCTCCACGCGCACGTCCAGCAGGTGTTCATTAACAAGGCCTACGAAGTACTTCGCGCCCATCCAGATCTCAAAGACACCAAACTGCGACGCAGCCAACTTGTGGTCAGTACGCATTCGAGCCATGTCGCGCATGAGGTCTCGTTCGAATGTTTGCGCTACTTTCGGCGCCTGCCCGCTGGCATGGTGTCGCGGATACCAGTCTCTACGGTGATCAACCTCTCGGAGGTGTTCGGTGCGGGCAACGAGACGGCCCGGTTCGTGACGCGCTACTTGCGCGCGCAACACGCCGACCTGTTCTTCGCGGATGCCGCCATCCTGGTCGAAGGGCCGGCGGAACGCATGATCGTTCCCAACTTTATTCGCCACAAGTTCGAGGCACTCAGCAAGAGCTACATCACTCTGCTCGAGATCGGCGGCAGCCATGCCCATCGCCTTCGCCCGCTGATCGAACATCTTGGTCTGCTCACGTTGATCATCACCGATCTCGACAGCCAAGCGTCCGGAACGACCACATCGGTACCGCCCAGGCCGGGTGCGGGACAGACCACCAACAACACAACGCTTCGACGATGGGTGCCGGCGCGAACCAGCGTAGACGCGTTATGGGGAGCGACGCCGGCGGAGCGAACGCTCGAACCCGCGGGTGATCCGCTGTTCGCAGTGCGCGCCGCTTATCAGCTGCCGGTCGACGTGACGCTTCCGGGCGCCGCCACGAGTGAGACCGCCTATCCCTATACGTTCGAGGATGCGCTCGCATTTGAGAACCTTTCCTTCTTCGCTGCGCTCCCGGGCACCGGGCTGGTCGCCAAGTTCCGCGACGCGATCGCTGCGGGTGGCGGCGCGACCACGGTTGGCGCGGCGATGTTCACGGCACTCAAAACCGGGAAGAAGGCTGAGTTCGCTCTCGACGTACTTGATGCCGAGATGTTCGAGGCCCTGAGCGTGCCGCACTATATCAACGAAGGTCTGACCTGGCTGCAGGAGAGACTCAAGAAGAAACAGATCGAGATATTGCCGGCCAAAGAGGGAGTGGCCGCATGACCAGGGCGAATGCCGACGATTTGTTTGATGCGAAGGCGGACGAGACTATTCGCAGCTGTCTGGATCTTGCTGCGCCCCGCAGCTTCTTCCTCTACGCGGGTGCCGGTTCGGGCAAGACCCGGTCGCTGGTCCAGGCAGTACGTGACCTGTGCGAGCGCCAAGGCCGCGAGCTGAAACTGACCGGTCAGAAGGTCGCGATCATCACCTATACCAATGCCGCTTGCGACGAGATCGTGCAGCGGCTCGAATTCGATCCGCGGGTCGACGTTTCTACAATCCACGCTTTCGCGTGGTCGCTGATACGCGGCCATGACGACGACATTCGCAAGTGGCTCGACACAAACCTGCTCGCCGAGATTGCCGATCTCGAGGAGAAGCAGGCGAAAGGTCGGTCGGGCAAAGCTGCGATTGAGCGTGCGCAGTCGATCGAGAGCAAGACACGGCGCCGTGATGGCCTCCCAACGATAGCGAGGTTCATCTACAGCCCAACCGGAGACAATCGTACGCGCGATTCGCTCAATCACGCCGAGGTTATTGCCATGACCGCGGCGTTTCTGAACGCAAAGCCGGGCCTGCGCCGGCTCCTGATTGCCAGCTATCCGATCCTTTTGATCGACGAGAGCCAGGACACCGCAAGACGCCTTATGGACGCGCTGCTCGACGTCCAGGCGGCTTTCCCAGCACAGTTCTGCTTGGGACTATTCGGCGACACCATGCAGCGCATTTACGCCGATGGTAAGGTCGGCCTCGCCGAGGCGATTCCCGAAACCTGGGCAAAGCCGCGCAAGGCGATGAATCACCGCTGCCCCAAGCGCGTGATTGCGCTCATAAACAAGATCCGCTCCGACGATGACAAACAGGAGCAGCAGGCGCGCAGTGACGCTCCCGAGGGGACCGTTCGGCTGTTCCTCGCGCCAGAAACTGTCGGCAACAAGAGGGATGTCGAAGCGGCCGCGGCAACGAAAATGGCCGAGCTGACTGGCGATGAGGCTTGGCTCCCCGACCGCGACGGGGTGAAGATGCTCGCCCTTGAACATCTAATGTCGGCGCGCCGTTTCGGGTTCGAACATTTCTTCGGGTCGCTTTACGCCTACGAACCGATGCGCACGGGGTTGCTCGACGGCACGGGCCGCGGTCTGGGCTTCTTCACCCGTGAGTTGCTCCCGCTGGCGAACGCGCTGGCGGCGGGCGACCGTTTCGCGACCGCAGCGGCGATCCGCCAGACCTCGCCGTTGCTTGATCGCCAGCGGTTGACGGACGCTGGAGAAAAGCAGCAAGCGGAGCTTGAACGCGCGAAGGTTGCGTGTGATGGCCTCAAGGTGTTGCTGCTGGCGGAGAACCCGCCGACCCTACGCGCCGTACTGCGCTACGTGGCCGCGACAGAGCTTTTTGTCATTCCCGAGGTGCTGCAACCGTTTGTTCCCGAGGTGCTCGCAGATGCGGGGACCGAGCCGGAAGATGATGCGAGCACCGAGGCGGGTGCTTGGCGTCGGGCGCTCGACGCACCTTTCCCCGAGATCGAAAAATATGATCGCTATGTCCGTGGCGTGTCGCAGTTTGATACCCATCAAGGTGTGAAGGGTCGCGAGTTCCCTCGTGTTATGGTGGTGATCAGCGACGATGAAGCACGTGGCTTCCTGTTCAGCTACGGCAAGCTTATGGGGACAAAAGAGAAGACCAAGACCGACCTCGAAAATGAGGCAGCGGGTAACGACACCAGCATCGCCCGCACTCGTCGTCTCTTCTACGTGACCTGCAGCCGAGCGGAGGAGAGCCTCGCCATCGTCTATTATTCCGACGATCCCGGCTTGGCGCGCACCGCGCTCCTTGAGCGTGGCTGGTTCGCCGATGACGAGATCGAGATTGTTGCCACCTGAAGGTAATTGGGGGCAGTACTGTGGGTGTAATCGAAGGAGTTCGATGCGCCCCTCCGGCAATGATTCTCATGGACGCCGCTGAGTTACGTAAATGTGGCTCATGGCACCGTGTTACCGATCACGTAGATGAAGCGACGACTTTACTGGTCGCGCACGCCGTTGACGAACATCCGGCGGAGACGCTTTGCGCACGATGTCCGCATCCGATGCGCGGCGCCGTTCATCGAGCCAAGTCTCAACTTCGGCCAAATCCCACACCACGCAGCGTGGCGTCAGGAAGAAACGCTTCGGAAACTCGCCGCGCTGTTCCATTTCGTAGATCGTCGTGTCGGCGAGTGGCACGATCTTGCGAAGCTCCGGGCGGCGGATCACACGCTTGAACAGATCGGCGGGCGGCTGAAACCGCCTGGGGCTGCTCTCGACGGGCTCGACGGTGGATGGCTGTGCAGTGTCGGAGGCCAAGGTCCGGTCTTCTTGAGAAATCGTGTGTTCGCGTTTCATGTCGATCGCCCTCGATCGCAGTGGAATGACTGCGACCAAGGTGACGCGCACTGCCTGCGTATTGAAGACCCCAGAGGTGGGCGTGCGGAAATCGGCGGCCATCGCGAAAGAAACGGAAGGTGAGCGCGAGCGACTCCACGACCCTTGCTACCGGAGGTCCGGATTTGTCGTTTCTTCGAGTGTGCGCTGCCTGTGGCCTTCGATCTTCCCCTCTCGAAAAGCTCCGGTAACGCTGGCCGCCGCCGCGGCGCGGTCAAGCCCGGCCCGCACCAGACCGTGTAGGGCCTGACCGCGCCGCTCGATTGCGCCGGCCGAACGCCTCCTCGCCCTCGATCGGAGGGTGACATCGAATGGAGGCCGACATGGCCGCAGCGCTCATCACCGACGAACTCTATGCCCGGCTCCTCGCCAATGGCGCGCGCAGCGCCGCCGGCGAGGACATCGATCCGCGTCCCGTCGTCAAGCTCTTCACACCGGATGCCGGCGCCACCTGGCTTCTCACCGAAGCCGATCCCGAAGACCCCGACCGTCTATTCGGCCTCTGCGATCTCGGCCTTGGTGAACCCGAACTCGGCTATGTCAGTCTTGCCGAAATCCGATCGGTTCGCGGACGGCTCCGGCTTCCGGTCGAGCGTGACCTCCACTTCAGGGCCGAGCATCCCTTGAGCTGGTACGCGCTGCGCGCCCGTCAGTCCGGCAGGATCGTCACCGACTGACGATCGCAACCGCGCCCCGCCATCGGGCGGGGCGCTTCGTCGTGCTCATGATCCGACCGGAGACGGAAATGCGGAGATCAGGATGCACGACTTTCAGGCTTGTCGGTGTTGCACATCCTGATCCGGTCATCATGCCTGGCGCCCGCTGGCGCTCACACCACGCGCGTTGCTTGGGGGCGCTGCCCCCCGGCGCGGTGCAAGGGAGCGCTGACGCTCGGCCGGGACGGTTTCCCCGGCCTTCCGCGCGGATGCGAGTTCCAGACTTTCGCCTCTAGTTTCGATCCGCTTGTGCAGGCCGGGTGATCCCCCTCCGTTCCGGCCGCCCTTGCACCTTGCACCCCCCGGTCTCGGCGACGGCCAGGGTTGCAGCGCAGCGCTGCGCTCCAACCCAAGCCAAAGGATCAAGACCATGACCAACACAGTCGAAACGACCGCCACGGTTCTCGAAGCTTCTGCCACTGAGAATGGCGCGGTGCTGTTCGTGCCGCTGAACAAGTTGAAGAAGTCGCCTCGCAACGCCCGCAAGACCCCGCACAGTGAGGCCCATATCGAGGCGCTGGCCGCCAGTATCGCCGCCAAGGGGATGCTACAAAATCTGGTGGTGGAGCCGGAGACGAACGCGGAGGGCGAACCGACCGGCTTCTATTTCGTCACCATCGGCGAGGGCCGCAGGCTGGCGCAGATGCTGCGCGTCAAACGCAAGCAGATCAAGAAGACGGAAGCCATCCGCTGCGTTCTGGATACCGAGAACGACGCGACGGAAATCAGTCTCGATGAAAACGTCACGCGCGAGGCGATGCACCCCGCCGATCAGTTCGAGCGCTTCCGCGAACTGGCTGAAAATCGCGGGTGGGGTGCGGAGGAAATCGCCGCCCGGTTTGGCGTGACCGCCCATGTCGTCAGGCAGCGGCTTCGCCTTGGTGCCGTCAGCCCGAAGCTGATGCAGGTTTATCGGGACGGCGGCTTGTCGCTGGACCAGTTGATGGCCTTCGCGATCACCGAGGACCATGACCGGCAGGAGCAGGTCTACGAGAACCTGTCGTGGAACCGCGACCCATCCACCATCCGGCGCGACCTGACCAAGATGAACATCGCGGCGACCGACCGGCGTGCGATCTTCATCGGTGCGGACGCTTATGCCGAAGCGGGCGGCACCATCATCCGCGACCTCTTCACCGAGGACCGGGGCGGTTATTTCGAGGACGCCGCGCTACTGGGCCGGCTCGTCATCGACAAGTTGGAAGGCATCGCCGCTGAGGTACAGGCAGTCGAGGGATGGAAGTGGGCTTCCGTTCACATCGACTTCCCCCACGCGCATGGGATGCGCCGCAGCTATCCGCATCCGGTGGACCTGTCGGCCGACGATGACGCCGCTTTTGGCGCTGCGCAGGAGTACTACGACCGCCTGTCGTCGGAGTACGAAGGTTACGAGGAACTGCCGGACGAGGTAGATCGGCGGTTCGGTGAGCTTGAAGCGGAGATGGAACGGATCGACGCCAAGCGCCACGCCTATGACGCCGACGAGATCGCGCGCGGTGGCGTGTTCGCTATCTTGAACCATGACGGCACAGCCCGCATCGAACGCGGCTTCATCCGGGCCGAGGACGAGGCCCCGAATTCGACGGACGTGGAGGGGGCGACCATCACGGAGGATGGCGAAATCGTCGGCGAGGGAGACGGCGAGGACGCCGAACCCCAGCCGGACGACGAGGACGCCGGGGATGCGGGGAAGCCGCTGTCGGACCTTCTCATCCGCGACCTGACCGCCCATCGCACCCTTGGTCTGCGCCTCGCCCTTGGCGAGCAGCCGGATATGGCGCTTGTCGCCGTGGTTCATGCGCTGGTGTCACAGACCTTCTATCGCGGCGGGGAAGCCTCCTGCCTCGAAATCCGGTTGACCAGCGCTTCTCTCGCCTCCCACGCGGACGGGATCGAGGATACGCCTGCCGCCAAGGCGCTGGCGGATCGTCATACGGGATGGGCGTCGGACATGCCGCGCGATGTGGCGGACCTGTGGACCTTCGTCGCCGGTCTGGACAATGCGAGCGTCATGGCCTTGCTCGCCCATTGCGCCGCATTGACCGTCAACGCGGTCAGGATACCGTGGGAGCAGAAGCCTAATGCCCGCGCGGCAGCGGAAAAGCTGGCGAGTGCGGTCACGCTCGACATGACGGCACACTGGACCCCGACCGTGCAGAGCTACCTCGGCCGCTTGACCAAGGCGCATATCCTCAACGCCGTGCGGGAAGCGATCGGCCATGACGCCGCCGAACGGATCGGGGGCTTGAAGAAGACGGAGATGGCGCAGGCTGCCGAACAGCTTCTGGCTGGAACGGGTTGGTTGCCGTCCGTGCTGCGCACCGCGCGGCCTGTATCGCGAGATACCGGATCGGACGAGGAGGTCTTTGCCCAAGCTGCCGAGTAAGGGTTGGCCGGGATCGTGCGAGCGATCCCGGCCTCCTCCCCGTCCAACACAAAATTCCGGTCGCGCGGCGTTCACCGCGCGACCGGTTGACCTCGACTGTCCGGTGACGGCAATTGTCATCAGGATTATGGAGATCTTCGGCGCGCGCGACCAGACATAGGCTGCGGCTTCGGCGCTCTCGCCCAACTCGGGGAAGGTCTTTCCCCGCCATGTCCGATACAGCCGTTCACCGAGCCCGGCCGCGATGACATCTTCGCGGAGATCCTGCTTCAGGCCTTCGGCAGCGTCGCGCATCGCCGAGGTGACCGCTCATTCGATATCCTTCTCGGTTTCAGCAAAGGGCTTTGCCGAGATCGAGTATGGCGATTGAGAGTCGCATCTTCTATATTTCTTTACGTCGAAGCGACTTTGTGGGTGCGGTATTCGGGGAGAAGAAAATGGCGCAAGAACTTCCACTCCATGAAGCTTGGCAACACATCAATTCAATTGACTGGCGCGAGTCAGGTTTTAATATAAAGAAAGCATATGTTTGCGCTCTTTTTTCGGAACTAACCTACTATCGCATCCCTGATTTCGAACTCAGAGAAGCAGATCGGGTAAATGTCATTCCTTGTCTGGCATACCAGCGGGCTGTTCGAGAGGGGCGCAGTCTCGATTTTGATCAGACTATGCGCTCGCTTGATTTTGGTCAGTTCTTTGTTGTTATCCGCAGGTATGCGATCGTCGTCGGCGTGCGCACGCCAAATATGATCATCATTGCGATACGCGGGACGAAGTACCTCTACGATTGGGTCGTCAATCTGCACGCCTCTAAGCACATCATTCGAGAGCGGCATCATTTCGAAGATTTTGGTGAGGTTGGATTTCACAGCGGGTTCTTCAGGGCAATCTTCGGCTGCTTCGAGCCGGTAAGTCGTGAGATTAAGAAGTTCAACCTTGGCGATCAGGACGCGACACCGATTTACGTTACTGGCCACTCGCTTGGCGGTGCCCTCGCAGCCATTATGCACGTCGTCTGGAGTAGAGAATATCCGAAGGTGCACGCGTTTCCGGGCAACATTTCGTATGCGGCAAAAACTGATGCCAGCTACACGTTCGGCATGCCTCGCTACGGCGACATGAGAGCCGTTACCCAGTATGCGACGCCGTACCATCTCTACAACGAACTGGATATCGTCCCCACAGTCCCGCCGAAGTGGCTGGGTTTTGAAAACTGCTTTAGCGAATTCAAATTGGACGGCACTTCGTTGGAGAACGTTCAAGGCAGAGAAAGCTTGCGATTCGCGAGTTGGCTAACGCGCCTTATGACCGGAAAGGGTATCGCGAATCATGCCATGGAAATCTATCGAGAGCGCATTCGCGAAGCGTTGTAACTCGAACAGAGTTTGTTCGATCACACCTTTACGGCCTCGCAAGCCGATACAAGCCTGAGCGCATCGCCCATCGGTTCACCGATGATCCGATAAGTCTCGGCGCTGATCAGGATCAGATCACCCTCGGTGATTGTCGCGGACTGACAGCGTCGGATATCGATACCGACGGTCGGCAACACGGCGCGGCTGTCCCCGAATTCCGCCATGCGGTCGGGCGGCTTGCGGATGATGCGGACAGCGACGCCAGCGCCAACGCCGCCGGCCTTCCACAGCGCTCTTCGCTGATATTGGGATCGGCGAAGAGCGCATCGATGGCCGAAGCGAAGGCGTCGAACACGGATCGTTCGCCCGGAAGGAGGCATTGAGCCGAACACGGCCGGTGGTGTTGCCCGCGCCGCCCGCGACCGCTGCCGCCGCGACGCCGATCAGAAGGTTGGCGGTGGCGACAGTCGTGCAGCGCTTATTGGTATCGTCTCAGAAGACGAGCACGCCGACCGTCCGCGCCGGAAGTGAGGGCATGTCGCCAGTTGGTGAGAGAGGTCACGTTACTCCGCGGATAATCGTCTCCGGCCTACCAATGTCGGCGCGGCGAAGGAGACAGAGATCGGGAAACATCCGTGTCCCCTGTGGACGATGGCCGAGCCTTGCCATTGAGGATCAGGGGTAAGGTTGACGAGATCGGAGGTTCGCTGGCGTGTCATGACTGGTGCATTGGTCGATTGCCACCAGTGTCGTGTTCACCGGAATTTCCTGTCGAGCCGCACCCACGGCGTCCTCGAATGGATTGGGTCTGACCGAAGAGCGGCTTCGCCTCGATCATCCCCCCGCAACGGCCGGCACCGGCTTTTTTCCGCCGCGCGTGACCGCGCTTTGCATCGCGAAGCAAAAAAAGCCGTCTCCGGCCGCCTTTCACTGCGTTTCAGCCCTCCGGGTGCGGGCTGATCGTCCCCGGTCGCACGACCGCCATCGAGGTCGCGATAGGCGCGACCCGAGGAACGGAGACACGACAATGGCAACCATCGGCACCTTCACCAAGACCGCGAACGGCGACATCACCGGCACGGTCAAGACCCTGACCCTCAACGTCAAGGCCAAGTTCGTCCCCACCGAGGGCGACAGCGAGCGCGGCCCGGACTATCGAATCGTCGCCGGCACCACCGAGTTCGGTGCGGCGTGGAAGAAGACCGCCCGCGAGACCGGCCGCGACTATCTCTCGGTCAAACTGGACGATCCGAGCTTCGCGGCTCCGATCTACGCCAGCCTGGTCGAGGATGAGGGCGGCGAAGCCCACAATCTCATCTGGTCCCGCCGCAGCGGCGACTGAAGCCGGCCACATCGAGAACGCCCTGCTCACCCGAGCAGGGCATCTTTCTGTTTATGGCCGCCGCTTCTCAGAAAACGCGGTTCTCCGCCAGAAGCGAAGATCGAGTGCCCGATCGCTCGCGCTTTTTCGAGAAGGGAACCGGGAAAACCCGATTCCGACGGCAGCAGGAATTCCGATGTCTCGACGGGCGCGCCGCAATAACCGAAAATGCCGTGATCGATCTGCGTTCTCATGGCCTCGAAATAGCCATGCTTGGTATAGGTGCGCTGATCGGCTCCGCCGACGGCGATGAGATGAATAGGAAGCCGACCCAGCATTTTAACAATGTCAGGCCCCGACCGATCATCATAGGCCCAACCGTTGGTGAAGACCCGATCAAACCATCCTTTCAGGATGGCTGGCATCGACCACCAGTAAACGGGATAAATCACCACGAGCGCATCGGCACGCTCAAGCCTGGACTGCTCGGACAAGACATCCGCCGGTAGCGCGTGCCCGCCGCCAAAAGCGGCAAAGTCCTGTTCCGTGAAACGCGGGTCGAATCCCTCGGCGATAAGGTCGGCGATTTCGAAGGAGCGCGCCGTATCAGATGCCGCAATTCCTTCCGACACCTTTTGCACAACAGCATGTGTGAGGGAGGCGCGGTCGGGATGCGCGACAACGATGAGCGCGTGCATACATGTCTCCGTGTTCGGGTTGCAGGCTCGCCTGCCTAGATATATACTTTTAGTAAGTTACTTTTCGTATATAGTGATGTCAATGGCCCAGCCTGAATCAGTTGCAGCGCCGCCGAAGCGCCTTCGTCTCAGCCGCACCGAGAGAATGAGGCAACTGCTGGACGTGTCCTGGCAACTCATACGCAAGGAGGGTGCCGATGCGCTGACCTTGCCGCGACTTGCTCAAGACGCTGGCGTGGCAAAGCCCGTCGTTTACGACCACTTCGCCACCCGCGAGGGATTGCTGACAGCGCTCTATCGGGATTTCGACGCGCGGCAGACGGCCGTGATAGACGCCGCGCTTGAACAAGGCACCCCGACCTTGCAGAGCAGGGCTTCGATCATCGCATCATGCTATGTCGATTGTGTTCTGACCCAGGGTCGCGAGATACCGGGCGTGCTAGCCGCCCTAGCCGGATCCCCAGAATTGGAACGGGTCAAACGAGACTATCAACTCGTCTTTCTCGAGAAATGCCGGAGGGTTCTCGCCCCGTTCACAAGATCATCCGACATTAAAGTAGCCAGTTTCTGGGCGATGCTCGGAGCTGCAGATTCTTTATCCAATGCTGCGGCCCTCGGGGAAATCACGTCGGAAGAGGCAAAGGAAGAACTTTTCGCGGCCATCATGGCGATGATCGCAAGGTATAACGCCCGCTCTTCGTAGTCTTCTTTTAGAAAACGCGGAAATCGAGATACGCGATTTTCCGGTTCTAAGTTTTTACGTATCCCGGTCAGACCTTCTCCCAGGCTCCCGCTGGCGCTCACGCCAGGCGGGTTTCTTGGGGGCGCTGCCCCCGAGCGCGGCGCAAGGGGGCGCTGGCGCTCGTCCGAGCCGGTGTCCCCGGTCTTCCTTCACTTCGTTCCGTGCAGGCCGGGCGATCCCCCTCCGGCCCCGACGCCCTTGCACCTTGCACCCCCCGGTCTCGGCGACGGCCAGGGTTGCAGCGCAGCGCTGCGCTTCAACCCAGCCCCAAGGGAGACAGACCATGTATCACCATCTTGCCACCCGGTTCGGCCGCAACTCTCACCAGATCAGCGGGCGCGACGCGCTCGACAACGACGCCCTTCATCGTCACGTCCCCTCAGTGTTCGCGCGTGAGGCGCACGACAGCCGGTCGGAGCGTTACGTCTACGTCCCCACCATCGAAATCGTGGAGGGGCTGCGCCGGGAAGGATGGTTTCCGTTTTTCGCCGTGCAGGCAGTTCCCCGTGACGGTGCTCGTCATGGGCACGCCAAGCATATGTTGCGCCTGCGCCGGGATGACGGCATCGGCAAGCCGGAGGCGGCGGAAGTCATCATCGTCAACAGCCACGACGGGACCAGCGCCTATCAGATGTTCGCCGGGATGCTGCGCTTCGTCTGCACCAACAGCATGATTGCTGGAGAGCGGTTCGAGGAAGTCCGCGTGCCCCACAAGGGCGGCATTCAGGATCGGATCATCGACGGCGTTAACGCCGTCGCGAAGGACTTTCCACGCCTGATCGATGCGACCGAGACCATGAAGGACACCCGGCTCTCGCGGGATGAACAGCAGGTCTTGGCCGAGGCGAGCCTCGTCGCGCGCTATGGCGAGGAGGAAAGCCCGGTTCGCCCGGATCAGATCATCGCCCCGCGCCGCCGCGAGGATGTCGGGCAAAACCTGTGGCAGACCTTCAATGTCATTCAGGAAAACCTCATCCGGGGCGGGCTGGATGGACGGAGGCGGACTGCGGATGGACGCATCCGCCGCAGCCGGACGCGGCCCATCAACGGCATCGACCAGAATGTCGGGCTGAATCGTGCCCTGTGGACGCTGGCCGAGGGAATGCAGCGGCTGAAGAGCGCCTGACATCCGCAGAGCCGTGGAGCCGGAAATCCGGCTTCACGGCTTCCCGCAGAAGCGTGGATCAGATTTCGCGCCGATCCGTCTTCACGGATCGGCAGGTTTCCGCTGAGCCGGAAATATGCCGCTCGCCGGGCATGGCCCGGCTCGCGAAGGAACTTCAAAAATGATCCGAATTGTCTTCAAATATTGATCGTTCAACGCGATCAACATATCGGGCAACAGTAGCTTCAACGTGAGCCTCGTATCGCGAACATTTCCTCTTTCCAGCAACGCGTAGATGCTGGACGAGAGGTGACGCCATGCCGAGTACAGATTGGCGCTCGCCGGCCGCCTATGCCCATGCCAAGAGCATTTCTGCCGCCGGCTTTGCCTGGGAGTACCTTCGTCGCGATGAAGATTATCACCGCGACTTCCATCGCGTGAGGCGATTGCTTCGCCACGACAGCGATGCGCAGACGGCGTTCTCGGAACGCTGGGGGTTGCGATTTCCCGGCGGACCCGGCTCTCTCCGCCGACCGGGCCGCGCTGTTCTGGATGCCGTCTCTGCTGCCTGACGCCTTTGAGCTTCAACCTATTCCAGGGAGCGTGGACGATCCGGCCATGACGATCGGCCTGCCGACGTTGTCGGGTCTTGATGCTCGTGTGGCGGAGGATGGGACGTGGCACGGTATCTGGCGGTCGGTGGAGGCGGACCACCAGTTCTGGCTCGCAGATCCACCGCCCGGCACCAAGACGGCCTATGTCGTCATCCTGCCGCTCGATGTTTCGCTGGAGCATCGCGCCGAAGCGGTGTTGCGCTTCTGGCGTGCGCTGATGGGGCGGGCGGTCGGCGAACACCATCGCGCGTTACCCGCGCAGACCCGAGACCGGCATATCCTGATCCTGCGCGCCCTCGACGGTCGCACCGATGGTGCCAGCTATCGCAAGATTGCGGAAGCTCTGCTGGGCTTTCGCGGAAACAAAACCGATTGGGAAAGCGACCCTCGTAAGAACCAGACGCGCCGCCTTGTTGCCGATGGCACCCACTACATGCGCGGCGGATATCGCGAACTACTGCATTATCCCACGCGTCTGCCGCCCCGCTGAACGCTCCCGTTCGATCATCATCATCATTCTTGCTTTCTTGGGGTGCCGGAATCGCACCCCCCTGATTCCGGCACGCTGCAAGCCGCCGTTCCTCCGCCACGGTTCGCCATGACCCGCTGCCGTCACCGGCAGTCATCCGAACCGACCCGGAGGCCCGATCATGCTCGACCCGAAGACGGGGTTGCCGCCGCGTTTTCTACGCACGCCCGACGCGGCGCGTTTCCTCGGCATTTCACTGCGGACGCTGGAAAAGCATCGCACCTATGGCACCGGCCCGACCTACCGCAAGATCGGCGGGCGCGTCATCTACGCGCTCGAAGACCTGCAAGCCTGGACAGCCATTGGCGCGCGCAAATCCACCACGGATCAGAATGCCGGCCGGGTCTTCCCGGCACGCCCTCTGACGCCCGCCGAACGGGGAGCACGCTGAATGAGCGGTGCTTCTCGACAAGACGGTAAGCACGGGAGCGAGCGCCAACGGCTCGATCCCTTCGTGGTCGCCAGCGGCGATGCCAGCCCGCGCGATCAGCGCGATCTCATGGAACGGCCGTTCTTCTCGTTGTCGAAGACGCCGCGCGTCAAGCCGATCCTCTACAAGGCCGCCGATGTCGAGGTGCAGGTGCTGGGGATGCCCGAACACGGCATGGCGACGATATGGGACGCCGATGTGCTGATCTGGGCCGCCTCGCAGATCGTCGCGGCCGAGAACCATGGTCTCCGTACCTCGCGCTTCTTTCGCTTCACGCCCTACCAGCTCCTGCGGGGTGTCGGCCGTCCAACCGGAAACCAGCAGTACCTTCTCCTGAAGGCCTCGCTGGCACGGCTGCAATCGACCGTCATCGCCACAACGATCCGCAACGGCGCGCAATGGCGCCGTCGACAATTCTCCTGGATCAACGAATGGGAAGAGATGACGACGCGCGAGGGCCGCGTCGAGGGCATGGAATTTGTTCTGCCCGAGTGGTTTTACAACGGGGTCGTCGACCGCTCACTGGTGCTGACCATCGACCCGGACTATTTCCGCCTGACCGGCGGTATCGAGCGCTGGCTCTATCGCGTCGCGCGCAAGCACGCCGGCCACCAGCGACACGGCTGGCTGTTCGAGATTACCCATCTCCACGCCAAATCCGGCAGCCTCGCGCGCTTTTCCGATTTCGCGCTCGATCTGCGCCGTATCACCATCCGCCAGCCTTTGCCTGGATATCGCCTGTCGATCGAACGCGAGGGGCGGCGTGAGTTGCTCCGTATACGGCCCGTCCAACAATTCACAGTGCCTGTGGATGAGCCTGTGAACGGCATCGGCAGATCGGGCGCAACGGGTGTCGGCACATCAGGCGCAGGCCTGTCGGCAGATCGGGCGCACAGACCGCAGTTAACACTCTGGCCTGAAACGCGAAATCCGACCGCTAACCTAGAGTCTAACAGAGAATCTAGCTCTTCCTTGTTGGCGCGCGCGAAACGCGGCCGTGGTGCCGGTGCCGCCGGAAGGCGGACGCCATGATCGTCGCGCTCCTCAATCAGAAGGGCGGCGTCGGCAAGACGACGCTGGCGCTGCATCTCGCCGGTGAATGGGCCGGGAGGGGCAAGCGCGTGACCCTCATCGACGCCGATCCGCAGGGTTCGGCGCTGGATTGGTCGCAGCAACGGGCGCGTGAGAACGGCATCCGGCTGTTCGGCGTCGTCGGTCTGGCGCGCGATACCTTGCACCGGGAAGCGCCCGAACTCGCACGCCACGCCGATCACATCGTCATAGATGGGCCGCCGCGCATCGCCGGGTTGATGCGGTCCGCGTTGCTGGCCGCCGACGTGGTGCTGATCCCGGTGCAGCCATCGCCGTTCGACGGTTGGGCCTCGGCCGAGATGCTGGCGCTCGTCGCCGAAGCGCGCATCTACCGGCCGGCCTTGGCGGCACGCTTCGTGCTCAACCGCTGCGGCGCGCGCACCGTCATCGCCCGCGAGACCGCCGAGACGCTCGCCGATCATGACCCGCCGGTGCTGGCGACGACCATCGGCCAGCGCGTCGTTTTCGCCGATGCCGCACAGTCCGGTCGGCTCGCCTCCGAAATCGACCCCGACAGTCAGGCCGCGCGCGAGATCGCGGCACTCGCTGCAGAGATCGGACGGCTGATCACGGGAAAGGCACTGCCATGAGCGCGCACCCGATCCGTCGCCGCTTTGCCGCCCGGCCCGCCGACCCGGAAAGCTGGATCAAGGCGGCCGACGCGCCGCGTACCGACGAGGCGGCCCGCTTCACCGCGCGGCTGACCATCGACATCACGCCCTCACTGCGTGGTCGCATCAAGATCGTCGCCTTTCAGCGCGGCATCACCGTCGCCGACATGCTGCGCGATCTGCTCGCGCGCGAATTCCCGCCGACCACCGATGGAGATCGCCCATGACCGGTGCCACCGCTTCCCGTTCACATGGCGGTATCGCACCGCGCACCCTGTCCGCCGACGCTTTCACCCAAGTCGAACTGACGCACATCGAGAAGCGGCTCGAGAACTGGATCAGGTTCGGCGACAAGGTGCGCGAACAGGTGCTCGACCGCCGTCGGCGTGTCTTTTTCTATCGACCCGGCAGCGTTTTCGCCTTCGTGCGGTGGGCGTCGAATGACTTCGGCACGATCACGTCACGGATCGACATCGTACGTGCGGTGGTGCCGGGCGAACCGTTCCAGACGCTGCCCTTCGTGCGTCCCGGCGGCGAGATCCTGCTCAGGATCGAGGGCTGGCCGAAGGTCGAGCGCGTCCTTCAGCACATCGATGCTGTCGAGGCGATCGGCATCGACGCCACCGAGGTGTCGCCCGATCACTGGCGGCACGCCCACAACCGTTTGACCGTCGGGCACGAGCCGCGCGCCTACACCGTCGATCAGCACCAGGCGTTTCTGTTGCGCCGGAGGGCCGAACCATGACCCGGTTCGGCTACGTCATGGCGACGTACTTCTCCGTGATGGGCGTTGCCGTCGCATCGTTCATTCCCACACCGTTGCGCCTCGTCTGGAACGCATCCGCGAGTGTTCCGATTGGCCTCTACGCTCTCGCCCCGGCGCCGGACCTGGAGGTCGGAGATCTTGTTGCTGTGCTTCCTGATAAAGCGCTCGCCGACTTCATGGTGGAGCGCGGCTATATCGGCCGCGGCGTGCCGCTGTTGAAGCGCATCATGGCCCTGCCAGGACACGAAGTCTGTCGCACCGGGCGCACCATCACGGTCGATCATGTGCCGCTCGGTGACGCGCTCGATCGCGACCGCGCGGGCCGCGACCTGCCGGTCTGGCAGGGGTGCCGGACGGTCGCGCAAGACGAGTTCTTCCTGATGAACCCGGATGTGCCCGACAGTCTGGACGGCCGCTACTTCGGCCCGATCCCAGCGCGCGCCGTCATCGGCACGGCGACGCCGATCTACACCGACGAGGAGGGCGACGGCCATTTCGTCTGGCGTGCCCCGACACGGTGAGCGCCGCACCACCTTCATCCCACCACCAGTTCATGGAGGTTCTACATGCCACAGATTGGCGAGTTCACGCGCGAACCCACCGGCTTTGTCGGGCGCGTCCATACCTTCACGCTCTTCCGCGAGATCACCATCATTCCAGCAGAGCCGTCCGATGCCGACAACGCGCCGGACTACCGCGTCCACAACGGCAACGAGGAAGGGCCGGAGATCGGCGCTGGCTGGAAGCGCACCGGCGAACGGGCCGGGGACTACATCGCGCTCGTCATCGACGATCCCGCCTTGCCGCAACCGATCCGCGCCAACCTGTTTCGGAACGATGACGGTGGCGCGTCCTGGTCGCTGCATTGGAACCGTGCCCCGAAGCGCGGTGAGCGGGAGTGACCTCATGCGATCCGTCAGCCTGCGCGCCTGTGCCATCTCCTTGCGATCGGCCATCCCTTTGTTCGCGGAAAAGCCGTCTTCTCTAATCGGCGTGGTGGGGTCAACCACAATCGATCTGTTCAACCGGCGCGGCGTTCAACGTCTTTTCGCGGCCCGCGCTTCTCTCCGGGATCGGCGTATAGCCCTCCCTCCATGGGGTCAGAAGAGTGACATGGCCCAATCTCATCCGCATCCTGACAGCGCATGGCGCTATCGAATAACGGCTTTCCCGAACTCACATCACCCACCGTCCGCGAAGGACGTCTTCCGCCGCGAGGCGGAACTTTACATGCTCTTCGAAGAGCGATGCTTATGCTGCAATTGCTATCGCATCCTCCCGTGTCCAGTGGAACTCGGTTCCGTCACTCCAGATCCGGTGCAGGATCACGGCAAGCCGGCGGGCCAACGCCACGATGGCCTTTTGCAGCCCACGTCGCTTTGCGACGTTCATCGCCCAGGCTTTCAGCCAGGACCATTTCCGGACACGGATCAGCAAGACCTGCGCGGCTTCGTAGAGCAGGCTGCGCAGCATCCCGTCGCCACATCGCGAGACGCGGCCCCTGCGGTTGCTTTCGCCCGACTGGTTGAGGACCGGGGTCAATCCGAGCACGGCTCCTACCGACCGGGAGCTGCGGAAGCGGGCCGGAATATCGATGGTCGCCGCATAGGCCAGCGCCACGATCGCACCAACGCCGGGCACCGTCATCAGCCGCCGGCAAACCGGATCGGTTCTGACTTCCTCCCGCACTTTACGATCCAGCTTTGCAAATTCTTCCCGCAGCTTTTGGCGCGCGGCGAGAAGCGGCTCCACGATCTCGGCCAGCTCCGGCATACCCTCGGTCAGTTCGCGGATACGATCCTCGTATTTGACCTTTCCGACCATGCCGACCTTCAGCCCGAAGTTCCGCAGCAGTCCGCGAAGGTCGTTCTCGATGGCGATCGCCTTTCCTTGCAGCAGCGTGCGGGCCGTCAGCAGGGCGCGGCGCTTCTGGCTCGTCAGCGTCTTCACATGCACCGGCCTGAACAGATGGACACGCATCATCTGGGCAATCCCACGCGCATCGTTGCGGTCGGTTTTGTTCGGAATGGCCTTGAGAAACGCCTTGGTGTGGCGGGTCTCGATGCAGATCACCGGCAGGCCGGCGCGCGCCAGGCCCTCGTAGAGCCATTGCGACAGCGGCCCCGCTTCAAGGCCGATCCGCTCCAGATTCCATCGAGGGTCACACAGCAGTTCGATGAGGTCATCGGGATGACTGACGACCTTTCGCTCCCGGCAAATCTCACCCGTCTCGTCGACAATACACACCGAGGTCTCTTTCACGGATACGTCCAGACCGGCATAATGCTTCATGTTGCGCTTCCTTTCCTGATGCTTGTGGCTGGGCAATACAGACCACGTCTACCATCGACTGGAAGCGCAACACCTTCCTCCATTCCGGGGAAAATGGGCTCTAAGCCGATTACCCCATCTCATCCCTTCGTCCCGCTCGACGACCGGTCGGCCGGCGCGCACAGCGGAGGTCAAGGGCGATCGAAGATCGGCGCAGTGCGCACACCCTTGACCGCAGCGAGCACGCTGGCAGGCTGGTGTCGCAGTGGAGAGAGTGCGACCGCGCGATTGGCGATCATCCTGCTCGCAGGTTTGCTGTTCGGCAGTACGATTCCTGTGAATGCGCTGGCGCAGACTCTGCCTGTCGTCCAACCGCCATCGCGCGATCCCTATGGCGAACTCATCGCCGAAGCGGCACAGCGCTTCGAGCTTCCCGCCGCCTGGATTCGCGCGGTGATGCGAGCAGAGAGCGACAGTGATCCACGTGCCACCTCGCCCAAAGGGGCGATCGGGCTGATGCAGATCATGCCGCAGACCTGGGCCGAGCTGCGTGTGCGTTACCGCCTGGGCGGCGATCCCTACGACCCGCACGACAACATCGTGGCGGGCGCGGCCTATATCCGCGAACTGTTCGATCGCTATGGCTCGCCGGAGTGGATCGCGGCCTATAACGCCGGTCCCGGGCGCTACGAGGAGGCGCTGAAGGGCCGACCGCTTCCACCGGAAACACGCGCCTATGTCGCCACCGTCGCGCCGATCGTCAGCCCCGGCGAGGCCACCGACGCGGTCGTCGTCGCGTCGGCCGATCCGCTTTCCTGGACCCGTGCTCCGCTTTTCATCAGGCAGCCTTTGAGCAAGGCGACGGTCCCTCCCGTGCAGTCAGATGAGCACAAGAACGACGCTCCGCAGGCGAACACCGTGCGCGATCTCTCCGCCATCGTGCCGCAGTCGGTCGGGCTGTTCGTCGCGCGAGTGGCACGGGGCGGCAGCCATGAGGCTCGCGGTCGAGCCGGATGCGCAAGCGACTTCAGTGTGCAGAGGATGGGGCTGGCGTCAGTCACATCTTTGGAGAGGAGGGGCAGAACGGAAAGGCAGGCGGGAGGGCAAGATTAAAGCGGGCGGCACCCCATGGGTCCGATCCGCAGGGCAAGCCCTTGTCTGCACACTGTTTGGGGCGGCACCGTCGCCGGACCGCCATGGTGCCGCGAGGCGCGGAAAAGCCAGAATATACGGCGTTTCTCGCAGCACTCTTGCCCGAAGCCGCCGATTTCGGGTGGATCGGCGGCCATGAGGGAAGACGACTATTATTTCCGGCCAAAGCCCGGCCGCGTCCGATCCAACGGTGGGAAATCGGGACAGGCCAAGAGCTTCCTCAGCAAGGTGCGGAAGGCCACGCGCCAGCAACAGGCGGCGTCCGGCCGAAGCCGATCGGCGAAGGGGGGCGGTCCCGGTTACGCAGCGAAGGGCACGCGTGTTGTCGCCTCCGGCCGAGGCGTGCAGCGTGGTCGCGGCGCATCCTTCGTGCGCGCCCGCAACCTGTCGAACGGCTGGAGCCACCGCCAGCCCGGCAGCCGCCGCGTCATCGTCAAATCCCGTTCTGTCCGGGGCGCGGGCAAGAGCGGAAAGGCCGCCGCGCACCTGCGCTATATCCAGCGCGACGGCACATCGCGCGATGGTGAGCGAGGCCGGCTCTATTCGGCGACGGAGGGTCGCGCAGATGGCGACGCTTTCCTCGATCGCGGCCAAGACGACCGCCACCAGTTCCGGTTCATCATTTCACCGGAAGACGCCACCGAGCTTGCCGACCTGACCGGCTACACCCGCGAGCTGATGGGAAGGCTCGAAACCGACCTTGGCACGAAGCTCGATTGGGTCGCGGTCAATCACCACAACACCGGCCACCCGCATGTCCATGTCATCGTCAACGGTCGCGATGCGCTCGGCGAGGATCTCGTCATTAATGGCGACTATCTCGCCAATGGTGTCCGCGAGCGGGCAACCGAACTGGCGACGCTGGAACTCGGCCCCGTCACCGAGATCGAGCAGCGCCGCAAACTCATGGTGGAGATCGACCAAGATCGGCTCACCCGCATCGACCGGGCGATGATCGCCGAAGCCGAAGACCGTTTGCTTGACCTCCGATACGGGCCGGACGATTTGCGTGGCCAGGCCGATCGTACGATGCGCCTGCGCCGTCTTGGCAAGCTCGGCGACATGGGCCTTGCCACTGAGCATGCGCCGGGCGTCTGGGAGTTGAGCGAGAGGCTGGAGCCCACCTTGCGCGAGATGGGCGAGCGAGGCGAGATCATCCGCACCATGCAGAAGGCACTCCGGGCCGAGGGTACCGAACGCGACCCGATGAGCTTCCAGATTCACGCCGCCGCGCCCACGATGCTGATCGTCGGCCGCGTCATCGACAAGCATCTCAGCGACGAGTTGGGTGAGAACCTGACGCTACTGGTCGATGGCATCGACGGATGCACGCACCATGTCTCCGGTGTCGACCCGGCGCGGGTCGAGGACGCCCGCTTCGGCAGCATCATCGAGATCGGGCCGCCGGAGAGCACCGGCCGTCCATCCGATCGCGCCATCGCCGCCATGGCCGAGGACGGCCTCTATCGGCCGAGCAGCCATCTGGAACAGGCTCGGTTCGAGGGGCGTGTGCCGAACGGTGACTATGAGGGGTTCGTCGATGCCCATGTCAGTCGGCTGGAGGCATTGCGCCGCGCCGGGATCACCGAGCGGATCGACGCCGATCATTGGCGCATCCCGGAAGATTTCGAGGCGCGCGCCGCCGCCCATGATGCGGGCAGCAACGCCCGCGTCAATATCCGCGTCCTCTCTACCTTCGACCTCGAACGCCAGATCGGATCGGACGGCGCGACGTGGCTCGACCGACGGCTGGTCGGTGTGGGCGTGTCCGATCTGTCGTCGTCAGGATTTGGCAACCAGGTGCACGAGGCGATGGCGCGCCGGCGCGAGGCGCTGATCGATCACGGTGACGCTGTCCGTCAATCCGATGGCCACGTCGCCTATCGGCGCAACCTGATCGCCACGCTTCAGGAGCGCGAGGTTGCCCGTGTCGGCGAGGAGGTGGCAGCGAAGAAGGCCCTGCCGTTCCGGGCCGCCGCCGATGGCGAGACCGTCAGCGGCACCTTCACCGGAGCGGTGCAGCTATCGAGCGGCAAGTTCGCGATCGTCGAGAAGTCTCACGAGTTCACACTCGTCCCGTGGCGGCCGGTCATCGACCGCCAGCTTGGTCGCGAGGTGTCGGGCATCGTCCGTGGCGGATCGGTGTCGTGGCAATTGGGGCGGCAGAAGGGATTGGAGATCTGATCTCAACACCGGGAAAGCTGGAGCGAAGGCTCATCTATCGCGATCCCACGGCGGCTCAGGCAGGAAGCGGTTCACCAGTTCGTCGACCACGACGCGCACCTTCGGGCTCATCTGCCGGGTCTGCGGCCAGAGAGCGTGGATCGGAAAACCCCGCGTCGGCACCGCCGGCAGCACCTGTGCAAGTCGTCCGTCGCGTAAGTGGTCGGCAATCAGCCAAGTCGATAGAAGCGCGATACCTTGGCCGGCGAGGGCTGCGTCGCAGATGGCGTCGCTGTGGTTGAACGAGAGCCGTCCGGAGACGGGCTTCGCCACGGGCGCGCCTTTCCCATCCAGGAACCACCACGGCAGGGACTGTCCGCCCCGGCCGAAGACGATGCAGGCATGAGCGCTGAGATCATCGAGCGAGGTGGGGCTCCCGTGCTTGTCGAGATAATCGGGGCTGGCGCAGAGCACCGATTGCTGCACACCCAGCCTTCTGGCGACGAGTGTGGAGCTGTCATCGAGATCGCCGATGCGGATCACCAGGTCGATGCCTTCGTCAATCGGATCAATGCGTCGATCGGTCAGTGAGACTTCCAGCGACAGTTCCGGATACAGCGCGCCAACGTCGAGGAGCACGGGCAGCACCCAGCGTCGGCCGAACACCACGGGCAGATCGACTCGCAATCGCCCGCGCGGCCGCAGGCGATGCGCGTTGAGTGCCGCCTCGGCGTTTTCCAGGTCGGCCAGGACGCGCACGCAGGTGTCGTAGAAAGATTGGCCTTCGGTCGTCAGAGCGAAGCGGCGTGTTGTTCGGTTGAACAATCGAACCCCGAGCCGATCCTCGAGCCGCGCCACGCTCTTGGCGATACCGGATTTCGAAAGGCCGAGCCTCTCCGCCGCCAGCGTGAATCCGCCTGCGTCGGCGGCCTGGACGAAGGCTGTTATGCCACTGAGGTGTTCGGCGGAAATCATCGCGACCTATTGACGACTATCTGTCAACTCATATTGCCATATGAGCCGATTTATCGCCACTACAGTCGCCAATAAAATGCTCCGGATAGGGTCGTCCGGCCCGCATCCCACGGAGCGGCGCCATGCCAGGACCATCGCATTCCACCCATGAAGACGAAGGAAGGCGTTCGATCCCGCCGGCCCTGGTCTGGCTTCTGGCGATCGGAGCCGGCGTCGGCGTCGCCAATGTCTACTACATCCAGCCGGTGGTCCCGCTGGTGCGCGAGACATTCGGCATCGGATCGGAACCGGCGAGCCTCGTCCCGGCGGTGAGCCAAGCCGGCTATGCCCTCGGAATGCTGCTGCTGGCCCCGCTCGGCGATCTCATCGACCGCAAGCGGCTCGTCCTCGCCAAGTCGATCCTGCTCGTGCTTCTCCTGTCGGCGACGGCGCTCGCGCCGGATTTTTCCGTGCTTCTCGCCGTCAGCCTCGCCGTCGGACTGCTCGGCAGCCTCGGCCAGGACTTCGTGCCTATGGCGGCGCAACTCGCGACGGCCGAAGAGCGGGGGCGCACCATCGGGCTTGTGACCACGGGCCTGCTCTGCGGCATCCTGTTGTCTCGCACATTGGGTGGTGTCGTCGGCGATCTCTTCGGCTGGCGAGCGATCTACGCCTTGGCCGCCACCATGGTGGCGCTGGTCGGCGTTGCGGTCTGGCGCTGGTTGCCGCTCCAGCCGGCGACCGCCAACGGTTCCTATGGCGCTCTTCTCTTGAGCCTCGCCACCTTGGTCGGGCGGTACGCGGTGCTGCGCAAGGCTCTTCTGACCCAAGGCCTGCTGGCGGCAACCCTCGGCGCCTTCTGGTCCACACTGGCGTTGATGCTGGCCGAGCCACCGCTCCATCTTGGTGCGGGTGCGGCCGGCACCTTCGGATTGGCCGGCGCCGCCGGGGCCTTCGGCGCCCCTCTGTTCGGGCGTCTCGCCGACGCCCGCGGGCCTGCCATCGCGATCCGCCTCGGCTGCCTTCTGGTCGCTCTTGCCTTTGTCCTGATGCTGGCGTCGCCGCATTCAATCGCCGCGCTGATCGCAGGGGCGGTGCTGTTCGACCTCGGCGTTATGGCCGCGCTGGTTTCGCACCAGACCATCGTCACGACGATCGACCCCGCCGCGCGCAGCCGGCTGAACGGCTTACTGATGACCGCCGCCATGATCGGCATGGCGATCGGCGCGCTCGCCGGCGGCTGGGCCTGGAGCCGCTACGGCTGGGCCGGTGTGTGCTTCACAGGCGCCGCCTGCGGCCTCGTCGCGCTGCTGCGCTCTCTGTTTCCGCCATCCATCCCCTTCGCTTCAAAGGAGTACGCCCGATGACCGCCTCTGTCGCACCGTCCACCTCAACCGAGTCCGACGCTCGAACCGCTCCGCTGACGGTGCTGTTCTCGTTCCTGTCGCGCGCCGATCCGACCGCCAACGCGTCCGAACCCGACCCTAATCTCAGTTTCGAAACATGGGGGGACTATTGGCGCAAGGCGCATGGCCCGCGCTTCCTCCATCCCGACGAGCCAGACGATCGCAAGACCATCGAGCGCCTGCTGCGTTACGATCAGATTCACCGCGTGGCGTCGGGACCGACGAGCTTGAACCCGCCGCCCTACCGGCCGCCGCTCGACGCGGACGGTCGCTTGTTCGAGACCATCGTCGGTCACGTCGAGTCCTACCGACGTCCGCAGTGGGACGGGGTCGCGTATCTCAACTTCTCTGGGCTAGACGATCTCGGCGCGGTTCTCGGTGCCGAGCGGGTTCGTCGCAAGATCCTTCCCGAGGATCAGGCCATCTTCCGGGATCTCGGGCCGCTACTCGCCCGCCAGTTCGTCATCATGCCGAACACGGCTGGCAACGACTCGATCGTCCTGATCAAGACCCACATCCGGCGCGATGATCTCGACCGCGAGACGTTCCAGCGCCGCTGGCTGCACGACCATGCCGAACTGGTGGTCGGCCAGGCCGATACGCAGCATCTCGTGAAGCGTTACGTCCAACTGCACAACATCGGTCCCGTCACAGAGGGCGTGCCGTTCTTCCACCCCGTAGCCAGCCGGATCGATGGCGTGACGCTCATGGCCTTCGCCTCGATGAAGGATGTCGAGAGCTTCCTGCAGTCCGACGGCCATGCCGCCATCGAGGAAGCGGAACGATCCATCGCGGTCGTTGAGGCGGGCGAGTATTGGACCGGCCTGACCTTCACCGTTGTCGATCAGCTCGCGCCGGAACGGGCCTCGGCAACGTCATAAGGGGGCCGGCGACGCTGTCCGACCAACGGTGCCGGCTGCGGGCGGTTGTCCCGCGTCCGCTATCCGGCCATCGCGCGGTGCTCCCGAAAAGCCGCAGCCAATGTGCGCAATGCAGCGCGCGACTTGGGATCGGTGAGTGTGGAGTGCAGCACAATCTCGGACGACGGCAGGCGCGGCAACCTGAAGCGTTCGCCGATTTCGACGGTGCCGGGCGGAGCAAGGCGACAGGAAAAGACGGCCATGGCGAGTCCAGCGGAGACGGCTGCCGTCACCGCCGACGAGCCGCCACCGAGGAACACTTCCGTCCAGGCGATGCCTGCCTCGTCGAGGGCGCGGGTCGCGATATCGCGCACGCCACAGGACGGCGACAGGGCCGCCAGCCGCAGAGGCTCGCCCTGCCGATGCTCGAAATTCGGCGCGGCGAACCATCCGAAATGTTCGGGACCGAGAACCTCGCCGTCGCGCCGGTCGTCTTCGCGACGAATGATACAGGCGTCCAGCTCTCCACGATCGAAGGCGTCGAGCAGCGTGCGCGAATTCTCCAGGCGGACCTCGATGCGCAGGCCCGGATCATACGCGTTGAGTTGCGCCAGAAGGGTCGGAAGCTCCGGTCCGGCCACATGCGCAGCGATGCCGAGCCCGAAGCGGCGTGGGGTGGTGGAAGCGAGCGCCGACAGCGCCGCTTCGTGCGCGGCAAGAAAGTCGCGAGCCCGGTCGAGAAAGACTGCGCCGTGTGCGGAGAGCCGGACGTGGCGCGGCGTGCGTTCGATCAGCCGCTGGCCGATCCGCTCTTCCAGGCGCCGCAGCTTGACGCTGATCGCCCCTTGCGTGGTGCCGAGGGCCTCCGCCGCGCGCGTGAAACTCTGAAGGTCGGCGATGGCCACGAAGGCCTGAACGGACTCGACATCAAGGGATGCCATTTCGATCATCCAGATTTGTTGTCTCTGAAATATTCAGCCATATCATTCTTATATCGTCAAGTTTCGCCTACGATCAGGTCCATCAACAACAGTCGCTCGCAAGACTGCCGTGCCACTCCGGCTTCAGCCGTTGGGGGTGAACGGCCGCGCGCGAGACGCCGAGTGATCTTGGCGCTGAAAGGCCTGACCATGTCCTTTGCTTCCTCGCGGCAAGGTAACCTTGCCTTGGCCGCCATCTGCTTGTCGGCTCTGATGTTCGGTTTCGAAATATCAAGCGTTCCGGCGATTCTGCCGACGCTGGAGAAAGTCCTTCGCGCCGATTTCCAAGAGCTCCAGTGGACGATGAACGCCTACACCATCGCCGTGGCGACGGTCCTCATGGCTGCCGGCACACTGGCGGATCGCTTCGGGCGCAAGCGTCTCCTCGTCGTCGCTATCGTTGCGTTCGGCGGCACGTCCGTCCTGTGCGGCTTGGCCCCCAACATGATGATCCTCATCGTTGGGCGTGCGCTCCAAGGCGCGAGCGGCGGCGCCATGCTGATTTGTGGGATCGCCGTGCTCTCGCATCAGTTCAGCACGGCGGCTGATCGAGCCCGGGCTTTCGGTTGGTGGGGCATCGTTACCGGGTTCGGTCTCGGCTTCGGTCCGGTGATCGGCAGCGGGATCGCCGCCCTGATGGGCTGGGCCTGGGTGTTTCTGATCCACGGTTTCATCGCCGTGCTGACCGTCATCCTGGCTTGGCGCGGTGTTCGGGAGTCGAAGGATCCAGCCGCTCGGCGCCTGGATCTCGGCGGCATCGCGACCCTGTCACTGGCCGTCTTTTGCGTCGCCTACGTCATTACTCAGGGCAGCGAACTCGGTTTCACCAGTCTGCTCGCGCTGGCGATCGTCGCTACAGCCGCCCTCAGCCTCATCGCCTTCGTCATTGTCGAGCAGATCACGCCGCACCCGATGTTTGATTTCTCGGTGTTCCGAATCCGGCCGTTTTCCGGAGCTTTGTTCGGCTCGATGGGCATGAATTTCAGCTTCTGGCCGTTCATGATCTATCTGCCGATCTGGTTTCAGGCGGGGCTCGGTCTCGACGGGCTGACCGCTGGCCTTGCACTTCTCGCCTACACCCTGCCGACGCTGGTCGTGCCGCCCTATGCCGAACGCCTTTCGCTGCGTCTTGGCGCCGGCACCGTCATCCCGGCCGGATTGTTCGTGATCGGTCTCGGCTTTTTCATCATGAAGATCGGAACAGGCGGTGGTCCGGCGGCCTTGCCGACGACATTGATCGGCGCGTTGCTGGCCGGGATCGGTCTCGGGGCGACCAACACGCCGGTCACCAACACCACGACTGGATCAGTATCGAGCGACAGGGCCGGCATGGCATCCGGCATCGACATGAGCGCACGGATGATCTCGCTCGCCATCAACATCGCGCTGATGGGCTTTGTCTTGGTTGACGGCGTTCTGAAGCGCCTGAGTGCGGTGTCCGGATCGTTCGACGCCACGCAACTTCGGCACATCGCCGAACAGGTCGCCGCCGGAAACGTCGGTGCTTTCGATCAAGCCCCTCCGGGAGTGTCGAAGGTGCTCGGTCTTGCCGCACTGGCCGGCGGCTTCGGAGAGGTGATGCTCTACGGCGCCATCGGTGTCTGGGTGCTGGCCGCACTCAGCTTTTTCACCTTCGGGAGGAGGAGAGGTATCGCTGGCGCGTCATGAGTCGGAGCCCGGCAACCGGCTCGCCGTGGATTACTTCGACGGTATCGAAGAAAATCAAAAGTCGGAGATAGCCGCGCAATCCGCCGGAAGCCTCTCTCCAAAGCCCTCGGAGCAGCTAATTAAGTCGAACAAAGCTGCAGTGAGTAGTCAGTTCGGCGGAGAACGCGGCTCTGTATTTCTCCAGCCAACTTGCCGTGCTCCGCCGCGGTACGCTCCTTTATGCCCGACCATTCTTGGTCTGCCATGAACGAGGCCCATCGCTCGGTCAAGGCGGCTTCGTCGGGCCATTCGAGGAGATAAACGAACTCCGTCCGGTCCCTCGTCCGGGCCTCCCACATGATTAGAATATTGAAGCTGTGACGTTTCATGATGCGCACCGCGTGATCTCGAAACCGGGCGTGGAAGGCGGCCTTGTTGTGCTCGAATATCTCGTAGATGCGCAATTGATGCATCATGTTTTCTCTTCCGTCTGGGGCTTGATTGCTCGTCTGCTCGGCTTTTGCAGTGGCAATCCCGGATCCATTGAGTAGAACTACTCCCATTGAGGCCCCGATAAACGTCCTTCGACGAATGATCTCGTTTGATGGCATTGATCTTTCCTTCGATTCCCGTCTTCATATTGGTCGATCGGGCTTGAAACTCATGGCCTGCGAAATGCTCTCGCGAATCTCCGGCGTAAGCTTCTCCACGAACTCAATCGCCGCGAGGTTGTGTGCGAGCTGGGCGTTGCTCGAAGCGCCGAGGATCACCGTGCTCACCGACGGGTTGGCCAGACACCAGGCGATGGCGAGCTGGGCGCGAGAGCTGCCGAGATCGGCGGCAATGCCTTGAAGGCGCCGCGCCGCCGCGCGCATCTCCTCCTGCCGTCCGGCAAAGACGAAATCCGAGAGCCAGGAAAAGCCTGCCGCCGTCAGCCGTGATCCGGGTGGGATGCCATCATCATAGCGTCCCGCGAGAACACCGGAGGCCAACGGCGACCATGTGGTCAAGCCAACACCGTGTGTCTCGGCGATAGACCGATACTCCTGCTCCACGCGGGCGCGATGGAACAAATTGTATTGGGGCTGCTCAACCTGCGGCGGGATGAGGTGGTTCCGGTCGGCAAAGGCGATCAGCGCCTCGATATCCGAGGCAGGCCATTCCGACGTTCCCCAATAGAGGACTTTCCCCTGCCGGATGAGGCTGTCCATCGTGAACGCAATCTCCGGCAAAGACATGTCGGGATCAGGCCGATGGCAGAGGTAGAGGTCGAGATAGTCGAGACCAAAGCGCTGTAAGGCTTGTTCACAGGCTTCGATGATGTGCTTCCGGCTCAGCCCTTGCTGGGTTGGCCGGGCGGTCTCGGCGGGATCGTGATTGTCCCCCGTTCCATAGAGGACCTTGCTGGAAACACAGAATGAATCCCGTGGCCAGCCCAGCGCCTTGATGGCCCGGCCGAGCATGCGCTCGGCTTCCCCGCCGAGATAGACCTCAGCGCTGTCGAAGAAATTGACCCCCCTCTCATAAGCCAGCGCAAGACAATCACGGGCACCTGCATCGTCCAGCGCAGTCCCGAAGGTCACCCAGCTGCCATAGGAAAGGGCCGACAGTTTGAGGCCAGATCGGCCAAGGCGCCGGTACTCCATGCCGCACTCCCATTGTGTCGGGAGCGATTATCTTTGCGGCACTGTGAGATGTAAAATATCTGATTAATGATCGAATGATATGTTTTGCATATCGTAAGATGCGACTTGCCGTGTCGTCGCAAGGAAGCCGTCGCGAACAGGCGACCGCTTTGATGCGTCCCACCCGACAACCACGTCCATGACCGTCATCTCGGGAGGCGCGTCGACTGCGATTGGGCGGAATACAACGCCGTTCCTTTGCCCTCGCGCGAGCGAATCCGGCACCAACGCAACGCCCAGCCCCACGGCCACCAGCCCCACGGCGGTCTGCATTTGGCGAGCTTCCTGCGCGATCCGAGGCGAAAATCCAGCCAGTCGGCAAAGACCAATGAGCTGATCATGGAGGCCCGGCCCTTCAGCACGAGGTGTGGCAACAAAATCGTCCGGGGCCAAGTCCGCGAGCGTGACCGTGGCGGCTTTCGCCAAGGGATGATCTTCGGGCAGGGCAACAACCACCGGCTCCTGCGCGACACGCTCGAATGTCAGATCCGGAATGACGATGCCGGGCCACCGCATGAAGCCGATATCGGCAATCCCCGTGCGTATCGCATCCACCTGCGCCGTAGTGGTCGCCTCCTGCAGACGCAACTCCACATTCGGGAATTGGTGGCGGAAAGTCCGGACGACCAACGGCATCATGTCAAAATGCGCGGTGTCGATAAACGTGACGGTGAGGCGGCCTGCGACGCCGGCGGCAACCCGCCGGGCTTGCTCGACGCCATCCTCCAATTGCAGCAGAGCGCAGCGCGCGGTTTCCAGGAAGGATGCCCCGGCGGCCGTCAACGCGACGTTTCGGTTGCTGCGTTCGAACAGGAGCAGACCCAGCTCGTCCTCCAGCTTCCGGATGGCTTGGCTGAGCGGCGGCTGCGCCATGTGCAATCGCTCGGCTGCACGATGGAAATGCAGCTCCTCGGCCACGGCGATGAACTGTCGGAGCAGACGTGTCTCGATCATTGATACGCAATATATATCATTTTGGTCTCTTCTCAATATTTGACATCTCATTCGCTGTCCGGCGGTATCGAGGGTGACAGATGGGAGGTCATTCCAACGAGGGCGGCGCGGTAACGCAGAAGTATTGATGGATAATGCGTGGAATTAAGAAGCGTCATGAAAGGAAACAACAGCGGGCATGTCGCCAAACAGAGAGACCGGCGGCCGACCGGTCCTCGCGTCCTACGCTATGCCAAGGACGGGACGGACGAGCGACGTGCCATCTCGACGAACAGGTTTCCGGCCCGCGAGAGCCGCCGCACTGGCGAGGCAACGAGTCCGAACTCGCGATGCAACGGTGATGCGAGCTTCGAAACCCGCAAGCCGCGCCGCTGTTCCGGCAACGTGGATTCCGGCACGAGGCTGACACCCGCGCCCTCCCGAACCAGGGCAAGCGCGCTCGACCAGTCGCGGACCTCGATCTCAACGTTCTGGAGCGTCAATCCAGCCGCGTCGGCAAGCGAGCGGGCGTTCGTATGGCACCCGCCGGTGGCGAGGACGAAGGGTGCTGCCGCCAGTTCGGCCAACGACAGCGACGTGCGCCGCGACAGGGGATGCGCCGCCGGCAGGATGGGAACCCAGGCATCCCGTCCGAGTGGAACGGCTTTTCTGGCCGAAGACGGGTTGAGAACGACGCCGAGGTCGATCGATCCTGCCGCGAGCCATGCCTCCACTTCCAGGTCGTCGGTTTCGAGCGGCACGAGATCGATGCCCGGATGGAGCGTGCGAAAACGCCGAAGCAAAGGCGGAAGGACCGTGGCGAATACGCTCGGGAAGCCCGCCAGACGTATGGCGCCGGTCTCTTCGCCGATCAGCGCCATTGCCTCCCTTTCGATCGCCTCCAGATGCGAAAGGGCTGTTCGCGCATGGTCGAGCGCGCGCTCTCCGAAGGCGGTCAACGCGACGCCCCGCGGTTGCCGGACGAGCAGCTTCACCCCCAAGTTCTCTTCGAGCGCGGCCAGGGCTTGGCTCATCCCCGATTGGGTGACGCCGAGCTTATCCGCTGCTGCGGTGAAGCTGCCGGCCTCGGAGACGGCGATCAGGCTCTGGAGTTGGGTCAGGTTCATAGTAGGTGAACTTATATCAGAGAAATATGCGAGTAATTTTTATTATATCACGGGACCTGCCAATGTGGGCGGCGATCTATCCCCTCCGCGAGGTCCCGACGATGAAGCTCTATTTCGCCCCCGACACCTGTTCGCTCTCGCCGCACATCGTGCTTCAGGAACTCGGAATGCCCTACGAGCTCGTCCGCGTGAACAATCGGACCAAACGCACATCCACGGGAGAGGACTTCCTCGCCGTCAATCCAAAGGGCTATGTCGCGGCGCTCGAACTCGATACCGGCGAGGTTCTGACCGAAGGACCGGCCATCGTTCAGTATTTGGCCGACCTGATGCCGGAGGTGGGATTGGCTCCGGCTGCCGGTACGCTGGCGCGGGTTCGGCTGCAGGAATGGCTCAACTTCATCACCAGCGAAATCCATTCCGGATCGAGCCCGCTGTTCAATCGAGCGTTGCCGGAAGATGTGCAGGCGATCTTCCGGGATCGGCTGTTCCGGCGCCTCGACTTCATCGAGGTAAACCTCACATCGCGGGATTATCTTGTGGGGGACGGTTTCACGGTCGCCGACGCCTATCTCTTCACCGTGCTCGGCTGGATGAAGGGTTTTTCGATCGACATCGGCCGTTGGCCGGCGACCACGCACTACATGCAGCGGATCGGCGCGCGGGCATCTGTCCAAGCTGCTTTGGCACGGGAGGCCGAGACGTCTCCGGCGGCATAGAGGAGGAAATGGGACGCTGGTTCCGGTTACTTCAACACGGCCAGGGCCGGCTCGATCAGGGCCTCCAGTTCCGCTCGCGTCGCGCCATCCCGTGCCTGGAAGGAGATGGCCTGCAGAATGCCGTGATAGAAGGCCGCGAGCTGCGCGACGTTCGTGCCCATCGGCAGCTCCCCCTCGCGCGTACCGCGTTCAAGACGTGCCGCGATCAACTCGACCGTCTTGCGGCGTGCCTGGAACAGATGCTCGCGCACCGGCAGGTTCTCCGGCAAACAGTTGACGACGCCGAGGATCAGCAGACACCCGCCCGGCTTGGTCGACAGGGCAACGTCGATGCTGCCCGCCAGCATGGCTCGAATACCGTGGCGGACAGTGCCCGCTTCTTCGAGCGCTCGCATGGGTACCGAGCCGACCGTTGCGACGTAGAGGTCAACCGCTTCCCGAAACGCCACTTCCTTCGTGCCAAACGCCGCATAGAAGCTTGGCGGCGTCACGCCGATTGCGGCCGTCAGGTCGTTGAGTTGCGCACCTTCGTAGCCCTTGGCCCAAAACACCTCCATCACCTTTTCGAGGGCGAGATCGCGATCGAAGCTGCGGGGGCGGCCACGGAGTGCCATGGAAATCCTTTCTGTAGTCAGATTTATATAAATCAATTGACCCACTCGGGCAAGCACGATAGTCATTTCTATAATTTCGACTATAGAAATGGAGCGAGGGCCATGGGTGAGGTGAGAGACGCCAATCCAGCATCAAGCCGAGATCGCACGCAGGGGCAGGCGGGAATGCCGTCGGTCGTCTATCTCCTCGGGCTGACGATCTTCGCGCTCACTACCTCGGAGTTCATGGTCGCCGGCATGATGCCGGCCCTGTCGGCGGCTTTCGCTGTTTCGGTGGCCGAGATCGGCTATCTGATCTCGCTCTATGCCCTCGGCATGGCGATCGGCGGCCCGCTGGTGACGGCGTTGCTCCTCCGCCTCAACGCGCCGAACAAGCCGGCGCTTCTCGTTTTGCTCGGCCTCTATGTCATGGGCGGAGTGCTTGCGGCTCTCGCACCAGGTTACGGCGTCATGGCGATCGCGCGGATCGTGACTGGCGCGGCCAGTTCCGCCTGCTTCGGCGTGGCACTGGCGATTGCCGCGGACTTGGTGACGCCACAGGAGAGAGGGCGTGCGGCATCCATCATGCTCGGCGGACTCATGCTCGCGCCGGTCTTCGGTCTGCCGGTGACCACGGCCATCGAGCAGGGCTTCGGATGGCGGTCGAGTTTTTGGAGCGTTGCCGTCCTCGCCATTCTGGCCGCAGCTCTGGTTGCCGTTTTCGTTCCCGTCTCGAAGAGCCATATCGAGAATGGTCTCAGCACGGAACTCGACGCGTTGAGGAGAGGCCGCCTTTGGGCGGCCTATGCGACGAGCGGCCTCATCATCGGCGCGACTTTTGCAGCTTTCAGCTACGCGGTGCCGCTCTTCATCGACATGGCGAAACTGTCACCGGCGACAATACCGACGCTGCTTGCTGCCTATGGCGGAGCCAATGTCGTCGGCAATCTTGTCGTTGGGCGTTTCGCCGACCGTCATACGATCCCGATCCTCCTCGGCGGACTGACTGCCCTTGCGTTGGCACTGATGACCTTCGCCGTCTTTGCAGCCAACAGTTACCTTGCTGTCTCGGCCTTTCTGGTTATCGGCATTGTTGGGGTACCGATGAATCCGGCAATGGTCGCGCGCGTGATGCGGATCGCGCATCCGGGGCCGCTGGTGAACACGGTCCATACCTCAGCCATCACCGCCGGCCTCGCCCTCGGTGCGTGGGCGGGGGGCGTCGGGATCAATGCAGGCTATGGCCTCACCGCGCCGCTATGGGTCGGCTTCGCGCTCGCCCTGTTCGGTCTGTTGAGCCTTTGCACCTCGCCGCGTCCGATCGATGAGCGCTTAGCGAGATCGGAGGCGCGATGCGGCGACGAGCGCACAATGGCCAGGAGGTTACCGATCAACAGAATGCGTTGTTGAGAGGCCGTATCCCCCTCGTGGCGCTGATCCAGACGCTGTCCGTGGCCGAATATCTGAATTTCCGACACGCGGCGAATGCTCTCGGCGTCAGTCAGTCGAGCGTGAGCACCAGGATCAAGACGTTGGAAGAGGATCTCGGTGTTGTTCTATTCGAGCGCCGCCACCGTGGCGTCCGCCTGACCGACGCCGGCCGCAGTTTCATCACGGAGATAGCCGCCGGGATTGGCCACCTTGATCTTGCAATCAAGACCGCAGGGGCGGTTTTGAACGGCACGATTGGTCATCTGTCGATCGGACTCCTGTCTTCGATCGCTTCGGGCTTCCTGGCCGATCTGCGCCGCCGGTATCGCGACGAGCATCCGGAGATCGAACTCGACATCTTCGAGGGGCGTTCGGACGAGATCATACGTCAGGTCCGCGAAGCCAAGCTCGACATCGCCTTCGTGGTAGGTGCCGTAGAAGTGCCCGACTGCCATTCACGGCAGCTCTGGTCCGAAGCCGTGATAGCCGTGCTACCGCAGGGCCATTCATTGGCGAGTGCGGACCATCTCATGTGGGAAGACCTCGCCGCAGACACCTTCCTTGTCCGGCAAAGCGGCGCCGGTCCCCAAGTCCTGGACCATATCGTTCGCAGACTCGTCGAGCGAGAGAAGTCGCCCCGCATTCGTCGGTGCGATGTCGGTCGAGACACGCTGATGCACATGGTTGCAGATGGCGAGGGGATCACGCTGACGAGCGAGGCCGCGTCGCACGTCCCGTTTCCCGGCGTCGTGTTCCGGCCTGTCGCTGATGAGCCGGATCGGGCCAGATTCAGCGCGGTCTGGTCGCCGCACAATCGCGGTCCAGCCCTCAGGCATCTGCTCGATCTTGCTACCGAGATGAGCAAATCAGCGCGATCTGGCTGATTCCTTCAAAAGCTCACCCGGCTCAATTCCAAGCGCCTCAGCAATCTGCCCAAGAACCGTGACGCTGGCGGAAACGTCGGCGCGCTCGATTGCGCCAATATAGCGCGCGCTCAAGCCGGACTGGTCGGCCAACTCTTCCTGCGTCATTTGCTTGTCATGGCGCAGCCGACGCAGATTGACCGCCATAACCTCCTTGAGATCCATGGCGAAATGAGAGCCTGCGTCGGAATGATCGTTCCAGGAACGATCATTCCGATTCGTGCTGAAACGTGTTATAGATCCCCTCGGCGCAACGGTGAATTCCAGTCCGCTGCTGCTGAGAGCCGTGGTTCACCAAGCTGTTTGTCTCAAAATTGAAGAGCTGTTGAACTAATCATTGCGAGCCGCCGTACTGTCGAAAGGAGCGCCCTCCGATGCGGATACGCCCCGAACTCGATCCCGATGTCGACGATTTCGCTCCCAGCGAGCCGGAGATCACGGTCTACGACGAACGACACTTCGTCACGTATCTGCGATTGCTCGATGCTGAGATAGATGGAGCCGACTGGACAGAGGCGGCTCGCATCGTTTTGCACCGCGATCCGAAATCGGAATCGGGTCGAGCACGGACCTGCTGGGAAAGCCACCTTGCCCGCGCGCGGTGGATGATGAAGACCGGCTATCGCAAGATATTGGAGCAGGCAGCGGCCGAGGCGAGAACGGCCCGGCACTAACCGTCCTTTTTCTTCGCCACTGTATCCGAAACCCCGGTGTTTCGGATTTTCTGTTGCTTCTGGTTGGCACGGCTATTCTCTGATCGGCTCCGTCTCTTTTGCCGATTGGAGCCCCTATGTCCGGAAGCCGCGTCCTGTGGGGACAAGTCGCCATCGTTCTCGTGATCGTGCTCACCGCGATCTGGTGCGCGACGCAATGGACGGCGTGGCGGCTCGGCTTTCAGGGACAGCTCGGCGGGCCGTGGTTCGTGGCGGCGGGCTGGCCGGTCTACTATCCGCCGCTCTTCTTCTGGTGGTGGTATTGCTACGACGCCTATGCGCCCGCGATCTTCATCGAGGGCGCTGGTATCGCGGTATCGGGTGCGTTGGTCGCGATCGTCGTCGCGATTTCACTATCGGTGATCCGCGCGCGGGAGGCGAAGAACGTCGCCACCTACGGCTCGGCACGCTGGGCCGACGCGCAAGAGATCAAGGCCGCCGGTCTGCTCGGCCTCGATGGTGTGCTGCTCGGTCGGCTCGACGGCGACTATCTCCGCCACGATGGTCCCGAGCACGTCCTGTGCTTCGCCCCGACACGATCGGGCAAGGGCGTTGGCCTTGTCGTGCCGACGCTGCTGACCTGGCCGGGCAGCGCGATCATCCACGACATCAAGGGCGAGAACTGGGGCCTGACCGCCGGCTTCCGATCGAAGCATGGCCGCGTGCTGCTGTTCGATCCGACCGATCCGGCGTCGGCGGCGTACAATCCGCTGCTGGAGGTGCGGCGCGGCGACAAGGAAGTCCGCGACGTGCAGAACATCGCAGACATCCTCGTCGATCCAGAAGGCGCACTCGACAAGCGCAACCATTGGGAAAAGACCAGCCATTCGCTGCTGGTCGGCGCCATCCTGCATGTTCTCTACGCGGAGCCGGACAAGACGCTGGCCGGTGTCGCCAACTTCCTCTCCGATCCGAAGCGGCCGGTGGAGGCAACACTGCGCGCGATGATGAGCACGCCGCACCTTGGCAAGGCCGGCGTTCACCCGGTCATCGCGTCTTCGGCCCGCGAGCTTCTCAACAAGAGCGACAACGAGCGGTCAGGCGTGCTCTCCACCGCCATGTCGTTTCTCGGCCTCTATCGCGATCCCGTGGTGGCGAAGGTGACGGCACGGTGCGACTGGCGCATCGCCGATCTGGTCGCGGGTAAGAAGCCGGTCAGTCTCTACCTCGTGGTCCCGCCCTCCGACATCAACCGCACCAAACCGCTGATCCGCTTACTGCTCAATCAGGTCGGGCGTCGTCTGACCGAAGACCTGAAGACCTCCGCCAACCGGCATCGCCTCCTGTTGATGCTGGACGAGTTTCCGGCGCTCGGCCGTCTCGACTTCTTCGAGAGCGCACTCGCCTTCATGGCGGGCTACGGCATCAAGTCCTTCCTGATTGCCCAGAGCCTCAATCAGATCGAAAAGGCTTACGGCGCGAACAACAGCGTGCTCGACAACTGTCATGTGCGCGTCGCCTTCGCCACCAACGACGAGCGCACCGCCAAGCGCGTGTCGGACGCCCTCGGCACCGCGACCGAGATGCGCGATTCCACCAACTATGCCGGCCACCGGCTGTCGCCCTGGCTCGGCCATCTCATGGTGTCGCGGCAGGAGACGGCGCGGCCGCTGCTCACCCCCGGAGAGGTGATGCAGCTCCCGCCCGCCGACGAATTGCTGCTGGTCGCAGGTGTGCCGCCCGTGCGGGCAAAGAAGGCGCGCTACTACGAGGATGCTCGTTTCAAGGAACGCATCTTGCCGCCGCCGAAGGCGCCGACAGCGTCCGCGCCGGCAGCGCAGTCCGTGGATGATTGGTCGACGCTGGCGATCCCGGCGGCATCGGCTGGAGCAACATCCGACAACGGGAATGGTGTGAGCTTCGATCCGGCCAATGCCGGCATTCGCCGCGAGCCGGAATTGCCGGAACATGAGGAGATCGCGCCACCCGAGCGATCACCCCTCAGTGAGTTCGATGTTCTCGACGACGATCCCGATGTGGACGCCGCCCGGGCCAGCCGCTTGCGCCAGCAGGTCACATCGAATGCCCGGCAGGCAACGATGGACCCGGCTGATGGCCTCGAACTGTGAGGATGGCCATGCAGACCAAGACCCGCATGAATGTCTATTTCGAGCCGGAACTTCTGAAGAAGGTCGAGGCGCTGGCGCTCCGTCGCAACATCTCCAAATCCGCCGTCATTGAAGCCGCCGTCGCCTCCTTCCTGTCGGCGGATGCGTCCGAGCGACTTGAGGCCGTGTTCGCGCGCCGCATGGATGGCATCGGCCGACAGATCGATGGACTCGATGAAGACATAGCCATTGTCGGCGAAACGCTCTCGCTGTTCATTCGCTTCTGGCTGACCATCACGCCGCCGCTGCCCGACAGCGCGCAGGCATCGGCGAGGGCGAAAGGCGCAGAGCGCTTCGAGAGCTTCGTGCAAACTCTTGGGAGGCGACTGGCGACAGGGGATCGGTTCTTGAAGGAGCTGTCCCGCGATGTCGATGCGAACCAAGAGGAGACGAACGCGAGAGCCTAATTCGCCTCACATGGAAGAGCCTTCGGTTGGGATCGTCGGTCGGCGAGATTGACGCCGAGCGCTGCAAGCGTGCAGACGCCGAGCAGGATGGCCGTGCCGACGGTGTCGCCCCGTCCAACCCACCCCGCGACGATCGGTGCCAGCACAAGCAGCGCGCCGTTGTTCATCGATTCTGACGACGCCAGCACGAAGCCGGCGTCCGAGCCGGCCCGGCTCGCTTGAATGGCGGTGTTGGCCGGTGCGGCGAGGCCTGATGCAAAACCCCAGAGAGCCAGTAGCCCGATTGCCAAACCGAGGCTCGGGTTGGTCGCCAGGAAGGTGCTCTGCGCTACGAAGATGAGAGCGATGGCGAAGACGAGGACAGTCTCTGGCCTTCCGGCCCAGATGGTGAAGCGCCCGATGGCGAGATTGCCGGCCGCGAGACCGACCCCGAAGGCGGTGACCGAGAGCCCGACCATGCTGGTCGAAAGACCGTAGCGGTTGCGCAGCACCTCACCGGAGATCAGGAAGCCGGCAATGGTCGCGCCGAGCCAGAATCCTTTGCAGAGATTGGGCCGGAGAATAGCGCCGTCGAGCAGGCGCGCCGCAGAGGCTTTGAGCGATCGGCCCTGCCGCGCCACGGAGGGAGGCAGAATGCGCGCGGCCAGCACGAGAACGGCGAGGCAGCCGCAGGCGACGGCGATGAACGGCGCTTGCCAATCGAAGGTATCGGTGAGCAGCCCCGCGAAGGTCGGTCCGGTGGCAATGCCGAGGGTCAGACCGAAGAGGACGAGGCCCATGGCGCCGGCTTGGCGTTCCTCGGGAACGGTCTCGGCGATGAGGGCGAAGGCGGTCGGCGTCAGGGCCGCGCCCGCTCCGCCACCGAGAATGCGGGCGATGATCGCGAAGGTGAGCGAGGGTGCGAAGGCGACGGCCAGCGCATCGGCGGCAAAGAGCGCCAATGCCGGCAGGAGCAGGCGGCGGCGGCCGATCCGGTCGCTGAGGAGGCCGATGAGCGGCGCGAGCACGGCATAGGACACCGCATAGGCAGAGACGAGCCAGGCGATATCGGCGGGTTTCGCGGCGAAGGCCGACGCCAGCGGCGTCAGCATCGGCGCGAGCATGAATTCAACCGCGCCGACGAAATAGACCGCGAGCGCCAGGGTGGCGAGGATGAGCGAGGGCGATGGGGCTGGTTTCGGCATAGGCAAGCGTCTCCGGTACGCTGATGTCGTCCTGACCGGAGGCAGCTTTCAGGGTGATGAGAAGCTTCTGGCGACGGGTTTCGAGATCGGTCATCTGCCGTTCGATCGCCGCGAGCTTCAACCGATGCGCAGCGGCCACCTTCGGACAGGCGGTGACCGTGGCGGGATCGTCGACGATGCAATTGAGAAAGGTTGCGATTTCCTCGGTGGTGAAGCCGAGTCGGATCATCCGGCCGATGCGGCGCACCAGAAGCACATCGGCTTCGTCGAAATCGCGATAGCCGTTCTCCTCGCGGGTGGCGCGGATCAGGCCGACCTTCTCGTAGTGACGGATAGAGCGCACGCTCGCCCCCGTCCTTTTTGCAACGTCTCCGATCTTCATCCGCCCTCCTGCTGCATCTCGTAACCCCTGACATCAATGTCAGGGTCAAGGGCAAATCGATCAAGGAGCAACCGCGTTCTTTTCCGTGCCGACCGGGTGCTGCATGCGGGAACTGACCGCGATGCGGTTCCAGATGTTGATGGTTCCGATGGCGATCGTCAGCTTGGCGATGTCGGCTTCCGAGAAGATGGCGCGGACGGTTTCAAAGGCGGCGTCGGGAATGCCCGTCGCGGCGGCGAGGGTCACGCTCTCGGTCCATTCGAGGATCGCCCGATCGCGCGCGTCGAAGAACGGGGACTCGCGCCAGACGGCGACGAGATGCAGCAATTGGGCGTCCATCCCGTCCGCCAGAGCGTCCTTCACATGCAGGTCGACGCAGTAGGCGCAACCGTTGATCTGCGAGGCGCGCAGCTTGACGAGATGAAGCGTGCGCTTGTCGAGGCCCGACTTGGTCACGGCGCCGTCGAGGGTGCGGACCGCCTGATAGAGTTCGGGTGCCAGCGCGGCGATGTTCAGTCTGGGGTGCATGGGTGCCTCCGGTAGCGAGAGGGGTTGGCTGATAATCATGGATAATATATATCCATGATTAGGACGCAATCCAAGAACGGAACGGGAGAGGGCGATGCGGCGCATGAGCGACGGGGTGGAGGCGGCGCTGCACTGTGCCTTGGTGCTGGCCGGATTGCGGGAGGGCAAAGTGCTTCCGGGCAAGAGTCTCGCCGAATTGCACGGCGTTTCGGAAACCTATCTTCTGAAGCATTTGCGGGCGCTCGCTGCGGCTTCCGTCATCGATGCCGTGCCGGGGCCGCGCGGCGGCTATCGACTGGCGCGCGACCCGGAGCGCATCACGTTGCTCGACATCGTAGAAGCGATCGACGGGCGGGAGCCCGCCTTCGTCTGCCGCGAAATCCGCCGGCGTGGTCCCGGCAAGGCGAAGGACCCGTGCGCCTACAAGGCCGATTGCTTCATCAAGACCCGCATGATCGCCGCCGAGGAGGCTTGGCGGACTGCCCTGCAACAGCAAACCCTTGCCGATCTCGTTGCCGACGGAGCCCAATTGATCGACGCGCACAACAAGAAGGCGGTGGCGACCTACGTCGAGAACGCACAGCGCTGAGCGATATCGGCCGGCCGACAGCGAATAACCAATCCCGCCAATCACCGCCTTTTCTTCGCCAAGGCCGCACGTCATCAAAACCTTGTTGAATCAGCCCAATTTCCGGCTCTTTTAATCGACCCCGTCTGGGGACCGTCTGACTTCTCCCCGGCGAGATCGGGGATCAGATGGCGGTTTCGCATCACAATACGGAAGGCTTGGCTCGCGGCGCGCGGATGCTGCGCACGGCGCTTGGCCCCGCCATCGCCCGCCTTCTGGAAGATGTGTCCGTCGTCGAGGTGATGCTGAACCCGGACGGGCGCATCTGGATCGATCGGCTCTCTGAAGGACTGTCGGACACCGGCGAGCATCTGTCGCCGGCAGATGGCGAGCGCATCGTGCGCCTCGTCGCGCACCACGTCGGCGCCGAGGTTCATGCTGGTCGCCCGCGCGTTTCGGCCGAACTGCCGGAGACCGGCGAACGGTTCGAGGGGCTGTTGCCGCCGGTGGTCGCGGCTCCCGCTTTCGCCATCCGCAAACCCGCCGTCGCCGTGTTCACGCTCGACGATTACGTCCGTGCCGGGACCATGTCCGCTGCACAGGCCGAAGCGCTTCGCCAGGGCGTCGCATCCCGCGCCAACATCCTCGTCGCGGGCGGCACCTCGACCGGCAAGACGACGTTGACCAACGCGCTGTTGGCGGAGGTCGCGAAGACTTCCGATCGCGTCGTCATCATCGAGGATACACGCGAGCTGCAATGCGCCGCGCCGAACCTCGTCGCGATGCGGACGAAGGATGGCGTCGCCTCACTCTCCGATCTTGTCCGCTCATCCCTACGCCTGCGCCCGGACCGTATCCCGGTCGGGGAGGTGCGCGGCGCGGAGGCGCTCGACCTTCTGAAGGCTTGGGGTACCGGCCATCCGGGCGGCGTCGGCACCATCCACGCCGGCAGCGCCATCGGCGCACTGAGGCGGATGGAACAACTCATCCAGGAAGCCGTCGTCACCGTTCCGCGCGCGCTGATCGCCGAGACCATCGATCTCGTGGCCGTCCTGTCCGGCCGTGGTGCCGCGCGCCGGCTCGCCGAACTCGCCCGTGTCGATGGCCTTGGCCCGGACGGCGATTACCGCGTCGTGCCCGCCGTCGACGGCGCATCGAACGCGATCCGCACCAACCCGGAAGGAGAAACTCCGTGATCCAAGTCGCACGCCTCGCGCGCCAACGTTTCGCCCTAACCGTCTCCATCGTCGCGCTCAGCGTGGCGGTGACGGCACCCGCCTATGCCTCCGGCTCATCAATGCCGTGGGAACAGCCGCTGCAGCAGATCCTTCAGTCGATCGAAGGTCCGGTCGCCAAGATCATCGCCGTGATCATCATCATCACCACGGGCTTGGCGCTGGCTTTCGGCGACACCTCGGGCGGCTTCCGCCGCCTGATCCAGATCGTCTTCGGCCTGTCGATCGCGTTTGCCGCCAGTTCGTTCTTCCTCAGCTTCTTCTCGTTCGGCGGCGGAGCGTTGGTCTGATGGCGGGCGTCGGCGATCAGAGCGGCGAAGTGCCGGGCTTCACTGTGCCGGTTCACCGAGCGTTGACCGAGCCGATCCTACTCGGCGGCGCGCCGCGTGCCATCGCCATCATGAATGGCACGCTCGCCGGCGCGGTGGGCCTTGGTCTGCGTCTCTGGCTGGTCGGCATCGCCATCTGGGCGATCGGGCACTTCGCGGCGGTGTGGGCGGCAAAGCGCGACCCGCTGTTCGTCGAGGTCGGCCGCCGCCATCTGCGCATATCTGCGCACCTTTCGGTCTGAGGGGACGCGGCCATGATGAACCTCGCCGAATATCGCAACCGCAATCGACGTCTCGCCGATTTTCTCCCCTGGGCGGCCTTGGTCGGCCCTGGCATCGTGCTCAACAAGGACGGCAGTTTCCAACGCACTGCAGGCTTCCGTGGTCCCGATCTTGACTCGGCTGTGCCCGCCGAGTTGGTCGCCGTCGCAGGCCGCCTCAACAATGCCTTCCGCCGTCTCGGCAGCGGTTGGGCGATCTTCGTCGAGGCGCAACGCCATGCAGCGGGCGTCTATCCCGCGAGCCGCTTTTCCGATGCTGCCTCGGCGCTGGTCGATGCCGAGCGGAAAGCCGACTTCGAAGAAGCGGGAGCACACTTCGAGTCCAGCTACTTCCTGACCTTCGCCTATCTGCCGCCGGCCGAGGACGCCGCGCGCGCCGAGACATGGCTCTACGAAGGCCGCGAGAAGACCGGCATCGACGCGCACGAGGTGATGGCCGGTTTTGCCGACCGCACCGACCGGCTGCTGCGTCTCATCGAAGCCTTCATGCCGGAGTGCCGCTGGCTCGATGACGGCGAGACGCTAACCTATCTGCACGGCTGTGTCTCCACGCACCGGCATCGCGTCCGCGTTCCCGAGACGCCGATGTATCTCGACGCGCTCTTGGCCGATCAGCCGCTCACCGGCGGGCTGGAGCCGCGGCTGGGAGCGCAGCACCTGCGCGTTCTGACCATCACCGGCTTTCCGACAGCGACGACACCGGGCCTGCTCGACGAACTGAACCGGCTCGCCTTTCACTATCGCTGGTCCACTCGCGCCATCCTGCTCGACAAGACCGATGCGACGAAGTTGCTGACGAAGATCAGGCGGCAATGGTTCGCCAAGCGCAAGTCGATCGCCGCGATCCTCAAGGAGGTGATGACCAACGAGCAATCCGTGCTGGTGGACACGGATGCCTCGAACAAGGCGGCGGACGCCGATCTCGCGCTTCAGGAACTCGGCGCCGACTATGCCGGCATCGCCTACGTCACCGCCACGGTGACGGTGTGGGACACCGATCCGCGCGCTGCCGACGAGAAGCTGCGGCTGGTCGAAAAGGTCATCCAGGGCCGCGACTTCACCGCGATGGTGGAGACGATCAACGCCGTGGACGCATGGCTCGGCAGTCTGCCGGGGCATGTCTATGCCAACGTCCGGCAGCCACCGATTTCCACGCTCAATCTCGCCCACATGATCCCCCTCAGTGCCGTGTGGGCGGGGCCGGAACGGGACGAGCACTTTGGCGCCGCCCCCTTGCTGTTCGGCAAGACCGAAGGCTCGACCCCGTTCCGGTTTTCCCTTCATGTCGGCGATGTCGGCCACACACTGGTTGTTGGTCCGACCGGCGCCGGCAAATCCGTGTTGCTGGCACTGATGGCCCTGCAGTTCCGCCGTTATGCCGGGGCTCAGGTCTTCGCCTTCGACTTCGGCGGTTCGATCCGCGCCGCCGCGCTCGCGATGCGGGGCGACTGGCACGATCTCGGTGGTGGGCTGACCGACAGCTCTGAGACCTCTGTCAGCCTGCAGCCACTCGCGCGCATCGAGGAGACCGCCCAGCGCGCCTGGGCCGGGGACTGGATCGTCGCCATCCTCATCCGCGAAGGCGTCGCCATCACCCCGGAGGTCAAAGAACATATCTGGACGGCGTTGACCCCACTCGCCTCCGCGCCAGTCGAGGAACGCACCATCACCGGCCTCTGCGTCCTGCTGCAATCGAACGACCTGAAACAGGCGCTCCGCCCGTACTGCATCGGCGGCGCATGGGGCCGGTTGCTCGATGCCGAGCACGAGCATCTCGGCACGGCCAGTTGCCAAGCCTTCGAGACCGAAGGGCTGATCGGCACCGAAGCTGCGCCCGCCGTGCTCGCCTATCTCTTTCACCGGATCGAAGACCGGCTCGACGGCTCGCCAACGCTCATCATCGTCGATGAGGGCTGGCTGGCGCTCGACGACGAGGGCTTCGCCGGCCAGCTCCGGGAGTGGCTGAAGACGCTCCGGAAGAAGAACGCCAGCGTCATCTTCGCCACACAGTCGCTCTCCGATATCGACGGGAGTACCATCGCGCCCGCCATCATCGAGAGCTGTCAGACACGGCTTCTGCTGCCAAACGAACGGGCGATCGAGCCGCAGATCACAGCCATCTATCGCCGTTTCGGTCTCAACGACCGCCAGATCGAGATCATCGCGCGGGCCATGCCCAAGCGCGACTACTACTGCCAGTCCCGGCGCGGCAACCGGCTGTTCGAGCTGGGTCTGTCGGACGTGGCGCTGGCGCTCTGCGCCGCGTCCTCGAAGACCGATCAGGCGGCTATCGCGAAGATCGTCGCCGAACATGGCCGTGACGGCTTCCTCGATGCCTGGTTGCGCCATCGCGGTGCCGGCTGGGCCGCCGACCTCATTCCCGACCTCACCAATCTGGAGACACGTCCATGACCCTGCGCCGTTCGTGCGCGGCGCGCTTCGTCGCTGCCTTGCTTTCCGCCTCAGTCGCCATCGCGCCGATGCTGCCGATGCCCGCGCACGCCATCATCGTCTTCGACCCGTCGAACTATGCGCAGAACGTCCTTCAGGCTGCCCGCGCGCTCCAGCAGATCACCAATCAGATCACCTCGCTGCAGAACGAAGCGCAGATGCTGATCAATCAGGCCCGCAATCTGGTGAGCCTGCCGTATTCGTCGCTCCAGCAGCTTCAGCAGTCCGTGCAGCGCACGCAGCAGCTTCTGGGGCAGGCGCAGAACATCGCCTACGACGTCCAGCAGATCGACCGGGCCTTCCAGCAGAAATATTCGACCGCTTCGATGTCGGCGTCGGACCAGCAACTCGTCGCCGATGCCCGCTCGCGCTGGCAGAACACCGTCGGCGGTCTGCAGGATGCCATGCGCGTGCAGGCCGGCGTCGTCGGCAACATCGACACCAATCGTGCGCAGATGTCGTCGCTGGTTGGAGCCAGCCAGTCAGCGACCGGCGCGCTCCAGGCGACACAGGCCGGCAATCAGCTTCTCGCGCTCCAGGCGCAGCAGCTCGCTGACCTCACGGCCGTGGTCGCCGCCAACGGCCGGGCGCAAGCGCTCAGCGATGCCGAGCGGGCGGCCGCGGCCGAGCAGGGGCGCGAACAGCGCCGGCGCTTCCTGACGCCGGGCACGGGCTACCAGCCCGGTTCGGCCAAGATGTTCTACGGCAGCAACTGAGGGGGCGGCGATGGACGGCAAGACCCTCGCACGCCTCGGTGTCGTCGCCTTCGTCGCGGTGGCGATCACCGCCTCGGTGATCGAGCTGACCCGCAAGGAAGAAACGACGGAGATCCGCACCGTCAGCCGTCCTCACGTCGGTGATCCCGGATCGCTGCGCGCCACGCTCCGGCATTGCCGCGACATGGGCGAGGCCGCCAGCCGTGATGCAAGCTGCCTCAAGGCCTGGGCCGAGAACCGCGACCGGTTCCTCGGCACCACGTCACCGGAGGCGCATTGACCATGGGTGGCTCCGGCGTCATCGATCATTTCCTGGAGGTCTTCACCCGCTACATCGACAGCGGTTTCGGCCTGTTGCAGGGAGAGGTGGCGTTCATCGCCACGACGTTGATCGTCATCGACGTGACGCTGGCCGCACTGTTCTGGTCGTGGGGCGCCGACAACGACATCATCGCTCGGCTGATCAAGAAGACCCTATTCGTCGGCGTCTTCGCCTACATCATCGGCAACTGGAACAACCTCGCGCGCATCGTCTTCGAGAGCTTCGCAGGGTTGGGCCTGAAGGCGTCCGGCACCGGCTTCTCGGTCAGCCATCTCATGCGTCCCGGCAAGGTGGCGCAGACCGGCCTTGATGCGGGCCGGCCGCTGCTCGACTCCATTTCCGACCTGATGGGCTGGGTGTCGTTCTTCGAGAACTTCATCCAGATCGCCTGTCTGCTGTTCGCCTGGGCGCTGATCCTGCTCGCCTTCTTCATCCTCGCCGTCCAGCTCTTCGTCACCCTGATCGAGTTCAAGCTGACGACGCTCGCCGGCTTCGTGCTGATACCCTTCGGCCTCTTCGGCAAATCCGCCTTCATGGCCGAGCGGGTGCTCGGCAACGTGATCTCGTCGGGCATCAAGGTGATGGTGCTCGCCGTCATCATCGGCATCGGCTCGACACTGTTCTCCGAGTTCACCGCCGGTTTCAACGGAGCGACGCCGACGATCGACGACGCTATGGCGATCGTGCTGGCGGCGCTGTCGCTGCTCGGTCTCGGCATCTTCGGCCCCGGCATCGCCAACGGTCTCGTCTCGGGAGGGCCGCAACTCGGTGCTGGCGCGGCGATCGGAACCGGACTCGCCGCCGGCGGCATGGCGATGGCGGGTGCTGCGGCGGTCGGTGCCGCCGCCTCCGGTGGTGCGGCATTGGCGGGAGGTGCCGCCGCAGCGGCACGTGGTGGGGCGGCGCTCGCAGGGGGAGCATCGTCAGCCTACAGCCTCGGTGCCGCCGGACACACCGGCGCGACAGGAGTCGCAGCGGGTCTCGGCAATGTCGCCGGCACCGGCGCCTCCAAACTCGGCTCTGCCATCGCCAGCCCGTTCAGGCGCGCCGCCGCGTCGATGAAGGACAGCTTCGAGGCGGGCGGCCGATCGGTCACCGGCGACGGCGCTCCATCGGATGCTGCCGCATCCTCATCTGCAACCACCGACGGTCCGCCCGCCTGGGCCAAGCGCATGAAGCGCTCGCAGGCGATGTCGCACGGCGTCCAGGCCGCCGCCCATGCGGTCAAATCCGGTGACAGCCATGGCGGCGGCTCGTCCGTCCATCTCTCCGAAAGCGACCGCTGATGTTCAAACGACCGTCCACCCACTATGGCAAATCTCCCGAACCCGAGACGCCCTATCAACGCGCCGCGCAGGTCTGGGATGATCGCATCGGCTCCGCTCGTGTGCAGGCGAAGAACTGGCGCCTGATGGCTTTCGGATCGCTGGCCTTGTCGGCGGGTCTCTCCGCCGCCTTGGTCTGGCAATCGCTGAGCGGCTCGGTCGTGCCGTGGGTGGTGCAGGTCGACAAACTCGGTCAGGCGCAGGCCGTCGCGCCGGCAACCGCCGATTATCGGCCAACCGATCCGCAGACCGCCTTCCATCTCGCGCGCTTCATCGAAGAGGTTCGCTCGATCCCGGCTGACGCGATCATCGTCCGTCAGAACTGGCTCAGGGCCTACGACTTCACCACGCAGGCTGGCGCGCTGGCGCTCAACGACTACGCCCGCGCCAACGACCCCTTCACCAAGGTCGGCAAGACGCAGATCGCCGTCGATGTCTCGAGTGTCATCCGCGCGTCGCCCGACAGTTTCCGCGTCGCCTGGGTCCAGCGGACCTATCAGGACGGCTCGCTCGCCTCCACCGAGCGCTGGACCGCCATCCTGACTGTCGTCGTGCAGGTGCCGCGCGACGCCGAAAAGCTGCGGGCCAACCCGCTCGGAATCTACGTCACCGCCATCAACTGGTCGAAGGAGCTTGGATCGTGACCCCCTCAACTGATGTCGACAAGCTCGGCGATCTTGCCGCCCTTCAAGGAAAAGACGGAAACACCCCGTATGGCGATAGTCTGTCCGGCCTTCCAGCCATTCGGCAGATCGCCCGCGACCGTGGCGCTGTAATCGATCTCCAGCGTGACATGCCCACCGCAGGCGATGGCGTTGGTGATCGTCTGTTTTCGCTGAGTGAAGATCGCAACGCCTTGCAGCGCAAGTTCACGGAAAGCCGCGACCCCTTGCGTTTCCGCCGAGATGTCGTCACCGGACTTATTCACGAAATGCACGTCGTCCGACAGGCAACGGATCATGCCGGCAACGTCGAGATCGTTGTATGCAGAAATATAGTCGGAAACGACCGCGGGGATTTCGTTCATCACAGGTTCTCCGGCGAATTACTTTGCAGGGCACTTTATCTCGGTTGTTTGACACTTGCACTAAGCGCTTGCGCTGTGCATGTGCCGCCGCCCGAGATATCCTACGACGATGCGGCGCCGGCCGTCATCGCCACCGATCCGCCGGCGCCTGTCCGAGTGGTGGAATTGCCGAAGCCCTTGCCGTTGCCCGGCCAATTGAAGCCCGTCGGCAAAGATGGCAAACCGACGCCCGAACTGCCGGACCCCACCGCGCGGGTGAATGAGGCCAACGCCGCCGCGCGGATGCAGCCGGTCCGGAACGGCTTCATCAACGCCATCCAGGTCTACCCCTTCGTCGATGGCGCGCTCTATCAAGTCTACACCGCGCCCGGCCAGATCACCGACATCGCCTTGCAGCCCGGCGAAACTCTGGTGGGCTCAGGTCCCGTCGCCGCCGGCGACACGGTGCGCTGGATCATCGGCGACACCGAGAGCGGCGCCGGAACGACAAAGCAGGTTCATATTCTCGTCAAGCCGACCCGGCCCGAACTGATGACCAACCTTGTCATCAACACCAACGCGCGCACCTACCACATGGAGCTGCGCTCAACCGAGAAGACCTATATGGCCTCGGTCTCCTGGCAGTATCCACAGGACCAGCTCATTGCGCTGCGCCGCCAGAACGCCGAGGCGCAGGCCATCCAGCCCGTGGCGACCGGCATCGATCTCACGCGCGTCAACTTCCGCTACGAGGTGACCGGCGACCGCGCACCGTGGAGGCCGCTCCGCGCCTTCGACGACGGTAAGCAGGTGTTCATCGAGTTCCCGCGCGGCATCGGCCAGGGCGAGATGCCGCCACTCTTCGTCGTCGGTCCGGAGGGTGATACCTCGGAACTGGTGAATTATCGCGTTCGCGACAACTACATGATCGTCGACCGGCTGTTTGCCGCCGCCGAGTTACGCTTCGGCGCGGCGAAGGATCAGAAGCGCGTTCGCATCTCCCGAACCGATGGGAGGCCGGCGTCGTGAGCGAGATTGCCCCCGATCGTCAGAAGCCGGACGCGGACGACGATGCCCGGCCGCTGACCGGAGAGCCGGTCGCGCCGATGCGGCTGCGCCCCGAACCACCGCGCGTGACGCGCCTGTCGAGAAAGGTGCTGATCGCCCTTGGCCTGCTCGCCGGCACCGGCATCGGCGGTACCCTGATCTACGCACTCCAAACCCGGCACGGCGGCAAAGCGAACGAGGAGCTCTATTCGACCGACAATAGGGCGACGCCGGATGGGCTCGCCGGCCTGCCGAAGGACTATGCCGGTATTCCGAAGCTCGGCCCGCCGCTACCCGGCGACCTCGGTCGCCCGATCCTCAGCGCCCAGAATGCCGGACAGCCGGTGCCGACGCCGGGGATTGCGACGCCCAATCCGGGGATCAGTCAGGAAGAGCAGCGCCGTATCCAGGAGTTGGAGGCCGCTCGAACGGCGCGCCTCTTTGCTTCGACCGAGACGCGGCCAGCCAACGCCGCTGTCCCACAGCCGCAAGCGACGGTCTCGCCGCAGACGGACCTCGCCAGCCTCGGGCTCGCACCACAGCCGGCGACGCCTTCCGCGCAGGATCGCCAGCTCGCGTTCCTCAATCAGGCACCCGACAAGCGCACCGTCTCTCCCGATCGCGTCACCGCGCCTGCGTCGGCCAATGTGCTTCAGGCGGGGGCGGTCATCGCGGCGGCACTCATCACCGGCATCCGCTCCGATCTTCCGGGCCAGATCACTGCTCAGGTCACGGATAACGTCTATGATGGCCCCACCGGGCGCATCCTGCTCGTGCCGCAGGGCACGCGGATCATCGGTCAGTACGACAACGGCGTTGGCTTCGGTCAGCGCCGCGTGCTGCTCGTGTGGAACCGGTTGATCTTCCCCAATGGCCGCTCGATCGTGTTGGAGCGCCAGCCAGGTGCAGACGCCGAGGGCTATGCCGGGCTCGAAGATGGCGTCGATTACCACTGGGGCGAGCTGTTCAAGGCCGCGGCGCTGTCGACGCTGCTCAGCGTTGGCGCTCAATCTGGATCATCGAACAATGACAGCGACATTATCCGCGCCCTGCGCAACGGCGCGTCCGATAGCATCAACCAGACCGGCCAGCAGATCGTGCAACGCCAGCTCAACATCGCGCCGACGCTCACCATCCGGCCGGGTTTCCCGGTCCGCGTGATCGTCACCCGCGATCTCGTGCTTGAGCCCTACGGAGGCTGACATGGCAAAGCTGAAACTCGGTCCGATCGCCGACGACAAGCCGGTGAAGGTCACGCTTGAGCTGCCCGCCAGCCTGCATCGAGACCTGATCTCCTATGCCGAAATCCTCGGACGGGAAGGAGGACAAGTCGCCGCCGATCCCGTTCGCCTGATCGTGCCCATGCTGGAACGGTTTATCGCCACAGACCGGGGATTTGCAAAGGCGCGGCGGGGAAACCATATCTCCGTTAACAAAAAAGTGGATCCCTGAGCCATCGCAGCTATTGGTTTCGGAAAAGAACCTAACATAAGGCCCTTTGCCACAAGCGCGCGCCCGGCCGCTATATTCCTGACGACGACGATACGCACACTTTCATCCTTAGTGTTTCTTCACGACACCTTGGTCAGCCCGTGCCGAATGGTCCCGGGTGCGTACTGGTGAAAAGTGCATCACTTCGTTGAAGTCTGATGCGCAAGCCGGTAAGCTGGTCCGAGAAACCGTGGGGATGGAAATGAACGAGCGTCCACGCAAGGCAACGCGACTGACAGTTAGTCTGGAAGAGCAGGATTATCAGACGCTGTGTCAGATTGCGTTATTGAGGGACGCTTCGGTCTCGTGGGTCATCCGTCAGGCGATTCGCCAATTCATCGAGAGCTCGTCCGAAGCCCGTCATCCCTCCGCTATGTCTCGACCGCCTCGAAAGGGTGGTGAGGCATGAGGCTTGTCAGAAACAGTGGGACGGATCGAGGCGTCGACAGGCTGCGCGAATGGCTCGATCAGGGCGCTCTCATAGACATCGTTTCCCCGTCCTTTTCGCTGCTTGCATTCGCAGAGCTTCGAGGCGTTCTCGATCGGATCGAGCGATGCCGATTGCTGCTCGGAGATGCGAGTTCCGTTCTGCCCGGCCTTCTTGGCGGCGAGGCCGACATCGTCTTTCGTGGACAACTCCAGGGGCGCTGGCTGGCCCGTCTCGTTGCTGATTGGGCGCGGAAGCGGGTCGAAATTCGGCACGCACGCCGGTCGCCGCCTCAGTCGCTGATACTCGTCAATGGCAAGCCTGACTTCCGTCGAGCCATGGTCGGCACATGCTCATTCACGTCCGATGGGCTCGGAGTCACTCCAAGCGGTCGCTTGGGATTGGTTCAGGCAACCGAGTCCGATGCCGAGACTGCTGATTTTTCCGAATGGTTCCGCTCGAACTGGGAGGACATTGAGGCGAGCCCATCGGCAAAGGCCCACTTTCTGAATGCGTTGGAGGAAATTGCCTCGCAGCGCGCGCCATCGCTCGTCTATTTCCAGATCCTCTATCAGGTCTTCAAGGACTTGGGTGATGAGCTTGACGAAGAGCGGATCATCAAGTCGGCGACCGGCATTCGAAACACCGTCGTGTGGAAGAAGCTGTTTCGCTTCCAGCGCGATGGAGTCGTGGGGGCGATCGACAAATTGGAGAGGATCGGCGGCTGCATTATTGCTGACAGTGTTGGCCTCGGAAAGACATTCGAAGCGCTTGCAGTCATAAAGTACTATGAGCTTCGCAATGATCGCGTTCTCGTGCTTTGCCCAAAGCGCCTCCGTGATAACTGGACCCTCTATAAGGCAAATGATCGCCGCAACATTCTGGCCTCAGACCGGTTCAATTATGACGTTTTGAACCACACGGATCTGTCGCGCGACGGTGGTGTATCCGGCGACATCGATCTTACGCACGTCAACTGGGGCAACTACGACCTCGTGGTCATCGACGAGTCGCACAACTTCAGGAACAAGCCAACTCACAAGGACCGCGACAGCCGCTACGACCACCTCATGAAGCGGATCATTCTGTCGGGGGTGAAGACCAAGGTGCTGATGTTGTCCGCAACGCCGGTCAACAACCGTCTTGCAGACCTCAAGAACCAGATCGCCTTTGTAACGGAAGGGAATGACGCGGCTCTTACGGCCAATGGCATTCCAAGCATCGAGGCGACAATTCGTAAGGCGCAAGGCCAGTTCAATCGTTGGCTCGACCTGCCAGAAAGTGAGCGTCGGCCCGCAAAGCTCATGGACATGCTCGGCTTTGACTACTTCAAGCTGCTCGACATGTTGACGATCGCCAGATCGCGCAAGCATGTGCAACGCTATTATGGGGTCGAGGAAACGGGGCAGTTTCCTGACAGGCTGCCGCCGGTAAACATCAAGGCGGACGTTGACCTTACGGGTGAGTTTCGGCCTATTCGCGAGGTCAACAACGAGATCCGGCGCCTTACTCTCGGCGCCTACGCGCCACTGCGATACGTGCTGCCACACAAACAGGCGGCGTATGACGAGAAGTACAGTACGAAGATTAGAGGAGGCGATCAGTTTTTCCGGCAGCTTGATCGCGAGGAAAGCCTCATCCATCTCCTACGCGTGAATATCCTGAAGCGCATGGAGAGTTCAGTCGCGTCGTTCTCCCTGACCATCGAACGCCAACTCGCGGACGTTGATGCTCTGCTCGCCAAAATCGACTCCCATGACGACTCGATCGAGGAAATCCCGATTGACGACGTGGATGTGGACGATCCCGCATTCGAGCCGCTGCTGGTCGGCCGAAAGGTCAAGGTGCTTCTCCAGGACGTTGACCGCATTCGCTGGCGACAGGATCTCGTCGAGGACCATGAACGCTTGGCGGCGCTTCTATCGGCCGCGCGTCTTGTTATCCCCAAGCGCGATGCCAAGTTGGCTGCGCTCAAGCGGTTGATCGTTGAAAAAGTCCGCAATCCGATAAACTCGGATAACCGGAAGATTTTGCTGTTCACGGCATTCGCCGATACGGCGGACTATCTCTACCGCGAGTTGGCCGATTGGGCGCGCTCGGCGCTCGATCTACATAGCGCGGTCGTTACCGGCGCTGGGGCGAATAAGACCACATTGCCGGGCGTTCGCGGGGACATGAGCAGCATTCTGAGCGCCTTCTCTCCGAGGTCCAAAGAACGGCCAGCAGAGCTTGTCGCTGAGGGAGAAATCGATCTTCTGATTGCCACGGACTGTATTTCGGAAGGTCAGAATCTTCAGGACTGCGACTACCTCGTCAACTATGATATCCATTGGAATCCCGTGCGGATCATCCAACGATTTGGCCGCATCGACCGGATTGGTTCCCGAAACTCCAGAATTCAGTTGGTCAATTTCTGGCCGAATATGGAGCTGGACGAGTATCTTGACCTCGAATCCCGCGTCAGCGGGCGCATGATTCTTCTGGATGTGTCGGCTACCGGCGAGGAGAACGTCATCGAGTTCCAAGCGGGCAACGAGATGAACGATCTGGAATACCGTCGCGCGCAGCTTCAAAAGCTGCAGGACGCTGTGATCGATCTCGAAGACTTGTCCAGTGGCGTTTCCATTGCGGATCTCACGCTCAACGATTTTCGGATCGATCTAGCGGGCTATCTGGGGGCCAATCGGGATCGACTCGACGCATTGCCGCTCGGCACCTACGCGGTCACCGAGGCTCCCGACGAGGGAGAGAGCCCGGTACCGCCGGGTGTCATCTTCTGCCTGCGCGCCGTCGGCGACGCGGCTTCCGTCGCCGAGCCGGGTTATCCGCTGGCGCCGCATTACGTCGTTCACGTCGGAGAGGACGGAGAAGTCCTGCTTCCCTACACGCAGGCCAAGCAGGTGCTCGATCGTCTGAAGAAGCTCAGTCTTGGCCGCGACCAGCCGGACCAAGCGGCTTATGGTCGGTTCGACAAGGCGACGCGCGCTGGTCGCGACATGGAACCCTATCGCAAGCTGCTCGCCCGCGCAGTCGGCACCATTGTCGGCAAGCGCGAAGAGCGGGCGGTCGCCAGCCTGTTTCAAATGGGCGGCACGCACGCGGTGAAGGGGGAGTTCGCCGGGATCAACGACTTCGAGGTCGTTGCGTTCCTGGTTGCCCTGGCTCCGACGGCGGACGTAACGCCATGACGGAAGTGGCGGCGACCGACCCGATCATTTCGGCTTTGGACTTGCCGCCGGGAGCGCGCCTTGACATGCGCGTGCCGAAAAAGGCGCTGCTTGAGCAAGGTGCGCCAACGACGACCGACAAGCGCGCCATCCAAGACGGTATCGAAGAGATGCAGTGGATCGCAGCGCTCAAGCCCAATACCGTCGCCATACCCGCCTTCGTGGACGAAGGCCGAAACTATTCGGAGATTGCGGTCCTATCCGCGACGCTTCGCCCCGAGGCCCGTTCGGCCCGTCTCACCGAGCTCATTCATCGCGCCATTCCGTATCCGGTCCTGCTGATCACACTGTCCGGCGCGCGTGCGGCCGTGTCGGTCGCGCCCAAGCGTGCGGCGCAGAACGAAGGAAACAAGGTGGTGGTGGAGCGCGTCGTGATAGCGGGCGAGATTGATCCGGACGCACCTACCGCGATGGAACAGTCATTCCTGGAAAGCATGGCACTTGCCCAGCAACCCGCACGCGATCTATCGACGGTTTACGACGGGTGGCTGGTTCGGATCGAGGCGCTGAACGCGGCGCGCGTCTCGGGCCAATTCATCCTCGCCAATGAAGCCGATCGGATCGATCGTCGTCGCGCGGCGCTGGAAGAGCACGCTCGGCTTTTGCGCGAGATCGCACAGTTGCGCGCGCAGGCGGGGCGCGCCAAACAGATTAGTCAACGGGTTGATTTGAATCAGAAAATCAAGGCGGTCGAAGCCGCCATCGATCGTGCCAAGCGGTCGATGTTGGGGGATGGCGAATGAAGATTTCCACGATCCTGGACCATATTGACAGCGGGCACATGGCGCTGCCTGAATTCCAGCGTGGCTATGTCTGGAACCGCGATCAGGTTCGCGGCCTGTTCGACTCGCTGTACCGTCGGCATCCGGTCGGTGGCCTGCTTGTGTGGGCAACGGAGGCTAAAACGGCCGCGCATCGCGGCGACGGCCCGATCGCGGCAGGCATCGTCAAGCTCTTGCTGGACGGCCAGCAGCGTATGACCTCGCTCTATGGCGTCGTGCGTGGACAGCCTCCAAAGTTTTTCGACGGCAACGCCCAGGCCTTCAGTGGCCTGCGTTTCCATCTGCAGACCGAGACCTTCGCCTTCTACCAGCCGGTCAAGATGCAGGACGATCCGCTTTGGATTGATGTCACCGCCTTGATGAAGGCGGGGAACGCCGGACTTGGGGCGTTGATCGCTCAGCTTTCCGCCGATCCTGCCCATGTGGCGAATGTCGGCGCTTATGTCGGCCGACTTGGCGCTCTGCTTGGCGTCACCGAGATCGACCTGCATGTCGAGGAGGTCACCGGCCAGGACAAGACCCTGGATGTCGTCGTCGATATTTTCAATCGGGTGAACAGCGGCGGCACCAAGCTGTCGAAGGGTGATTTGGCGCTCGCGAAGATCTGTGCCGAATGGCCGGAAGCGCGCGACTCCATGAAGGCCAAGCTGAAGGAATGGACGGCCGCCGGCTACCAGTTCAACCTCGATTGGCTGCTACGCTCCGTCAACACGGTTCTGACCGGAGAGGCCAAGTTCAGCTATCTCCACGACAAGGGCGCGCTCGACATTCAGGATGGCTTGAAGCGCGCCAGCAAACACATCGACGCGAGCTTGAATTTCATCGCCGGGCGCCTCGGGCTCGATCATGACCAGGTGTTCTTCGGGCGCTTCGGCGTGCCCGTCATGGTGCGCTACATGGACAAGACGAAGGGAGCGCTGGACGCCAAGGAGCGTGACAAACTCCTGTTCTGGTTCGCGCAAGCCGGCATGTGGGGGCGCTTCTCGGGATCGACGGAGACCTTCATCGATCAGGATCTGGCCGCCCTCGAAGGGCCGAACGGCGGCCTGGACACGCTGCTGGAACAGCTTCGGCTCTGGCATGGGGGGCTTCGGGTTGAAGCCGGCCACTTCACCGGCTGGAGCCTCGGCGCGCGCTTCTATCCGGTGCTCTACATGCTGACCCGTATGGGCGAGGCGCGGGATTGGGGGACGGGCTTGCCTCTGCGCGCCAGCCTGCTCGGGAAAATGAGCCGCCTGGAGGTTCATCACATCTTCCCCAAGGCGCAGCTCTACAAGCTGAAACACCGCCGGGCCGACGTGAACGCGCTTGGCAATTTCTGCTTCCTGACCAAGGACACGAATCTCAATATCAGCGATCGCTTGCCGCAGGAGTATTTCCCGGAGGTCGAGGCGCGGCATCCCGGCGCGCTGGCGTCGCAGTGGATACCGACCGATCCCGCGCTGTGGAAGATCGAGCGCTACCTCGATTTTCTCGAAGCCCGCAAGGCGTTGCTGGCTGAAGAGGCGAACCGGCGCTTCGAGGATTTGCTCCATGGCGATGCGCGCTGGCTTGGCACGGCGGCGCCGGTGGCGGAAGCCGAGGCGCAGGCGGTGGGCGGCATCACGAGCGAGGTCGAGGAAGCCGAACTCGAAGCACTCAATGATTGGGTCGACGGCCAAGGCTTGCCGCGTGGCCTGCTCGGCTTCGACTACGCCGATCCGGTCACGGGCGCGCAGAAGGCGTTGTTCGATCTGGCGTGGCCGGACGGTCTGCAGCCTGGTTTAAGCGCTCCGATCGCCGTGTTGCTCAATGAAGGCCCGGAAATTCTCGCCCTGGCGAGCAAGGCGGGTTTCCGCTGCTTCACGTCCTCGGCTGATTTCCGCACCTATGTCGAAACCGAAATTCTGCACCTGGAAGCGGCCTGACCGCTGCCGTGCCCCGTTTGCACCTGATTGAGTTGGATAAAATGAAGAAACTTGATGCCGAGAGCCCCGAGACCAAGAGCGCCGATATCATCTCCGGCAACGTCGAGGTGCTGAAGTCCCTATTCCCCGACGCATTCACGGAAGGGAAGATCGACTTCGAGGTGCTGAAGCAACTGCTCGGCGGCTCTGTGGACGAGCGCGAGGAGAAGTACGGGCTCAACTGGCATGGCAAGCGCCGTGCCCGGCAGATCGCGTTGACCCCGTCGGCTGGCACGCTGCTGCCCTGCCCGGAAGAGAGCGTCGACTGGGATACGACACAGAACCTGATGATCGAGGGCGATAACCTCGAAGTGCTCAAGCTCTTGCAGAAGAGCTATGCCGGCAGGGTAAAGATGATCTACATCGATCCGCCCTACAACACGGGTAAAGATTTTGTATATCCCGATGATTTTCGCGATAGCATCAAAAACTATATGGAAATGACTGGTCAAATTGAGGGTGGAAAGAAGATAAGCTCAAATATGGAGGTGTCTGGTCGGTTCCATACCGACTGGCTAAACATGGTTTATCCGCGCTTGAAACTGGCGCGATCGCTCATGCGTGAAGATGGTTTGATTTTTATCAGTATCGATGATGGGGAGTTTGAGCGACTGCGGCAAATCTGTAGCGAAATATTCGGTGAAGAAAACTACATCGCGACGTTCGTCTGGAAACGGAAAGCTGGAGGCGGTGACGATAGCGGCCATGTGGCTGCTGAGCATGAGTATATTGTTTGTTTCAGTCGAGATGCCGGTAAGGCGGGAGTTGCTAGTGTGCTTCATGAAAGCCCCGCCATGACCGCAAAGTACAACCGGTCAGAGAACGGACGGAGGTACTACTTGGAGCGATTGGACAAGACGAGCCTGACCTATAATTCGTCAATGGACTTTCCTATCGAATGCCCCGATGGGACTTTCGTTAAACCTCCACAGCCCGATCCGAAAAACCCTACGACCAGCTGGCGATGGGGTGAAACAACTGTCAAAGAGCGACGCGCTGAACTGGAATTTTTCAGAGAGAAGGGTAGCGGCGAGTGGCGCGTGTATTCACGCACTTGGGAGTCATTGGACGGCGTCACGCCGCGGAGCCTGATGGTCGAAAAGGAGCACGGCCGAAATCGGGATGGAACGCAAGAGATCGACAATCTGATCGGGCCGAAAATATTCAATAATCCTAAGCCGACAAAGATGTTGCTACATCTGATGAGGATCGGCGCGAAGGACAAAGATGCGCTGGTGCTCGACTTTTTCGCGGGATCTGGATCGACCGCGCATGCAGTGATGAAACTGAACTCTGAAGACGGCGGCAATAGGCGATACATTATGGTTCAGCTGCCTGAAGTGACGGATCGCGCCGATTTTTCAACAATAGCGGCTATCACACGGCGGCGGTTGCGCGCGGCGGCTGATGCACTAAGGACAGGACCGATTGGCCAAAGCGATCTTGGTTTTCGAACCTTCAAGTTAACGTCGTCCAACATCCGCGCGTGGGAGCCTAACGCCTCTGATCTCGAAGACAGTCTTTTGAAGAATGCCGAACACCTCGTTCAAGGCCGCAAGGAGCAAGACGTGCTCTATGAGCTATTGCTCAAACTCGGGCTTGATCTCTGTGTGTCGATCGAGACGAAGACGATTGCTGGCAAGACGGTTCATTCCATTGGCGGTGGCACGCTGATCGTCTGTCTCGCTGACGGCCTGACCAAGGACGTGGTGGAGGAACTCGCGAACGGCATCGTCGAATGGCGGAAGGCACAGGCGCCGGCCGTCGATACGCGTGTCGTGTTCAAGGATACCGGCTTCGCCGATGACATCGCCAAGACCAACATGGCCGCGATCCTGAATCAGGCTGGCATCGCCGATGTGCGGAGTCTGTGATGAGCGCCGATACGATTCTAAGCTTCGCCTATGGCTCTAACATGCTTAGCGCGCGTTTGCAGGAACGCTGCCCTTCCGCGAAACCGAAAGGTATCGCCGAACTGCACGGCTACGAGCTTCGCTGGCACAAGAAGAGCCGCGATAGATCTGGTAAGTGCGACATCGTGAAAACAGATAAGCACGGCGCGTCGGTGTTCGGTATTCTATTCGAGATAGCGCGCAGCGAGAAGGCGGCCCTTGACAAGGCTGAAGGCTTTGGGGCGGGCTATGACGAAACGCAAGTGCAGGTCCATCTTGAAGCCGACCGATGCACTGCGATCGCCTACGTAGCCACCATCACCGATCCGAAGCTCAATCCTTACACTTGGTACCGCGCTCTCGTTGTTGCAGGCGCTAAGGAGCACGGTCTGCCAGCGGACTATATTGCCCGGCTGGAAGCCGCTCCCGCTGAAAGAGACGTTGACGAAGCGCGCCACGACAAGAACATGGCTCTGATCGGTGAGGTGTGCGCATGAAGCTGCATTTCGAACCCGATCTCGATTACCAGAAACGCGCGATCGAGGCCGTCGCGGATCTGTTCCGTGGCCAGGAGATCAACCGCACCGAGTTCACCGTCACCCGGCAGGAGGCGGGGGGGCTTCAGGGTGAACTCGGGCTGGTCGAAAGCGAGCTTGGCATCGGTAACCGGCTCACGCTGCTGGATGACGAGATCATCGCCAACCTGAAAGATATCCAGCTCCGCAACGGCTTGGCCCCATCCTCCGCGCTGACCTCTGGAGATTTCACGGTGGAAATGGAGACGGGCACGGGCAAGACCTATGTCTATCTTCGCACCATTTTCGAGCTGAACAAGCTCTACGGTTTCACCAAGTTTGTCATCGTCGTGCCGTCGGTGGCGATCAAGGAGGGCGTCTACAAGACGCTTCAGATCACCGAGGAGCATTTCAAGGGGCTCTATTCTGGGCAACCCTTCGACTATTTCCTCTATGATTCCGCCAAGCTCGGGCAGGTGCGCAATTTCGCGACCAGCCCCAACATCCAGATCATGGTGGTGACGGTCGGCGCCATCAACAAGAAGGATGTGAACAACCTCTACAAAGACAGCGAGAAGACGGGCGGCGAACGGCCGATCGACCTCATCCGCGCGACCCGGCCAATCCTGATCGTGGATGAGCCGCAGAGCGTCGACGGTGGCCTTTCCGGCGCTGGCAAGAATGCCCTCGGCGAGATGAATCCGCTTTGCACGCTGCGCTATTCGGCGACCCACGTCGACAAGCATCACATGGTGTTCCGCCTCGACGCGGTAGACGCCTACGAGCGCAAGCTGGTCAAGCAGATCGAGGTCGCTTCGCTCGAAGTGGAGGGCGGCCACAACAAGGCCTACGTCCGCTTCGTCTCCGCCAGCAACGCCAAGGGAACCATCACAGCGCGCGTTGAAATCGACGTGCTCGACGGCAAGCAAGTGCGTCGCCAGGAGGTGACAGTTCAGGATGGCGACGATCTGGAGGAGCTGACAAAGCGCGCCATCTATGCCGATTGCCGCATCGGGGAAATCCGCGCCGGACGCGACAATCAGCTCCTGGAGGTGAGGCTGCCGGGCAGCGAGGAGTTTCTCCAGCCCGGCCAAGCCGTCGGCGATGTCGATGCCGACGCGCTGAAGCGCCTGATGATCCGACGTACCATCCACGAGCATCTGGAGAAGGAAAAGCGCTTGGCGCCGCTCGGCATCAAGGTGCTGAGCCTGTTCTTCATCGATGCGGTGGAGCACTATCGGTCTTACGATACCGACGGAAATCCCGTGAAGGGCAAATATGCCCGCATCTTTGAAGAGGAGTATCGCCGCGCGGCGAAGCTTCCCGACTTCGTCAGCCTGTTCAAGGAAGTCGACGTTACGTCGGAAGCCGAAGAGGTGCATGACGGCTATTTCTCGATCGACAAGTCACGGCGCTGGACCGACACGGCCGACAACAATCAGGCGGGTCGCGACAATGCCGAGCGCGCCTATAACCTGATCATGAAGGATAAGGAGAAGCTGCTCAGCTTCGATACGAAGCTGAAGTTCATCTTCTCGCACTCCGCCCTTAAGGAGGGCTGGGACAATCCCAACGTCTTCCAGATCTGCGCGCTCCGCGAGATCGGCACCGAGCGCGAGCGGCGGCAGACCATCGGCCGTGGTCTTAGGCTGTGCGTGAACCAGAACGGTGAACGCCTGCGCGGCTTCGACATCAACACGCTGACGGTCATCGCCACCGAGAGCTATGAGGACTTCGCCGAGAACCTTCAGAAGGAAATCGAGAAGGACTCCGGCATCAAGTTCGGCATCGTCGAGAAGCACCAGTTCGCGACCATCCCCGTGGTCAACCCGGACGGCTCGACCGGAATGCTGGGTTTTGAGGAATCGGCCGCCATCTTCGATCACTTGAAGGCCGAGGGCTTCGTCGACACCAAGGGCAAGGTGCAGGACACGCTACGCACCGCCCTGAAGGACGGAACCTTTGCGCTACCGGCGGCTATGGCCGGCCATCTCGGCGCGGTTCGAGACGTGCTGAAGAAGGTCGCCGGGAAGCTCGACATCAAGAACGCCGACGAGCGTGTCACCGTCAAGACACGGCAGGCCATTCTGGAAAGCGCCGAATTCCAGGCGCTCTGGGATCGCATCAAGCACAAGACGACGTATCGCGTTCACTTCGACAACGAGAAGCTGATCACCGATTGCGCCAAGGCGATCGCCAATGGTCCACCTGTCTCCAAGGCCCGCGTGCGGGTCAGGAAGGCCGATCTTTCCATCGGACAGGGCGGCGTTGAGGCCAGGGAGCACGACAAGAACAGCGGAACCATCATCACGATCGAGGAAGGCGATATCGTCCTGCCCGACGTGCTGACCGATCTTCAGGACCGGACCCAACTCACCCGCAAGAGCCTCGTCCGCATTCTGACCGAGTGCGGCCGCTTGATCGACTTCAAGCGCAATCCGCAGGCGTTCATCGAGATCGCTGGTGAAGTGATCAACCGGACGAAGCGTTTGGCGATCGTGGACGGCATTAAATATCAGCGGATCGGCGACGAGCACTATTACGCGCAGGAGCTTTTTGCGCAGGAGGAGCTGACCGGCTATTTGCGCAACATGCTCAAGGACGCGCAGAAGTCGGTCTTCGAGCACGTCGTCTATGATTCCGGAGGTGTCGAGCGGACATTCGCCGAGCAGCTCGAAAAGAACGAAGCTGTGAAGATCTACGCCAAGCTGCCCGGGTGGTTCAAAGTGCCGACTCCGCTCGGTACCTACAACCCCGACTGGGCGGTTCTGGTCGAAGTCAGCGGCGAGGAGCGCCTGTATTTCGTCGTGGAGACCAAAGGCAGTCTCTTCGTCGATGACTTGCGCGACATCGAAGCCGGCAAGATCGCGTGCGGGGAGGCGCACTTCAGCGCGCTCGCCTCCGGGCCGAACCCGGCTCGCTACATAAAGGCGAGAACCGTCGACGACCTGATGGATCACACATAAGGCGGCATCGTTCGTGATGTCGGCTGTCCGTCAATTGCCTTGCACCAATGGGGGTGAATATGCGCCGTCATCGAGGTAAGGGGCGCCACTAGGGCTTGAAGCCAGTGCTTTGGTGTCGCCGATGCGGTGGCCCCTTGAAAGGGCGATCGCATCGGATTTGCCCTTTCCTGTAAATGTGATAAAACCTCTGCTATATTTTGAATCTGCCTAGGAAACATCACATCGCTAAGGCCATGGACTCTCAACGTGCCCAAGCGCTCAAGCTGCTGAAGACGTGCCCCATGATGCGGCTGAAGGACTTCGCCGCTCATGGTATCGCGCCCGAAACCCTGGCGCGTCTTGTCCGGGACGGCGAGGTCATTCGTCCCGCGCGTGGTCTCTATCAGCTCGCGGATAGCTCGGGCGATGCGGCGCGCGTCCTGGCCGAAGCATCGCTGCTCGTTCCCAAAGGCGTCATCTGTCTGACCTCGGCGCTGCAGTTCCACGAGCTGACCCTGCAAATGCCGTCGGCCGTTTGGATGGCCATCGATCGCACCGCCTGGCGTCCCAAGATCGACTATCCACCCATTCGCTTCGTGCGCTTCACCGGTCCCTCGCTGACAGAAGGTGTGGAGCGGCGCTCCATCGAAGGCGTCAAGGTGGCGATCACCAATCCGGCGCGGACGATCGTCGATTGCTTTCGCTATCGGGCGAAGATCGGAATAGATATCGCCCTGGAAGGCCTGCGTGAGGGACTTCGACAGCGGAAAGTCACAAGCGACCAGCTCTGGACCTATGGGACCAAAGGCAAGGTCTGGTCGACCATGAAGCTCTATGTGGAGGCGATGGTGGCCGATGGCGCGTGAACCGAGAAAAAATGTCGGCGCTTCGGTCCGGGCTCGCCTGCTCGACCGGTCTCGCGCCGAACGCACGGACTTTCAGATTCTGCTGACGCGCTATGCGCTGGAGCGACTTCTCTATCGGCTGAGCCAATCACCCATCGCGACCGCTTCGTTCTGAAAGGGGCGATGCTGTTCGTAACTTGGGTTGAAAACCCGTTCCGGCCGACACGCGATCTCGATTTCCTCGGCTATGGCGAAAACAGCCCGGACTCGATCGGCGGGGCCTTTCGCGAGATCTGTGGGCAGCCGGTCGATGATGATGGCGTGGAGTTCGATATCGGAGCGATCATGGCTGTTCCGATCCGGGAAGACGTAGAATACGGCGGCATTCGTGTGCGCACCTCCGCGACGATCGCCGGTGCCCGCGTTCCGATTCAGGTCGACATCGGTTTTGGTGACGCCGTCACGCCGGGTCCCGTCGAGATCGTCTATCCGCCACTGCTCGACGCGCCGGCGCCCCGCCTGCGCGCCTATCCGGTGACGACCGTGGTTGCCGAGAAATTCCAGGCGCTCGTTCTGCTCGGCATCGCGAACAGCCGGCTGAAGGATTTCTACGACCTCTGGCTGATCGCGCAGACGTTCGAATTTGACCGGGCATCGCTTGCAGAGGCCGTCCGTCAGACCTTTGTACGGCGCGAGACCATGCTTCCAACCGAGAAGCCGATCGGTCTGAGCGAGGCTTACGTGGAGGCTTGGGGGCGACAGTGGAGGGCCTTTCTGGGGCGAGAGCGAATGGCCTCGGCGCCGGCGGAGCTGGCTGTCGTCGTCTCCGACCTCGCCGGATTTCTGCTTCCCCTGACCGAGCCTGCTGAAAAGGATGAGCGTTGGAAGCCGGGCGAAGGCTGGAGGGCATCGAATGCGTAGCCTGCAGAGCAACGCCGAACGCGCGCACGGTTTCGCCGTCTATCACAGTCAATCGCGAACTTTCGCGATTGGATCTAGCTATTTCTCCCGCGCTTCGTATATAATGCAAACGTACAGATCGACGCCGCGCACCGCGCCACATTTATTGTGGAAAAACAATTGCGTATGAATCTGACGGTATATCTGACGGTAATCGTCGACTTCTCATTTTTACATTCACAGAAAATTCAAATACTTACCGCTCCGGTTAATCATCGAGTGGGAATGATCTGACGAGGTTCCCGGCGTTTCGCGAATGATCGCGGCGGCGTCGTAGCGAATTGAATTTGAAGAGAAGAGAGACCGGTCGCATTCGGAGCCCGGCGCCTTGAAGCGAGGGGCTTTGACGACGCGCGACGGTGGGCGTTTTTCGCCGTCTGCCGGATTTTTACCCTCTCGTCATGCCGAGGATGGAAGCGGCCTGTGGGAAATCAAGTTAGGAGGTGTGGAAACCTACCTAAGGCAGATGACGGTGGCGGCGAGGGTAATGATGGCGAGATAGTGTTTCGTGGTTTTCTCGAAGCGCGTTGCGACGCGCCTGAACTGTTTCAGCCCTGAAAAGCAGCCTTCGATCAGGTGGCGTTGAGCATAGAGGTGCTTGTCGACCGGGTATTTGAGAGCGCGCGAGGGGTTGTTCGGGATCACCGCCTGCGCCCGCTTGCGCGTGATGACCTGACGCAGTTTCTCACTGTCGTAGGCGGTGTCGGCCATGACGATATCGGCCGGCAGGCTTCGATCAGGACCTCGGCCTGTGGTGCATCGCCCTTCTGGCCGGCCGTGAGGATGAAGCGGACCGGGTAGCCCAGGCCGCGCACGGCCATGTGGATCTTGGTGTTCATGCCTCCGCGTGAACGGTCAAGGGCTTGATCTTCAGACCCCCTTTTTTGCCCCGGCAGCGTGCTGATGGGCGCGGATAATAGTGGAATCGACAATCAGGTATTCAAAGTCGGGGTCGTTCGACATGGCTTCGAAAATGCGCCACCAGACACCTTTGTGGCTCCAGCGGCTGAACCGGCGGAAGACGCTGTTCCGCTCGCCGAACATTTCGGTCAGGTGCGCCAGGGCGAGCCAGTGCGCACGATCCACAACACGGCCTCGATAAACATGCGGTTGTCGCGGCCCGAAGAGCCGCGCGGGCGCTCGTCGCCAATGATGTGGACCGACATCCGTTCCCACTGATCGTCCCGAAAAATCAGGCGGTCCAGGACACCCATCGCTGCCTCCAAAAGACAGCCTTGAATCACCCCCGATCACTCTTGGGAATACCAAGAGTCCACACCTCCTAGACGCGTCCAGCCCCGCAGCCTCCATTGCGAAATGCGTTGCGGATCGCGAGATGCGGCCGCCGAACTTTTCCTTCAACACATGTTGTTGCCGCGCCGTCGCGGCGCGGTTGCGGTATCGTCGACGAAGGTCTTTGTTGCGCCCGCCCGCGATTGAGGCATGAATCGGGCGTGGTTCAGACGAGCCCGGATGAAGAAGGATTTCCCATGGGCCGTTTCCCCTGCCTCTCCTGCATCCTGCCGACCGGAAGGGGTTGATCCATGGCCGCACCGCACCGGACGGGTGTCACCCGGCTGATCGTGGGTCTCGTTCTCGCCAGCCGCTGGGCCATGATGCCGCTCTTTCTGGGCCTGATCGTCGGCCTGGGGCTTCTCGTCGTCGCCTTCTTCATCCAGCTCTGGCAGTTTGCCGCGGGCCTCTTCGGCATGAACGGCACGGAGGTGATCATGGGCATCCTCACTCTCATGGACCTCGCCCTGGTCGGCGGCCTTCTGGTGATCGTGATCCAGTCCGGCTACGAGAACTTCGTCGAGAAGATCGACCGCACGGGGGCGCCGGATTCACCGGCCTGGATGACGCGCATCAGCTTCTCCGGACTGAAGCTGAAATTGTTCGCCTCGCTCATGGCCATCACGGCGATCACCCTGCTGAAGGCGCTGATGCGGCTGGAAATCGCGGTCAGCGAGACGCAGGTGAAGTGGCTGGTGGTGGCGAGCGTGATCTTCATCATCGCCTATGCCGTGCTCGCCGTTACGGACCGGCTTGCGAGGAATCCCGGCGAAGACGAGTGACGAGCGCGCCCGGTCGGATCGCGACGCGGCGCGCACCCCGTGAAGAGGTCCTAGACGATAGTCGCGTCGCGCCGCGCCGAAAGGCGCTATAGAGCATATCCCGGCCGGATGGGGCGATCTGGGCGGGCGTTGGTAAGCGATGGAAACCGCTTCGATTTCTCGCCGGCCGGATGATTCCATCCGACCGTGCCGCGCTCCGGGTACTCTGCCGTATTGCGGTGCCTGCGAGGTCGGTACAATCATGCGTTGCCACTCCTCGTCGCCTCTGCAGGCCGTTGCCGCAAGGCGGTCGGACGAAGGAGGGCCAGACCGCCGTTGACCGGGACACGTCTCGGCCTTGCTCGAAAGGAACGTCCGTGTCGGCTTTTTGGGGTGGGATTTGGATGGCGGCGGCGCGACGGTGCGATCGCCGCATGGGCGTCGCGACGGTCCTGGCGTTTGCGGCGTCCGTCGCCCTCGCGGGGTGCAGCCGCGAGGAGCAATCCGCCGCCCCGCAGGTCCGCCCCGTGCGCACCATCGTCGCCGAAAGTCGCGCGGGCGGGCAGGGCGTCTCGCTGACCGGACATATCGAGGCGAAGAACGAGGCGAGCTATGCCTTCCGCATCGGCGGGCGCATCGTCGACCGGCCCGTCAATGTCGGCGACAGCGTGGCCCCGGGCCAGGTGCTCGCGCGGCTCGATCCGCAGAACGAGCAGAACGCGCTGCGTTCGGCACAGGCTGCCGTCAATGCCGCCCAGTCCCAGGTGAGCCTCACCCGCAACGCCTACGACCGCCAGCGCCAGCTTCTGGAACGCGGCTTCACGCCCCGGTCTCAGTACGAGCAGGCCGAGCAGGCCTACAAGGCCGCGCAGTCCGCCCTCGACGACGCCTCCGCCCAGCTCAAGATCGCCCAGGACCGGCTCGACTTCACCGAACTCAAGGCGGATGCGGCCGGCACCGTCACCGCCCGCCGCGCCGAGCCCGGTGAGGTGGTGCAGGCCGGCCAGCCGATCGTGCAGGTCGCCCGGCAGGACGGCCGCGATGCTGTGTTCGACGTGCCGGCGCAACTGCTGCGCACGCTGCCCGCCGATCCCGAGGTGACGGTGACGCTGACAGACGCGCCGGCCGTCCGGGCGGTGGGCCATGTGCGCGAGGTCGCCCCGCAGGCGGATCCGGTGACGCGGACCTTCGCCGTGCGGGTCGGCATCGTCGACCCGTCGCCGGCGATGCGGCTCGGCTCAACGGTGACCGGCACGGTGGCCACCGACAGCGGCCCGGTCATCGAGATCCCGGCGACCGCGCTCACCCGTGTCAACAATGCTCCGGCCGTCTGGCTGGTCGATCCGGCCTCCGAAACGGTCGCATTGCACACTATCGAGGTGCTGAGGTTCACGCCGTCCTCCGTCGTCGTCTACGAGGGGTTGAAACCCGGCGACATCGTGGTGACGGCCGGCGTGCAGGCCCTCCATCCCGGTCAGAAGGTCCGCCTGCTCGGGGGCGGCCAGTGAGCGGCTTCAATCTCTCGCAGTGGGCGCTGCGCAACCGGCAGCTCGTCGTCTATTTCATGATCGTGGCGGTCGGCGCCGGCCTGTTCGCGTACCAGAAGCTCGGCCGCGCGGAAGACCCGAGCTTCGTCATCAAGACGATGGTGGTGCAGGCTCGCTGGCCGGGAGCCACCGTCGAGCAGACGCTCAACCAGGTGACCGAGCGGCTCGAACGCACGCTTCAGGAAACCCCGAAGCTCGATTTCCTGCGATCCTACACCAGTGCGGGACAGGCCACCGTCTTCGTCAACCTGCTCGGTTCGGCGACCGCCGACGAGGTGCCGGACATCTGGTACCACGTGCGCAAGAGCGTCGGCGACATCAGCCACACTCTGCCGCAGGGCGTGATCGGGCCGGGCTTCAACGACGAATTCGGCGACACGTTCGGCATCATCTACGGCTTCACGGCCGACGGTTTCACCCACCGCGAGCTCCGGGACTATGTGGAGGACATCCGCTCGAAGCTCCTGAACCTGCCGGACGTCAGCAAGATCGAGATGCTCGGCGCCCAGGACGAGCGCATCTATATCGAGTTCTCGATGCGGGAACTGGCGAGCCTCGGCATCAGCCGGCAGGCGATCGTCGCGGCGCTGCAGGCGCAGAACCTCGTCAGCCCCGCCGGCACCATCGAGACCGGGCAGGAGGTGCTGTCGCTGCGCGTCTCCGGCGCATTCAACTCCGAGCAGGACATCGCCAACGTCAACCTCGTCTTCAACGAGCGGATGCTGCGGCTGGCCGACATCGCGAGCGTCCATCGCGGCTATGCCGATCCGCCGCAGCCGATGTTCCAGGTGAACGGCGTGCCGGCGATCGGCCTCGCCATCGCCATGCGCGACGGCGGCGACATCCTGGCGCTCGGCAGGAACCTCAAGAATGAGGTCGCCCGCATCACCGCAGACCTGCCGGTCGGGATCGAGCCGCACCTCGTCGCCGATCAGGCGGTGACCGTTCATGACGCGATCGACGAGTTCATGACGTCGCTGGTGCAGGCGGTGCTCATCATTCTCGTCGTCAGCTTCATCAGCCTCGGTGTCCGGGCCGGCGCGGTGGTCGCGCTGTCGATCCCGCTGACGCTCGCGGTGGTGTTCGCGGTCATGCAGGTCGTCCACATCGACATGCAACGGATCTCGCTCGGAGCGCTGATCATTGCACTGGCGCTGATGGTCGACGACGCCATGACGACGACCGACGCCATGCTGACGCGGCTCGCCGCCGGCGACAGCAAGACGGCGGCGGCGGGCTTCGCCTTCCGCACCTACGCCTTCGCGATGCTGGCCGGCACGCTCGTCACCATCGCCGGCTTCGTGCCCGTCGGGTTCGCGGCGAGCTCGGCCGGCGAATATACCTTCTCCCTGTTCGCGGTCGTCGCCATCGCGCTCCTCGTCTCCTGGCTGGTGGCGGTGCTGTTCGCTCCGCTCCTGGGCGTCACCGTGCTGAAATCGCCGGATCGGAAGGCCGCAGGAAAAACGCCCACCCGGCAAGCGCCTGCCGGCGGCGTGATCGGGCTCTACCGCCGGTTCCTGGTGGCGTGCCTCAAGGCCCGCTACCTCACCATCGGCCTGGCCGTCGCGGCGTTCGTCGCCTCGGTGCTGGCGCTGCCGCTGATCCCGCGGCAGTTCTTTCCCTCGTCCGACCGGCCGGAACTGCTGGTCGATCTGCAATTGCCGCAGAACGCCTCGACCTATGCCAGCGAGGCCGTGGTCGACCGGTTCGAGGGCTTCCTCAAGGACGACCCGGACATCGCCCGCTACTCGACCTATATCGGCCGCGGCGCGATCCGGTTCTATCTGCCGCTCGACGTCAAGCTGCCCAATCCGTTCTTCAGTCAGCTCGTGATCGTGGCCAAGGACGTGGAGGGCCGGGAACGCCTCCGCGCCAAACTCGAGAAGGTGCTCGCCGAGGACTTCCCAAGCCTCGTCGCCCGCATCTCGCCGCTCGAACTCGGTCCTCCGGTCGGCTGGCCGATCCAGTACCGCGTCAGCGGACCCGACATCGAGAAGGTGCGCGAGATCGCCCTCAAGCTCGGGTCTGTCATCGCCTCCGATCCGAAGGCCGAGAAGATCAATTATGACTGGTTCGAGCCGACGCGCGAGGTGCGCATCAAGGTCGACCAGGATCAGGCGCGGTTGCTCGGCCTGTCGACCTCGGCGCTCGCCGGCGTCCTCAACACCGTCATGACGGGTGCGCCTGTCACCCAGGTCCGCGACGGCATCTATCTGGTCGACGTCGTCGCGCGGGCGACCGACGAGGAACGCGTCTCGCTCGCCACCCTCGCCACCCTACAGGTGCCGCTGCCGTCAGGCCGCACCGTGCCGCTCAGCCAGCTCGCGACGTTCGAATACGAGCAGGACTATCCGGTGGTCTGGCGGCGCGACCGCGTCCCGACGCTGACGGTCCAGGCGGACGTCGTGCGCGGCGAACTGCCGGAGACGGTGGTGACGGCGCTCGCGCCTGAAGTGGAGAAGCTGAACGCGACGCTGCCCGCGCCCTATCGCATCGTCGTGGGCGGCACCGTCGAGGAAAGCGCCAAATCGCAGGCGTCCGTTATCGCCGTCGTGCCGGCGATGCTTCTCATCATGTTCACGGTGCTGATGTTCCAGCTGCGCACCTTCAACCGCCTCGTGCTGGTGCTGTCGGTCGCCCCGCTCGGCCTCATCGGGGTGGTGGGGGCGCTACTTCTCTCCGGGCGGCCGCTCGGCTTCGTGGCGATCCTCGGCGTGCTCGCGCTGATCGGCATGATCACCAAGAACGCCGTCATCCTGATTGGCCAGATCGAGGCCGAGCGTGCCGGCGGCGCCAAGGTCTGGGACGCCGTCGTCTCGGCATCGAGCTCGCGGTTCCGTCCGATCATGCTCACCGCGGTTTCCACCGTGCTCGGCATGATCCCGATCGCGCCGACGGTGTTCTGGGGGCCGATGGCATTCGCCATCATGGGCGGCCTGCTGGTCGGAACGGTGTTGACCCTGATCTTCCTGCCGGCGGTCTACGTCGCCTGGTTCGGGCCGGATGCGGGACCGGAAGCGGTTCCGGATCGCGAGCCGGCCGGCGCCGGCGCGACCACCTGACGGGCCTGCGGCCGGGACCGTCGTTCCGGCCGTTCCTTCCTGAGGCCCGCCCGCGGGTGCAAGCGGGCCAAGCCGGAGACGACACATGCCCAACACGACCGCATCCGACCGCCAGACCGTGCTCGTCGACCTCGCCCTGCAGGGCGGGGGCAGCCACGGCGCCTTCACCTGGGGGGTGCTCGACCGGCTGCTGGAGGAGCGCTGGCTCTGGTTCGACGGCATCTCCGGGACTTCGGCCGGGGCGATGAACGCGGCGGTGATGCTGCACGGGCTTGCCGATGGTGGCCGGGAGGGCGCGAAGGCCGCGCTCGAGGATTTCTGGCGGGCGGTTTCACGGGCCGCCGCATTCAGCCCGTTCCAGCGGGGGCCGCTCGACGTGCTGACCGGCCGCTGGACGCTGGACAATTCCCCGGCCTTCCTCGCCATGGACATGATGGCGCGGATGTTCTCGCCCTACGATCTCAATCCGGGCGGCCTCAATCCGCTGAGGAAGATCCTCGACCGCTATGTCGACGTCGAGCACCTCAAGCAAAGTGACGTGAAGCTGTTCGTGACGGCCACCAACGTCGCGACCGGCCAGCCGCGCATTTTCCGCAACCACGAGATCACGCCCGAAGCGCTGCTCGCCTCCGCCTGCCTGCCGACCATGTATCAGGCGATCGAGATCGACGGCGAGGCTTATTGGGACGGCGGCTATTCCGGCAATCCGACCATCACGCCGCTGGTGCAGCACTGCCAGTCGCAGGACACCATCCTCGTGCAGATCAATCCCGTGCGGCGGCCGGAACCGCCGCGGCGCGCGCGCGACATCCTGACCCGCCTCAACGAGATCTCGTTCAACGCGGTGCTGCTGGAAGAACTGCACATGATCGCGGTGCTTCAGCAGGTGGCTGACCCCGGCAACACCGAGGGGGCGATGTGGGCGAACATGCGCATTCATCGGATCGCCAGCGAGAAGGCCATCAAGCTCGGCTATTCCTCCAAGCTCAACGCCGAGTGGACCTTCCTGAAGATGCTGCGCGACGAGGGCCGCCGCACCGCGGAGCAGTTCCTGGCCGATCACAGCGGCGACATCGGGGTGCGCTCCACCATGGACGTCCAGGCCTTCTTGAAGGGGAATTGAGCCATGGGCCTTCTCGGCATTCTCGTCGCCCTCGGCCTGCTGCTCTATTTCGCCTACCGGGGCTGGACCATCCTTCTGCTCGCGCCGCTCGCCGCCATGGTCGCGGCGGCATTCGCGGGGGAGCCGCTGCTCGCCCACTGGACGCAGACGTTCATGTCGAATGCGGCCGGCTTCATCGCGCAGTTCTTTCCGCTGTTCCTGCTCGGGGCGCTGTTCGGCAAGCTGATGGACGACAGCGGCTCGGTGACGGTGATCGCCGACCGGCTGACCCACCGGCTCGGCAAGGAGCGGGCGATCCTCGCCGTGGTGCTCGCCGGTGCCATCGTCACCTATGGCGGCGTCAGCCTGTTCGTGGCGTTCTTCGTGCTCGCGCCGATGGCGACCGCTCTGTTCCGCTCCGCCGCCATCCCGCGCCGGCTGATGCCCGCGGCCATCGCGCTGGGCACCTCGACCTTCACGATGTCGGCGATGCCCGGCACGCCCTCGATCCAGAACGCGATCCCGATGCCGTTCTTCGGCACCACGCCGTTCGCCGCGCCGGGGCTCGGCATCCTCGCCTCGGCGATCATGTTCGGCTTCGGCATGTGGTGGCTGAGGCGCGCCGAACGCGCCGCGCGCGCGAAGGGCGAAGGCTTCGGCACCGACGACAGCGTGGTCGATCTCGAGGTCGTCGCCGATGACGACTTCGTGCGCTCGCGCGCCACCGGCTCGCAGTCGTTCGACACGGCCGAGATTCCGCGCGGCGACCATACCCGCGATCTGCCGCCGGTGTGGGCCGCCGTGCTGCCGCTGGCGGTGGTGATCGCGGTCAATCTCGTGATGTCGATGGTCGTGCTGCCGCGGATGGACGTCAGCTTCCTGGCGGAGGAGCGCTTCGGGCAGGTCACGCTGTCGGCGGTCGGCGGCGTCTGGTCGGTCGCGGTCGCGCTGCTCGCGGCAATCCTGACCGCGCTCGTGGTCAATTTCCGGCGCCTGAAGAGCCTGCGCGCCTCGATCGATGCCGGTGCCAATGCGTCGGTGCTGCCGGTGTTCGCCGTCGCCAGCCTCGTCGGCTTCGGCGCGGTGGTCGCCGCCTTGCCGGCCTTCGGCCTGGTGCGCGAGTGGGTGCTCGGCATCGAGGGCGGACCGCTGGTGTCGCTTGCCGTCGCCACCAACATCCTCGCCGCGCTGACCGGCTCGGCATCGGGCGGCCTGACGATCGCGCTCGATGCCCTCGGCGCATCCTACATGGAGGTCGCGCGGCAGACGGGCCTCGACCCGGCCTTGCTTCACCGCGTCGCCGTGATCGGATCGGGAACGCTCGACAGCCTGCCCCACAACGGTGCCGTGGTCACGCTTCTCGCCGTGTGCGGCTCGACCCACGCCAAGAGCTATTTCGACATCGTCATGGTATCGGTCGTCAGCGCCCTCCTCGCGCTCGCGGCGGTCATCGGCGTCGGCACACTGTTCGGGTCCTTCTGAGGACGCGGCGCGCTGCGTCGGTCCGCTCCGGCCTCCACTGCATCGTTGCCGCTCTGGCCGCCGGAGCATTTCCCGAGGCGGCGACAGCGGCCAGACCGCGCGGTCAGACGACGAGCTGGCCTCCAGCGTGACCTCTCGGCGATGAGGACGTGCACACCGCTTCAATCCAGCGGTCGCCGTCCGGCCGATCGGGGCAATGGCGCTGCTGGCCAGGGCGCGCCGATTGCGTTCGACCGGCGCCGTGCGGCTGGCGCCGCCGGCCGGGGTCCCCACTCAGTCGAGCCGGATGCCGGACAGGTCGATCGACACCACCAGTGGCTCGGGCAGGGAGGCGCCGTCGGGCTGGCGCGGATAGATGCGTCGCTCGGTCGGGAACAGGAGCCCCTGCACCTCGACATAGCCGTCGATATAGTGCGCACCGGGCGTGTTGCCGGCGATCTCGACATCATAGTCGTGGCGCTTGAGCAGCCCGGCCTCGTCGACATAGAGCGTCTGCACGGTGCTGTGCGTGGCGATTTCCGGCGGGAACGTCACTTCCAGCCGCTGCCAGGTCTCGCCCTTCTCCCGCCATTCCCCGGCAGCGCGGCTGACGACGCCGGGCGAGGCGAGCAGGAATGGCATGTTGAGATAGGTCCACATCGCGATCCCGGCGAAATAGGCCAGTTGCGGTTCGCTCCATGGCGTCGTCAGATCATGACCGGCGAAGGAGGCGCGGGGATCGGCAAGTTCCTCGATCACCGCTCCGGCGGCATTCTTAAGCTGAACCCGTCCCGGCTCGAACAGCGTCACCTTGCGGTCCGGTCCGAACGGCGCGTGCGAGGCCCATTCCCGTCCGAGCCCGACGGTGACGTGGGTGTCGTCGAGCTTGCCCTCCTGTCCCTTGAGCGACCATAGCGCTCCGCCCTGGTGCAGATGCGCGGTCAGGGTCGAGAACGTCTTCCAGGTGTTCAGCCCGCCATGGGCGTCGATGATCTTTTGCGCAAGCGCATCCATGATGTCATCCTCGAAGATAGTGTCTTGTTCGTCAGGCGTCGAGAAATGTCCTCACGTGAGCAACGAACGTTTCCGCATACTGGAAAAGTGCGCCATGTCCGGAGTCCGGATACATGATAAGCGTTGCGTTATTCATGCTCTTGAACATCTCGTAGGCGTTGATCGACGGAAACATGGTGTCGTCGCTGCCATGAACGATGAGCGCCGGCTGGCGGATCGCGTCGAGCGCGGCGCGATCGATCTCCTTCGGCGCGCACCAGCGAATGATGGCCTGTGCCTGCGGGGTGGAGACCGCCTCGCCGCGATCCGGGTCCCGGTCGATCTGTCTGACGGCGGCGCGGTCGACGAAGGCCGCGCCTGCGGCCTGGCTGGCGGCCGAAGACGTGAAGAACAGCGGCAGCCGCACATCGCGCGCGCCGCGTCCGAAGGCCTCCTCGACGACCTGCAGGAGATGCTCCTCGCCCCCGCGCGGTGCGGTGCCGGCGAGGACTAGCCGGCGCACGTCGACCGTGTCCCGCGCCGCCATCACCTGCGCCAGGAAGCCGCCGAGCGAAAAGCCGAGGAGATCGATCTGCTTCAGGCCGAGCGCCGCGATGAAGGCTTCGGCGTCGGCCGCCTGCCGCTCGACACTGTCCGGCGTCTCGCCGGAGGAGGCACCGACGCCGGCATTGTCGAACGCGATCACCGGCCGATCTGCCGCCAGCGCGTTGACCATCGCCGGGTCCCAGGCATCCATCGTACCGGTGAAGTGCTGGAGGAGGACGAGCGGAATGCCGCTGTCCGGTCCGAGGCGGCGATAGGCGAAGCGCACGCCGCTCGCCTCGACGAAGAGCGTCGGGGCCTGTTCGAGTGTAGCGGGCATCTGCCGCCCTTCCTGTTGAATAGGCGCGCGTTGACGGGGCGCGCTTTCCCGGGCCGGCCGCGTTTCGGCGGCCGCGCAGGATGTTGGAAAAAGGGAATTACCGTGGCGGCGATCCGCGTTCAGACGGCGCCCGCAAGCCGCAGCACGGTCTCGTCGGTGCTCCACACGCCGTTCGCCATGAAGCGGTAATTGATCAGCGCGGCGAGGTAACCGTCACCGTCGGGCAGCTTCGGCGCGGCCACGGCGTCACGCACCACGGCGACCTCGTAGCCAGCCTCCAGCAGGTCGCGCATGTGCGACTCCACGCACATATTGGCCAGCATGCCGGCGAGGATCACCTGGTTGACGCCTCGCTTGCCGAGCTGGAATTTCAGATCGTTGGCCTGCGGGCCGTAGAGCTTGTGCGGCGAACAGATGATCGTCTCGCCGTCTTCGATATAGGGCTTGAACTCTTCCATGAAGTCCGCACCCGAGGCGCGGAAACCGTCCAGCGTGTAGGGTCCCTTGCGATCGAAGACTCCGCCGTCGTGCTGGAATTTCTCCAGCGGCGCCTGCCAGCGCCAGTGATGGTCCCAGCAATAATAATAGTGGGGAGATACCGCCACGACGATGCCGGCCTTCTTGGCGGCGGCGAAGAGTTCGACGAGGTTCGGCACCAGATTGTTCTCGGTGACGCTTTCGCCGACCGCCGGCCACGCCTTTCCCTGCGGGCTCATGACATCGACCTGCGGGTCGATCACCACCAGCGCCGCGCGCTTGAGATCGAGAACCATGTCTGTCTTCGGCAGCACCGGTTGCTCGGTGTCGGCATAGAGCGCGGCTGAACGGTCGCTGTATTGCGGCTTCATCGGGGGGTCTCCACTCTCGCGCGTATCTTGTCGCGCAGGCCAAAGGCGCCCCGGCAGCCCCGCCGGCGCGCCGCTCGATCAGCCCCTGACGAAGGCGAGCAGATCCGGGTTGAGAACATCTGCATGGGTGGTGAGCATGCCGTGCGGATAGCCTTTGTAGAGCTTCAGCGTCCCATGCTTCAGCAGCGTGACCGACTTCTCGGCCGCATCCTGATAGGGCACCACCTGATCGTCGTCGCCGTGCATCACCAGCGTCGGTACCGTGATGGCCCTCAGGTCTTCGGTCTGGTCGGTCTCGGAAAAGGCTTTGATCCCATCATAATGCGCCTTGGCCGAACCGATCATCCCTTGCCGCCACCAGTTCTGGATGGTCCCGGCAATCGGCGTCACGCCCGGGCGGTTGAAGCCGTAGAACGGCCCGGAGGGTACATCGAGGAAGAACTGTGCGCGATTGGCGGCCAGCGCGGCGCGGAACCCGTCGAACACCTCGATCGGCGTACCCTCGGGATTCGCCTCGGACTTGACCATGATCGGGGGGATCGCCGATACCAGAACCGCCTTCGCGACGCGCCCCTGCGGCTGGCCATATCTCGCCACATAGCGGGCGACCTCGCCACCGCCGGTGGAATGGCCGATATGGACGGCATTCTTCAGATCGAGATGTTCGACCACCGCCCAGGCGTCGGCGGCATAATGGTCCATGTCGTGCCCGTCGCTCACCTGCGAGGAACGCCCATGGCCGCGCCGGTCATGCGCGACGACGCGATAGCCGTGCTGGAGGAAGAACAGCATCTGCGCGTCCCAGTCGTCCGACGACAGCGGCCATCCGTGATGGAACACGATCGGTTGTGCTGTCTTCGGGCCCCAATCCTTGAAGAAGATGTCGACACCGTCTTGTGTCGTGACGTACGCGGAGGTCATATCGCGAGGTCCTTTCGGAATATCGTTTTGCGATGACTGCGCAGCGCGCGTTTCGTTCGCAAGAATAGTGGCGGCCGAATCGCCGATCTCTCCCGCGAGAACGGTGCGTCGGCTCTGTCCGCCGCCTGAAATGTCATGGGAATGCGCATCAGTGTTCTTTCTGGGGGCAGATATAGCGGGATTCCGGCATCGCTGACGGACATAGACACGCAAGATCAGGACATTCTGGCGGCCCGCTTCTCGAACCCGGGAGCCGGCAGCGCCGATGTCGGCAGTAGACCTGAACAAACGGCTCACGCCGCCCGGCGTGGCGTCGCAGCTCCGCTCACTCGATGTCGGCGGGCAGCACCGGCCTCAGCGCCGGTCGATGACGGGCCATGTCGGCGAAGCAGGATCGCCTCGTCGGCAAGGTCGTGTCCCGCTGCAGTCTATCCCGCTCAGATCAACGATCTGAAAGACAATGATATTCGCAAGCTTTTGAATCTGGCGCGATTTCTTGTCGATCTGAAAATTCCATCGGATCGCAAAGCGCTCTAGACGAACTCACCCAGGTGGTGGCGCATCCATTGGGCTTCCTGTGATGCCGTTCGCTTGAAATGGCGTTTGAAGTCACGGCTGAACTGGGCCGGGCTCGCATAACCGACACGGGCGGCGATCTCGGCGATCGAGCAATCCTGGCGCGCGATCATGAGTCTCGCCTCGTGGAGCCGCATCGACTTCACATATTGGATGGGGCTGCTTCCCGTCAGTGCCTTGAAGTGCACATGGTAGGATGGAACGCTCATGCCCGCCTCCCTCGCGAGCGCGGCAACGGTGGTGCTGGAGCCATAAGTCTCGCGCAGCCGGACAAGGCTTTGAACGATTCTGCCGGATGGGCCCTGCTGCCGCAAAGCCGCAATCATCGCCGCGCCTTGCGGGCCGACGAGCACGCGGTAATGCAACTCGCGCATCAGGCCTGCCCCGAGAACATCGGCTTCGAGCGGATCGCCGAGCGCGCGCAGGAGGCGCCGCACGACGTCCGCGATTTCGGGCGTCATTCTGCTGGATGTCAGGCTTCGCGCCGGCACCATATCGGCCTCGCATTGCCGCCCCGCCACGGTCGCGGCGAGTTCGGCCGCCAACGCCATGTCGAAATCGACATAGACCGCGATCAGGGGATGCTCGGGGCTGGCGTCGGACTCCATGCGGAACGGTACCGGTACCGACACGGCCAGATAGTGCTGTGCATCATACCGGTAGATCTCTCCATCCAGCAGCCCCTGCTTGCGGCCCTGCAAGACGAACACCACACCCGGCTTGTAGAGCACCGGCACGTCGCGAAGCACCGTCTCGCTTCTCAGGATCCTGATGTTCGGCACCCGGGTCGGATTGTATCCGTGGGTCGGCGCGAGGGGCTCGGCAATGGCCGCCAGGCTGCGACTGTCGATCCCGGCTTTGATGGAAGACATAGGAATGAGCAAGAACCCGAGAGAATTGCGGATGGTGTGATGAGTTTGAGATATTATTGGTCATGGACGCGAGGCGAACAAGAGAGGCGTCCATGCCGCGGAAGACAATTTTCATCACCGGCGCCAATTCCGGCTTCGGTCTGGCGATCGCGACGGCGGCGCGCCGTCAGGGTCACCGCATCGTCGGCGCCGTCCGATCGGATGATGCCAGGGCCGTCCTGGCCGAGCGCCTGCCGGAGGCGCGGTCCGTGCTGCTCGACGTCACGGACTTCGACCGGATCGAAGACGTCGTCGGCGAGGTCGAAGACGAGCACGGGCCCGTCGATGTTCTGATCAACAATGCGGGATACGGCCATGAAGGCGTTCTTGAAGAATCGCCGCTGACCGAAATGCGGCGGCAGTTCGACGTCAACGTCTTCGGCGCCGTCGCTGTCGCCAAGGCCTTTCTGCCGCGGTTTCGCGAAAGGCGCCGCGGCTTCATCGTCAACGTCACCTCCATGGGCGGCATGATCACCATGCCGGGTATCGCCTATTATTGCGGAAGCAAGTTCGCCCTTCAGGGCATTTCGCAGGTGATGCGCGCGGAGATGGCGCCGTTCGGCGTGCATGTGACGGCGCTTTGTCCTGGCTCTTTCCGAACCGACTGGGCCGGCCGTTCGATGGTGCGAACGGAGCGCTCGATTGCCGAATATGACGCTCTGTTCGACCCGATCCGGGCGGCGCGGCAGGCGAAGAGCGGCCATCAGCCGGGCGATCCCGAGAAGCTGGCGGCCGCGGTGCTGACGTTGATCGAGTCCGAGAACCCGCCGCCGCAGCTGTTGCTCGGCAGCGATGCCGTCGACCTCGTGTCGCAAAGGATCGAAGCGTTGAAGGCGGAAATCGAAGCCTGGAAAGCGGTCAGCCTTTCAACAGACGGCTGAACGTCCCGGCTCCGGCCCGGCGATCGAGCGCGGCCTCTCGCCGTGCTCGATCGGTTCTCGGGATGTGCCGCGCCTCAGGTCCGGGCGGGAAGTGCCCGCGCATCGGCGCGCTTCCTCCCGTCCGAGCCCGCCCGCGTGTTCGGCTTCAGGCTGCGGCGGGAACGACCGAGGCGACGAGTTCCAGCCCCATCCTGCGCAGCATCGCGAAGTCGCGGTCCTGGTCGGGGTTTTCGGTGGTGAGCAGAACGCTGCCGATGAAGATCGAGTTGGCGCCGGCGGTGAAGCACAGCGCCTGAAGTTCCTCGCTCATCGCGCTGCGGCCTGCCGAAATGCGGACGACGCTGCGCGGCATCACGATGCGCGCGACCGCGACGAGACGGACGAACGCCAGCGGATAGAGGGGTTCGGCCGTCTCCGCGACGGGCACGCCGCGCACCGCGTTCCAGTGGTTGATCGGCACGCTTTCGGGGTGCGGATCGAGGTTCGCCAGCAGATGCAGCAGGCCCAGCCGGTCCGCCGGCCGCTCGCCCATGCCGACGATGCCGCCGCAGCACAGGGCGATGCCGGCGGCGCGAACGTGGCCGATCGTCTCCAGCCTGTCCTCGATCGTGCGGGTGGTGATGATCCGGCCATAATGCTCCGGCGAGGTATCGACATTGTGGCTGTAATAGTCGAGCCCGGCCTCGCGCAGGCTCACGGCCTGATCGGGCGTGAGCATGCCGAGGGTGGCGCAGGTCTGCATGCCCAGCGCGCGCACGCCCGCGATCATCGTGCAGAGCCGGCCCATGTCGCGGTCCTTCGGGCTCCGCCAGGCCGCGCCCATGCAGAACCGCGAGGCGCCGGCGTCGCGGGCCACGCGCGCCGCCTCGACCACGGCCTCCACCTCCATCAGCCGGGAAGCCTTGATGCCGGTGTCGTAGTGCGCGCTCTGCGAGCAGTAGCCGCAATCTTCGGCGCAGCCGCCCGTCTTGATGCTCAGGAGGCTCGCCGCCTCGATCTCGGCGGGATTGAAGAACCGCCGATGAACCGTCTGTGAGCGGTGGAGGAGGTCCGGCAGGGGCAGATCGTGGATGTCGCGGATCTCCTGCCGGCTCCAGTCGCTGCGGATCGCCCCGTCCGCTGCCGCGGGCGGTTGCCGGTCGCCGGTCATCGCACCCTCCGGGCGATGTCGCGGACGGCGAGGCACGCGGCGGCGGCAAGCGCGACCTTGACGAGGTCGCCCGGAAGGAACGGCAGAATGCCGACCGTTGCGACCTTCGAGAGGCCGACGAACGGCGCGAGCCAGAGCCCCCCGAGCAGATAGACGAGGACGAGCCCCGCCAGCATCGGCACGAGCATCCGCCAGGAGCCGCCCAATCCCCGCCGCTCGATCCAGGTGCCGGCGACGAACGCCGCGACGGCGAAGCCGACGAGATATCCGCCGGTCGGGCCGGCGAGATAGGCAAGGCCGGCGCCGGCGGTCGGGCTGTAGGAAAACACGGGCAGGCCGGCCGCACCCTCCGCGAGATAGGCGAGCACCATCAGTCCGGCGGTTCGCCCGCCGAACAGGCCGGCGAGCAGCATCGTGCCGAACACATGCAGGGTCATCGGCACCGGCCAGAACGGAACATTCGCCCGGGCGCAGAGCACCATGACGAGGCTGCCGACGAGGACGAGGACCGGCAGGCGAAGCGCTGGGTGGAGGGCTTGCAGCCGGGCGGCCGGAAGGGAACGCGTGGACGAAAGGGAGGTAGCTGGAGAAGGCGAGGTGGCGGACGAGACGGCTTCGGCCGGTGTGCGGTCTGGCGCACGGAGCATGGTGCTCTCCTGCAAATGAGGGGGTGACGAGAGAAATTATCTATGATTTTGTCGACAAGGATGAGGTTAGCAGGCGAATCTTCGTCTCGCATTGCCGAATGTGATAGATAATCTATGATCAGATCTGATCCGCCACGCTCGCCCGCCGTCGCCGAGCGCATCGCCGAAGCCCTGATCGAACGGATCGTGGCGGGCGAACTCGCCCCCGGCGCGCCGCTGCGGCAGGACCATGTCGCCGCCGAATTCGGGGCGAGCCATGTGCCGGCGCGCGAGGCGCTCCACTTCGTCCGCGCGCAGGGCCTCGCGGTCAGCGAACCTCGCCGCGGCATCCGCGTCGCGCCCATGGATGCGATCCACCAGCAGGAGGTGATCGAAATGCGCGCGGCGCTGGAGCTGCTCGCCTTCCGCCATGTCGGAAAGTCCTACGGCGCGCGCCATCTCGCGGCGATCGAACAGGCGGTGGAAGCCGGCGAGCGGGCAGGCTCGATCGTGGAATGGGAGCGCGCCAACCGCGCGTTCCATGCCGCGCTGGTGGCGCCATGTCCCATGAAATGGCTGCTGTCGCTGCTGGGGCAGCTTCGCCTGGCCCACTCGCGCATCGTGATCGCGATGGAGCGCTCCGCCGGCTGGCAGCCGCGCTCCAATCTCGAGCACCGGCAGATCCATGCGGCCCTCAAGTCGCGCGATCACCCGCGCGCGGCGCACCTTTTGACGCGGCATCTGCACGGCATCGAACGGCCCGGCCCGGAGATCGGTCCGGACCCGCTCAGGCCGTGAAATCCGCCAGATATTCCGATGCCGGCACCACGCCCGTGAGAACGAGGTGCTCGCGCGCCCGCGTGCAGGCGACATAGAGCAGCCGGCGCTCGGTCTCGTAGATGTCGTCGAGTTCGGCCTCGTCGGCCGCGTCCGCAACGCGCTCGTCGAGCGGCAGGATGCCCTCGTCGAGGGCCATCACCGCCACGGCGCGGAACTCCAGCCCCTTGGCGAGGCTCATGGGTGCGGTCACCATGTCGCTCTCGCCGGCGAGCCCGGCGATGGCGGCGCGGGCGCGGGCGACGAGTTGCGGCGTGCGCACGAACACGCCGATTTCGCCGGGCGCGATTCCATCGGCGAGCCAGCCCGCCACGGCCTCGCGAACCGCGTCCGCCTCCTCTGCTGCGGAGGACAGGGTCTTCACCTGCGGCGCTGGCCCGTCGAACACGGAGATGATGCCGCGCCGCTCGTCTTCCAGTCCGTCGGTGTCGCGCAACACGGTCGGCAACAGCCGGTCGGCGGCGCGGCGGATCTGCTGCGAGGTGCGGTAGCACACCTTCAGCGTGTGCGAACGGCCGCGCACGTCGACACCGAGGCTCGCCCACGAGAACGGATGCTGGAAAATCCGCTGCCCGACATCGCCCGAAAGGAAAAGCCCGTCCGGCTTCGCCGGGGCGAGGGCGGCGAAGAACCGCAGCGCCGCAGGCGCGAGGTCCTGCGCCTCGTCGATCACGACGTGGTCGAACGGCTTGCGGTCACGCGCGGTCAGCGCATCGGCGAGGCCGGTGAACACGTCCGCCCACGTCGTGTAGCGGCCGGCGGCGAGCGCGGCGCGCACCGCCTCGAACACCGGCCACAGCCGCGCGCGCTGGTTCGGGCCGAGCCGGCTCTTGCGCCCCATCCGCTGCACCGCGGCATAGGCCTCGAACGACCGCAATCCCCACGCATCGACGACGTTGGTCCACTCCGACAGGAGGAAGCGCTCCGGGAAGCCCTTGAGGCCCTGGTCGGCCGCTGCCGCGCGCAGGTGCTGTCGCAGCAGCGCGTCGCCGGCGATGCGGGGGCGGGCGCCGTGTTCGAGCTGGAACATCTGGCCGGCGATGTCGGTGAAGGATGCCGTGGTGATCCGGGGCACGAGGCCGCCCGTCTCGGGCGCGAGCACCAGCACCTTCCGCGCCAGCTCGGCCGCCAGCGGGTCTGAGAAGCTCGTCAGCAGCACGCGGGCGTCCGGGTTCTCGCGGGCGAGCCGCACCGCGCGATGGATCGCGACGACCGTCTTGCCGGTCCCGGCGGAACCCGCCACGCGCGCCGGCCCGGCGAACGTGCGCTCCACCAGCGCGCGCTGGGAGGGGTGAAGGAAAACGCCCCATTTCTCCCAGGGGAAGGCAAGCGCCTGCTCCAGTTCCTCCTCGCCCACGATGGGCCGGATGCGCCGCAGCGCGTCGGGGTGGGCGAACGGATCGCCGTACTCCAGCGGCGGCAGGGCGGCCGCAAGCACGCCGGTGGCCGCATAGTCGAGCAGCGCCTCGGCCGCTTCGGCGGGCAGGTGGCCGGCAAGGGCGAAGAAGCCGTCCTCGGTGGCCGCGCGCACGTCGGCCAGCCAGTCGGCGGGCACGCCCATCGAAAGCAGCGCGTCGTCGTCGAGCGCGGCGAACGGTGTCGGCGCGTGGCTGCCCTGTCCTGCGGGGCCTCGTTCCCCGGCGGCGTCCGCCGGCACGAGATCGAGCGTCGGCGGCCGCGCGACGTCTTCCACCCGTTCGCGCACCTCCACGATCTGGATGGCGCCCGTGCGCGGATGGGCCTCGATGCGCCGGCGCTCCGCCCAGGCATAGGCATCGTCGTGGTGGCCGACATAGGCGACGAGCAGGCTGTCGCCGGTCTTGTGCAGGATCAGGCGCACGTCGCGGTTGACGCGCGCGGACCAGAAGTTCGGGTCCTTGCTGCGCTCGATGCGGTGCATCTGCAGGCCGTTGCCGGCGGGGTCGATCTGGAGATCGAACACGCTCGCCTTCACCGCCTTCTGGTCGGGGGTGGAAAGGCGGCTGAAGGCGGCGGTGAAGCTGTCGGCGATCAGGAAGGTCATCGGCGCGCCGTCCCCCCGGAGCTGGCAGGGCAAGGCGCCCACGGGGCATGGCAAGGCGCCCACCGGGCAGGGCAGGGCGCCTGCCGGCGAAGGCCGGCCGTCCGCCGGGCCGATGCCGTGCGTGGGGCCCGCGCGGTCATACCCGGAACACCTTCATCACCTCGTCGCCGAAGTGGTTGATCACCTTCACGGCGATGCGCCCGCTCTCCGGCCGCGGAAACGGGCGGGAGGTGTCGGAATAGAGCGTCGCCCAGGCTTCCTCGTCGATCTCGGCCTGAAGCGCGGTCTTCAGGCTCTTGTAGGGGTCGTTGGCGCCGAGGAAATAGGCGTGGCGCACGAAGAAGCTTTCCTCGTTGTAGTCGGTGTCGATGAACCAGGCGGCGATGCCGTCGGTGTCGTTGGAGCGGATGTCGCCGGTGTTGGGGTCGAACACGTCGATGCCGTGAACCTTGACGCGGATGTCCTCGCCGCCGTCGTCGAGGATCTCGACGTCCGGCTCCCCGAACACCACGAACATGTTGCCGCGCCCGGTGTTCTTCAGTTCCTCCGACATGTGCATGTCGGGGTTGATGCGCGCCTTCAGGATCCTGAGGCTGCCGAGGCTTCCGAGCTCCGAGGAATGGGCGTCGAAATTGAAGGCGCAGGCGATCAGCACGTCGAAGCGGGCGTCCACCGCCTCGCGGGCGGCGGCGACCAGATCCTGCCGCCCGACGGTGCCGTATTCCGGGCCGATCAGGATGGCGGCGCGGCGCTCCGGGCCGCGCTCGCCCTCGACGAAGATGCCGCTGGCGCCGATGAAGTTGCCGGGCCAGGGCGTCAGGCTTTCGAAGGTGATGCGGTCGCCCTTGGCCTGCTGCTTGACGCCTTCGGCGCGGAGATAGTCGAGCACGACGGCGGCGAAATCCTGCCCCGCGAGATCGGCGTCGGCCGGCGCGCGCCGGCCTTCGGCGGCCTCGATGTCGTCGATCAGCTCTTCCTCGCTCGCCGGCAGCACCCGGTGCGGCGACAGGCTTTCCACCGTGAACGGCCCGGCGACGCGCACGCGGGCATTGTCGACGTAGGGCTTGTCGTAGAGATATTCGACATCGGCCCGCGCGGCGATGGAGGCATCGATCTCCGTCTGGCGGGCAATGCGCGCCTCCCACCAGCGGGCGAGAACGCCGGCGACTTCCGCGGGCGCGCCGGGCGGCAGCTCGCGCGGCATCTGCCATTCCTCGTAGGATTTCCCGAGGGCGGCGTTGAGTTCGGCGCGCAGCGGCTCCAGCACCGCCTGCCATTTTTCCCAGATGTCGTCGATCAGCGGATTGTTGGCGATCGATTTCAGCGTGATGTGCGGCACGCGCTCATAGACGAAACCCTGGCGCAGGTCGTTGCGCACCGGGGTGTCGGCCGGCAGGCGCTGCGTCAGTTCGGCTTCCTTCGCCCGGCCCTCGCGGCTGTCGGCGAGCAGATACCAGGGATAGCGCGCCGCCATCAGCCGCGTGCGGGCGAGCGCCAGCGCGACGCGGCTGGTATCCATGGTGATCCAGCGCCGGCCCCATTGCTCGGCGACATAGGCCGTGGTGCCCGAACCGCAGGTGGGATCGAGCACGAGGTCACCGGGGTCGGTGGACATCAGGATGCAGCGTTGTATGGCGGCAGATGAAGTTTGCACGACGTAGATTTTTGGGTCTGTTCTACTTTGGACTGATGCGCTTATATCAGTCCATCCATTACCAATGGCGCTTGCTGAGTAGTCATTGAGCATCCTGACGTACCTTATTCTCCCCTTTCCAGTTGCTTCTATGCGCCTCGCTTTTGCGAGGCGCTGCATGCCATTGACACTGGTCTTCCAATGATTCGATTTTCCCGGATAGAATATCTGGCCAAAAAGATCGATCTCGACAGTAGTGTCGGGGCGAAATTCTGAGCTAACAATGTTGTCTAGCTGATAGCGTATTGCCCTGTCCGGCAGAGCAGATCCTTCTCTTTCAGCTTTAGTCATAGGGCGTCGCAAGCCGTCAATCTCGACCTGGTCGTATCGAGAGCTCGCACTATCTTCGTCATTCTTGGATGCGAGCGGCCGTCTAAATTTTGTAAGCGTAGAATTCTTTGCAAACCAGAGAATATAATCGAAATTCTGGGCTAGATATGTCGCTTCAACGCCGGTAACTTTCTGAACAGCAATTTGTGCTAGGAATGCTTTCAGTCCGAAGACCTCTTCGAGAAGAGCGCGGATAAGGTGGACATTTTCGTCGCCAATCTGCACAAAGACTGATCCAGATTCTGTCAGTAAATCCCTTATCAATGTCAGGCGGTCGCGCAGATAGGTCAGGTAGGAGTGAATGCCGTCCTTCCAGGTGTCGCGGAAAGCCTTCACCTGCTCGGGCTCGCGCGAGATGTCGGTCTGCTTGCCGTCCTTGACGTCGCGGGACTGCGTCGAGACCTGCCAGTTCGAGTTGAACTTGATGCCGTAGGGCGGGTCGAAGAAGATGCACTGCACCTTGCCCTTCAGGCTCTCGCGTTCCGAAAGGCTCGCCATCACCTGAAGGCTGTCGCCCAGGATCATGCGGTTCGACCAGTGCTGGTCGTGCTGGTAGAACTCGGCGCGCGCTTCCGGGTCGAGGCCGTTGAAGGCGGCGAACAGGTCCGCGATCTCCGCCGCGGCCTCGCGCTTCGCCGCCGTGCGGCGCTTCAGGTCCTCGATGATCGCCTTCGGGTGGATCTTCTCCTGGATGTAGAGCGGCGGCACGTTGACGACGAGATCGCTCCAGTCCTGCCGGTCCTTGCCGCGCCACACGAGTTGCGCGTCGGAGAGCGTCAGCGTGCCGGTTTCGGCCAGCTCCGCCATCTGCTCGGGCGTGATGGTGATCTTCACGCCGTTCCAGATCAGCTCCGGCTGGCTCGGCTCCTCCGGCGTGCGCCTCTCGCCCTCGGCGAGCGGCCGCGCACGCGCGTAGTGCTTCGGCGGCATCGGATCGAAATCCTCCTCCCGCCGGAAGAAGCTCTCCATCTCCGCCGTCGGAATGTTCCGCCGCGTGGCCTCGTCGTGCTTCAGCACGTCGACCTGCTTGGAAGGCTTGCCTTTGGGGGATCGGGGTGCACGGGCCATCAGGCGGGAACTCTCTTCAGCAATGTGTCGACCAGCTTCGCGAAGTCCTCGTCCATCACGGTCCAGTCGCGGAATTCGGCGAACGCCCAGCGGCCGAAGCCGCCGAGCGCGTTGATGCCGGGCACCCACAGATCGCGTGTCGTCTCGGCCTTGGCCTTGTCGGTCTCGTCGCGGATGCCCTTGACCTCGATCACGAGATTGAGCGGATCGTCATGGCCGTCGTCGAGCCGGGCGAGGAAGTCCGGCAGGTAGCGCCGGCGGATGCCGCCGTCGAGATAGGGGATTTCGAAGCCGAGCGCCTGGTTCTTGGCATAGGCCAGCACGCGGGGGTGGTTCTCCAGCGTCAGGGCTAGCTGTTCCTCCCAGCTCGAGTCCAGCACGACATGGCTGATCTGGCATTTCGGCGGGCGCGCGCCCGTCGCCCAGCACGGCTTGGAGGTGATGAAGTTGACGTGGCGCGTCGAGCCCTTCGGATTGTACGGGTCGAGCACGGCCAGGGTACGCCCGTCGCTGGCGCGGCTGCAGGCGATGTCGATCTTCTCCGCCGCGCGGGCAAGCTGGTCCTTGTAGAGGATCGCGCCGATGGGAACGCCCTGCGGGACGAGATAGCCCTCGTCGATCCACCGGCGCGCGAGACGCTGGATCTGCGGAAACAGATGCTGCTTCGGCGCGCCGTCCTCGTCGCGGAAATTGCTGTAGAGCAGGTGCTTGGCGAGGTTGAACCTGATCTCCGAGGGGCGCAGGCGGTCCAGCACCTCGGGCGTGATCGTCACGCCTGCGCCGACGATGCCTTCCATCACCACCGATGTCGGGCCGATATCGAGCGGCGTGATCACCAGCCGGCTGTCCTCGGTGAACACGGCGTCGAGCTTTTCGGAGGGCAGCTCGCGGCGATAGCCGCTGACGCGCGGAAAGACGATCTCCTGCGCGGAGCGCTCCCGGATGGAGTGGACGCGCGTCACCGGTCTCGGTTTCGTCGGCGTCGCCACCTGCGGCGAGGCGGCGAAGTCGAACGGAATGCCCATGATGTCGGCATATTCGACGTCGAAATGGCCGGTGGCGGGATTGATGTCGTAGGACCGCCGCCGCAAGGCGCGCCCCACCACCTGCTCGCACAGAAGCTGGGTGCCGAAGGCGCGCACGCCCAGGATATGGGTCACCGTGTTGGTGTCCCATCCCTCCGTCAGCATCGAGACCGAGACCACGCAGCGGATCTGCTCGCCGAGCCGGCCGGGGCGGCCGACGGTGTTCATCACCTCGCGCAGGAGCGCGCTTTCGCTCACCTCGCCGAGCGCCGCGCCGCCGGCCCCGGCGCGCGTCGCGAACTCGCGCTTGAACTGCTCGATCTCCGGGGCCGCGGCCTCGCGGAAGCTCTTGTCCAGCGTGTCGGCGTCCTCGATCTGGCGGGAATCGATCAGAAGCGTCCGCGGGCGGGCGAGGCGGCCGCCGTGGTCGTCATAGTTGCGGAACAGCGGCAGGTGGCCGGCATGGAACGTGGCGCGCTCGCCCTCCGCGGCGTCGCCGCGCTCGAAACCGGCGATCCACTCGAACACGAGCCGCGAGATCGCGGTGTTCTGGCACACGACGATGAACACCGGCGGCACGCCGATGCCGGCCTGCCGCCAGCGCTCGTGCTCGCCCTCATAGTGGCTGTAGAGCGCGTTGAGCGCCGTCGTCAGCATGTTCGGCAGGTCGAACGGGCTGAGCCGCCCGGCGCCGGAGGCCGATTTCGGCATCTCCTTGCCGATGTGCTTCCAGAGGTCGCGGTAGACCACCGAGCCGGTCTGCACGAGGTTGTCGCTGACCGGCACGCGCGGCAGCTTGACGATGCCGCTCTCGATCGCGTCCATCAGGCTGAAATCCGACACCACCCAGGGAAACAGCGTGCCTTCCTGATAGCCCGAGCCGCGCAGGAAGAACGGGGTCGCCGACAGGTCGTAGACCGCCCGCACGCCCTTCGCGAGCACGCGGTCCAGGGCCTCGATGCCGCTGATCCACAGCCGCGCCGCCTCGGCATTCTCCGCCGCCTCGCGTCTGTCGTCGCCGGTGAGCGTTCCCTCCGCATCGCCGTCCGCCTTGTGACGGTAGCAATGATGGGCCTCGTCGTTGATGACGTTGACGCGGTCGAACTTCAGCAGGTCCTCGCAGGCCCGTTTCAGCATCTCCGTGTCGGTTTCCGTCGTCTTCAACGGCTTGGGGTCGTTGCCCTGCAGGAAGGCGCGGGCGACCTTCGACAGCACCAGCGTCTGCTGATGCTGGAAGGTGTGGTAGTTGGTGATCACGATCTCGGCGCGCCGGATATCCGGCAGCATTTCCGGCGGCACGATCTCGCGCGTCTCGTAATAATTGTCCGGATGGTTCGGCAGCAGCACCTGCAGCCGGTCCTTGATGGTGATGCCCGGGGCGACGATCAGGAAGGCGCGGGAGAAGTCCTTCGTTGGCTTGCGCGCCGCGTTCACCGCCTGCCACGCGATCAGCATCGCCATGACGGTCGTCTTGCCGCTGCCCGTCGCCATCTTCATGGCAAGGCGGAACAGCCCCGGATTGGCTTCGTCGTTGGCCTTGGCGATGCGCTCCAGCAGGCCCCTGGTCGCCCCGCGCCGCGGCGCGACCTCCGTCAGCCAGATGATCGTCTCGACCGCCTCGACCTGGCAGAAGAACGGCTGCTGGGCGTTCCATCCGTCCGGCCGGCGCCAGTGCTCCAGAAGCCGCTGCGACACCGCGGTCACGCCCCAGTCGGCGGGATTGCGCAGGTTGCGCCAGTGCTCGACGTGGGTGCGGATCTCGTTGACGAGCGCGTGTTCGGTATAGGCCTCGAGATCGAGCGAGGACTGGGCCGCGGATGCCCGTTTGCGCACGGCCGGAACCGGCACGATGAAGCGCGACGGGCGCCGCCCGCGCCTTGGCTCGCCTTCGAGCGGCTGGCCGTTCTTGTCGAGCGGATGATGCAGGTCCGGCGCGCGATAGGGCGAGTTCAGGATCGGCCGTTCGTAGAAACTGTTCACTGTCGTCGCCCGCCCGCCCGCAGATCAAACTCGTCCGGCAATCGGCGCGGGATGCCCCCGCCGGGATTGCCCGCCGGACCTCCGCGGAGCGTTCGTTCCGCCTCCGCCCCTGATGTGTCCGGCGCTCCCGCGCCCGCCGGAAGCCCGCTCACGCTACTGACGACAGCGCATCGATGCAACGCCTGAGCGAGCCTGTTCCGGCCACGCCGCGCCGCCCACCCCGGGAAACCGCGGGCTCGCCAAGGTTTTGCACCGCCTCGCGATTCGGCCGTGATATCGACCGGCCGCCGCGTGGCGTGGGCTTCGGCGGGGCCGACCGCCGCGTGCATCGGCTCCGGGCGATTCGGCCCGCGCGTCCGCGTCATGGCCGCCTCGCTCATCCGTCTGCGTCCGGGCCGCTCCTCTGGCCGGTGGGCGGGGTGATGGAGAGGCGGCGCACCTCGGGCCGGTAGGTCTGGCTCTGCTGGCGGCGCAGCGAGGCGCGGAAGTCGCGCGGCGTCATGCCGAACTGGGCGTGGAACGCGCGCGACAGCACGCTCGGATAGGAGAAGCCGCAGGCGGTGGCGACGTCCTTGATGCCGAATTCCTCGTAGAACAGCATGTTGCGTGCGGCCTGCAGGCGGATGCGCAGATAGAGCCGCATCGGCGTCTCGTCGAAGCTGCGCCGGCATTCGCGCAGGATCGTCTTCGGCGAGACCTCCAGCCGCTCCGCGATCTCGTCGAGCGGCAGGGGGAAGTCGAGATTGCGCTCCATCAGGGCGACGATGCGGTCCGACAGCACCGGCTTCCGCGCGCCGCCCGGCAGGTCGTCGAGCCGCTGCGGCGTCGCCGCCGGACGCGGGGCATAGACGAGGGCGTTCGCCACCTCGCTGGCGAGCGTCGGCGTCTTCAGCCGCCCGATCAGGTCGAGCATCATGTCGAGCGTGGCGATGCCGCCGGCGCATGTCAGGCGCTGGCCGTCGATCAGGTAGATCTGGCCGTTGACGCCGACCCCCGGAAAGCGCTCGCGGAACGCCGGCACCGCTTCCCAGTGCAGCACGACCTCGCGCCGGTCGATCAGCCCGGCCTGGGCGAGCGCGAAGGTGCCGGTATCGACAGCGCCGATGGTGGCGCCGAACCGGGCGGCGGTGCGCAACTGGTTGAGGAGCTTCGAGGAATTGCGCTGCATCGGCAGGTTGCCCTCGAACACGAGGTAGAAGTCGGCCGCCGGCATCGCATGCAGGCTGTCGTCGGCCGACATCCAAAGCCCATTGCTGGCGCGCACCGGCGCGCCGTCCTCGGAGACGAAGCGCCAGCGGAAGATCTCGCGTCCGCTGTTCTGGTTGGCGATCCTGAGCGCCTCGCTCGCCAGCACCAGCGCGTTCAGCGGGAATTCGGGCTGGAGGATGAAGTTGAACGCGGGAACACCGCCCTCGCGCAGGCCCGGTGTCTCGCTGGCAGCGTGCGTGCTGGGCATGGGCCGTCCCGTCGATGCGTGGCGTGGGTGCGGTGGTGTGGCCGAAAAGATCAACAATCAGTCCAAATCTGTCAATTCATTCGCGGTTTTGCCGTCACTATTGGGTCACGGAATGTTTCGGCGGGCCGCCGGCAAGGACCTGCGGCGCCGCGAAACTCCCTGACATGACAATCTGGTAGCCACGCGACGGGTTCGTCCGTGAACGTCTTCGGCCGCCTGGCCGTGGGCGCGGGATGGCGCGCGTGTGCGGCGAGTGGCGGAGTGCTTACGTGCAGACGGAAATCCTCAGGAAGAAGCTCGAAGGGTGCTATGTCACCGTGCCGACGCCGTTTCGCGACGAGGACGGCTTTCCCGTCGACGAGGCGGTGCTGCGCACCTATGTGCGCTTCCTCCTCGATGGCGGGCTGACGGCCGAGACCGCGGTGTTCCTCGCGGGTGGCGCCGCGGGCGACTTCTCCACCATGACCTTCGACGAGCGCGTGCGCGTCGCGCAGGTCGTCATCGACGAGGTCGGCGGCCGCGTGCCCGTGGCGATGGGCGCGCAGACGACGAGCACGCTCGAACTCGTGCGTCTTGCCCGCGCCGCGCAGGAGATCGGCGCCGACTTCATCCAGGTGTCGTGCCCGTTCTATTTCAGTCACACCGAGGCCGACTTCGAGGAGTTCGTCCGCGCCGCTGCCGCCGCGGCGCCCGAGATCGGCATCATCATCTACAACACCTTCTGGAACACAACGAACATCTCGTTCCGCATGGTGGAGCGGCTGGCGGAAATCCCCAATGTCGTCGGTCTCAAGTGGGCGACGCCGCGCACCGACGCCATGGAATTCGAGAGCGTGGCGGCGCATTTCTCTCGGCGCTTCACCATCATCGACAACAACCTGTTCTTCGCCTTCAGCGCCATGCCCGCGCTCGGCGCGCGCGCCTTCGAAGTCCACCTCTGCAATTTCTGGCCGGAATGGGGGCTGAAGCTCGTGCGCGAGATCGGCGCCGCGAACTATGCCGAAGTCGCACGCATGCTCGTCGACGAGGCCATGCCGTTCTACAAGCTGTGGGTCGAGATCGAGCGCGATTTCACCAGCGGCGACGGCTATCTCGACAAGCTGTGCATGGAACTCGTCGGCCTGCCGTCCAGCCGCTGCCGCCCGCCGACCCGCGATGTGCGCGAACGCTACCGCGCCGCGACCCTCGCCATGCTGCGCGGCATCGGCACGCCCAATCTCGTGGCGGAATGAGGCGGGCGGGGCGATGAGCGACGCGGGCCGGACGCCACGGACGAAGAAGCACCCACCCGCCTCCATGGTGGTGCTGGGCGCCGGCGACAATGTCGGCATCGCGCTGACGGACATCGCGGCGGGCGCGGACGCGACAAGCCTCGACGGGCGGTCGCTCAGCGCCGCCGAGGCGATCCCGCAGGGCCACAAGATCGCGCTCCGCCCGATCGCCGCCGGCAGCGACATCGTGCGCTACGGCATGGCGGTCGGTGTGGCACGCGCCGACATCGCCGCCGGCCATCTCGTCCACATCCACAACGTCGCCAGCCGGTATCTCGACAATGACGAGGACCATTATGAGTGAGGGCATCGCCGCATTCGACACCACCGGGATGCGCGGCTATCCGCGCGCCGACGGGCGGCACGGCATCCGCAATTACCTGCTCGTCGCCTATCTGGTCGAGTGCGCCCACCATGTCGCCCGCGCCGTCGCCGCGCCCTATCAGGAGGCCGGCGTCCAGCTCATCGGCTTCCCGGGCTGCTATCCGAGCGACTACGCCCAGCGGATGATGGAGGACCTCTCCACCCACCCGAATGTGGGGGCGGTGCTGCTGGTCTCGCTCGGCTGCGAGGAGTTCCAGCGCGCGCGGCTGAGGGATGCAATCGCCGCCAGCGGGCGGCCGGTGGAACTCATCACCATCCAGGCCTGCGGCGGCACCAGGGCCACGGTGGCGCGCGGCCGTGAATGGATCGAAGCGACGCTGCCCGGCCTTCGCGCCGCGCCGACCGAGCCGATCGGCCTCGGCAATCTCGTCGTCGGCACCAAGTGCGGCGGGTCCGACGGCCTGTCGGGCGTCACCATCAATCCGGCGGTCGGCAACGCCAGCGACCGCCTCGTCGATGCCGGCGCCACGGTGATGTTCGAGGAGACCTGCGAACTGCTCGGCTGCGAGGAGCACATGGCCGCGCGCGCGGTGACAGTCGACCTCGCGGATGCACTCCGCCAGGCGGTCCGCAAGGCGGATGTGTACTATCGGGCGCTCGGCCACGGCAGCTTCGGCGGTGGCAACATCAAGTACGGCCTCTCGACGCTGGAGGAGAAGTCGCTCGGCGCCTATGCGAAGAGCGGCTCCCGCCCGATCAGCGGCCTGCTGAAGCCGGGGGACCGCCCGACGGCACCGGGGCTCTACCTGATGGACACCGTCAATGACGGGCCGGTCCGCTACGGCATTCCCAACATCAACGACACCCAGACCATCACCGAGATGGTGGCGAGCGGCTGCCACCTGATCCTGTTCACGACCGGCGCCGGCTCGGTGGTCGGGCAGGCGGTGGCGCCGGTCATCAAGGGCGTCTCCAATTCGCGTGTCTTCCGCCGCATGGAAGACGACATGGACGTGAACGGCGGCACCATCGCCGACGGTGTCGAGAGCGTGGCCGACGTCGGCCGTCGCTTGGTCGAAGCGGTCATCGCCGCCGCCTCCGGCACGCCGACGCGCTCCGAGGCGCTGGGCCACCAGGAATTCGTCCTTTCCTACAAGACCTACGAACCGCTCGGTCCGGCCTGTCTCGCCGGCTGAACGCAACGCATCGCCACCCACAAAAACCAGAGGGATCGACATGAAGCTCAAGGGTTCGTTCGGAAAGACAAAGGGTTCGTTCGGAAAGACACTCGCGACCGCCGTGCTGATCGGCGCAAGCTTCCTCGCCGCCGGCCAGGCCAAGGCCCTCGACGACGTGCGCCTGCGCCTCAACTGGATGTGGTACGGCTCGCACGCCGCTTTCGCCCTCGGCAAGGACCGGGGTTATTTCAAGGACGAGGGCATCAATCTCGACATCCGCTCCGGCAACGGCTCGGGTTCGGCCCATCGTCTCGTCGCCAACGGCGATTCCACCTTCTCCTACGGTTCCTGCGCAGCCATGGTGAACCTCGTGGCCAAAGGCGCGCCGCTGATCTCGGTCGGCGTCATCGATGCCATGGGAACCGAGGCCGTGATCGTGCGTCCGGACGCGGGCGTGAAGACCATCGCCGATCTCAAGGGCAAGAAGCTGCTGACGACCGCCAATGCCGGCGTGAACACCTTCTTTCCCCTCGTCCTGAAGAACGCGGGTCTCGCCGAAGGCGATGTCGGCCTCATCACGGTGCCGGACGGCGCTCTGGTGTCGAGCTATCTGCAGGGTGCGGGCGGCACCGTCGGCCTGCTCGGCGGTCTCGACGACAAGCCGGCCGAGATCAAGGCCGCCGGCGGCGCCGCCCCGATCACGTTTCCCTATTCCGATTTCGGCGTGAACCAGGTCGGCTACTGCATCGTCGCCAACCGCGAGACTGTTGCCAAGGATCCCGATCTCGTGCGTCGCTTCATGGCCGCCACCGTCAAGTCCTACAAGGCGGCCGAGGCCGACCCGAAGGCCGCGATCGACGCGCTCGGCGACATCGTCGGCGGCACCATGAACGAGGACGCCGGCAAGCAGCAGGCGGCCGAGGTGCAGAAGGTCACGCTCGACGTGCTTTATTCCAAGGCGAACACGGCCAAGGTGATGTCGCTCAACGTGCCGCAGGACTGGGCCGAGATGATCGACCTGATGAAGAAGTATAACGGCCTCGAGACCACCGAACCGCCCACCTACTTCTACACCAACGAGTTCCTGCCCAAGTGAACCTGCCCAAGTGAACCTGCCCAAGTGAACCTGCCCAAGTGAACCTGCCCAAGTGAACCGCGCGCAAGTGAACCTGTGCAAGTGAACCGCGCATAGCCGGGCCGAACGAGGAACCCCGGCGCGCATGGGCGATGCCGTCCGCGCGCCGGGGGTGAGGCCAGACGGTCGTCCGGGCTTGCGCCGGCCGATCCTTCCCGAAGACGAGGTGCCGGCGCGATGGGCGCGACAATCGAAATCAGGTCCCTGACCAAGACCTTCGGCGCGGGCGACAAGGCGGTGCACGCCTTCGGGCCCGTCGATCTCACCGTGGAGGCGGGCAGCTTCGTCTCCCTGCTCGGCCCGTCGGGCTGCGGGAAGTCGACCCTGATGCTGATGATCGCGGGCCTGCTGGAGCCCACCGCCGGCGAGGTTTGCTTCGACGGCGAGCGTGTCAACCGGCCCCGCACCGATATCGGCATCATGTTCCAGGACAACACGCTGGTGCCGTGGCGCACGGTGGCCGGCAATGTCGCCCTGCAGCTGGAGATGCGCGGGCTCGATCCGAAAGCCCATGCCGGACGCATCGCCGAGCTGTTGCGGTCGGTGAAGCTCGAAGGCTTCGCGGGCCGCCATCCCTACGAACTCTCCGGCGGAATGCAGCAGCGCGCCGCCTTCTGCCAGGCGCTGGTGCATGAACCGGAAACGCTGCTGTTCGACGAGCCGCTCGGCAAGCTCGACGCCATGACCCGTGAAAGCATCCGTGGCGACCTGCAATCGCTCTGGATGAAGAGCCGGCCGACGGTGGTTTTCGTCACCCACTCCATCGAGGAGGCCGTGCAGCTTTCCTCGGTCGTGTGCGTCGTCACTCCGCGCCCGGGGCGGATCGAGCGCGTGATCGAGATCGACCTGCCGTGGCCGCGCGACATGGACGTGAAGGCGAGCCCGGCATTCACCGGCTATGTCCACGACATTCAGGGGATTTTCCGTGACTATGGCGTCCTCTGACCCCTCACGCGGGCCGTCCGGCCCTGGCCGTTTCGCCCGCCTGTCCGATGCGATCGGCGGCCGGCTGCTTGCGGCCGTGGCGCATTCGTGGCCGTTCCTCGCGTTCTTCGTCGCCTTCTTCCTCGCCTGGGAATACGGGGTGCGGCTGTTCGGCGTGCCGGGCTATATCCTGCCCACGCCTTCCGACATCGTCACCCGCGGCTGGGCCGACATTCCCCGCCTCATCCAATACACCTTCGTCACGGCGGGCGAGACGCTGGTCGGCTACATGCTGGCGCTCGCCATCGGCCTGCCGATGGGGCTCGCCATCGCGTTCTCGCCGATGCTGCGACGCACGGTCTATCCGTTCTTCGTCAGCCTGGAGATGGTGCCGAAGATCGCGTTCGCGCCCTTGTTCATCGCGTGGCTCGGCTTCGGGCTGCTGCCGAAGGTGATCATCGTCGTGCTGGTGTGCTTCTTCCCCGTGGCGCTGAACTCGATCCACGCCTTCGGTTCGCTGTCCGACGAACTCGAACGGTTCTGCCGCTCGACGGGCGCGGGCGCGCTGCGCACGTTCTGGAAGGTGCGGCTGCCGGCGGCGCTGCCGCAGTGCTTCGTCGGCTTCAAGTACGCCGCGCTGAACGCGACGGTGGGCGCGACCATCGCCGAGTTTATGGGCTCCGACCAGGGGCTCGGGTTCTACATCCAGATCGCCACCGGCAACATGCGGCCCGATCTCGCCTTCGCCGGCATCTTCTTCCTGACCCTGCTCGGGCTTGCGCTGTTCGGCGCGGTCTCGCTGGCCGAGAAGCTGCTCATTCCCTGGCACATCACCCTGCGCCGTCACTGAGTGCATTTTCCCGAAGGATGTCCGATGTCGCCACGCTTTGCGTATTCCGACCTCGTCGCGCTGTCCGAGGCGGTGCTGGTGAAGGCCGGCCTCCCGGCTGAACCGGCTGCCTCCGTCGCGGCCGGCCTCGTCGAGGCGGACCTGCTCGGCCACACCACCCACGGGCTCGCCCTGCTCGCCGACTATGTCGAAGAACTCGACAACGGAACCATGGAGCGCAAAGGCTGGCCCGATGTCGTTGCCGATCACGGCGCCGTCGCGACCTGGGATGCGCGGCGGCTGCCCGGCGTCTGGACGACGCGGCTTGCGGTGGAGGAGGCGACCCGCCGCGCCGCGATGTACGGCTTGGGCGCGATCGCGGTCCGGCGCAGCCACCACATCGCCTGCCTCGCCGCCTTCCTCGAAGCGCCCGCGCGGGCGGGGATGCTCGTCCTAATCTATTCGTCGGACCCGAGCGACGCCCACGTCGCCCCGTTCGGCGGGCTCACGCCGGTGATGACGCCGAACCCCATCGCCGCCGGCATTCCGGCCGAACCCGATCCGATCCTGATCGACGTCTCGACCTCGATCACGACCGCCGCCATGTGCGGCCGCGTAGGGGCTGCCGGCGGGCGCCTTGCCGGCGCGTGGATCAAGGACAGCCACGGCAACACCACCGACGATCCGGCCGCTTTCAAGGCTGGTGGCTCCATCCTCCCCATCGGGGGGCTCGATCACGGCCACAAGGGCTATGGCCTGTCGCTGATGGTGGAGGCGATGACGCAGGGCCTCGGCGGCTACGGTCGTGCCGATGCGCCGCGCGAATGGGGAGCCGGCGTGCTGGTGCTGGCGCTCTCGCCGGCGGCATTCGGCGGGCTCGACGGCTTCACGCGCCAGACCGGCTGGCTCGCGGAAGCCTGCCGTGCCTCGCGCGTGCCCGAGGGCGCGCCGCGCGTGCGCCTTCCCGGAGAGGCGGCGCTCGGCCGCAAGCGGCAGGCGCTGGCCCACGGCGTGGTGCTGCACGACGGCATCGCCGAACACCTCTCCTGGCTCGCCGCACGGTTCGCCCTGCCTGCGCTCGTTCCGCTCGCCGACTGACGGCACACACCCCGGAGGCCACGTTCATGAGCGCCTACAAATCCGCCGCTGAGTACCGTGCCGTCGCCGGCCGCCTTGCCATCCCGACTCGGGCGTTCATCGACGGGGCATGGACGGCCGCCGCCTCCGGTGAGGTATTCGAGAACATCAACCCGGCGACCGGCGCGGTGCTCGGCACCGTCGCGGCCTGCGACGGGGCCGATGTCGAGCGCGCCGTCAAGGCGGCACGCCGCTCGTTCGAGGCCGGTGACTGGTCGCGCGCCGCGCCGGAAGAACGCAAGGCGGTGCTGCTGAAGCTCGCCGATCTGGTGCGGGCGAACGCCGAGGAACTCGCGGTACTGGAAAGCCTCGACAGCGGCAAGACCGTCAAGGACTGCCTCAACGAGATCGGGCACGAGGTGCCGACCTTCTTCCAGTGGTATGGCGAACTCGCCGACAAGTCTTTCGGCAAGGTCGCGCCGACCGCCGAGAAGGTGGTGGCGATGGTGGTCAAGGAGCCGATCGGCGTCGTCGGCCTGGTGCTGCCGTGGAATTTCCCGCTTCTGATGGCGGCGTGGAAGCTGGCGCCGGCACTCGCCGTCGGCTGTTCGGCGGTGGTGAAGCCGGCGGAGCAGACGCCGCTGTCCGCCTTGCGCCTTGCGGAACTCGCCCTGGAAGCGGGCGTGCCGCCGGGTGTCTTGAACGTCGTGCCGGGCTTCGGCGAAACCGCCGGTCAGGCCATCGGTCGTCACACCGATATCGATGCGGTGTCGTTCACCGGCTCCACCGAGGTGGGCGCCTATTTCCTCAGATACGCGAGCGAGAGCAATCTCAAGCCGGTCGGGCTGGAGATGGGCGGCAAGAGCCCGATGATCGTGCTGGACGATGCCGACATCGACGACACGCTGGTGTCCTCGGCCGTCAGCGCCGCCTTCTGGAACGGGGGGCAGAACTGTTCGGCCAACATGCGCCAGATCGTCGACCGCAAGGTGAAGGACACCTTCCTCGACCGCGTGCTGGAAAAAACCCGTGCGCTGGTGGTCGGCGATCCGCTCGATCCGGCCACCGATCTCGGCGCGATGGTAAGCACCGAGCACAAGGAGAGGGTCCTGTCCTATATCGAGGTCGGCAAGGGCGAGGGTGCCCGCGTCCTTGCCGGCGGCGGCGCCAGCGCCGGCCTGCCGGGTTCCTTCGTCGATCCCACGGTCTTCGACGAGGTCGATCCTTCCATGCGCATCGCGCGGGAGGAAATCTTCGGGCCGGTGCTCGGCGTGATCCCGGCGGACGGCCTCGACGAGGCGCTGGCGATCGCCCGCGACACCGATTACGGGCTGCACGCGACGATCTTCACGCGCGATATCGACAAGGCATTCCACCTCGCGAAGCGGCTGCCGTGCGGCACGGTGGCGATCAACGGCTTCACCGAGGGCAACGTCACGACGCCGTTCGGCGGCTACAAACGCTCCGGCTCCATGGCGCGCGACAACGGCACCGAGGCGATGGATCAATATCTCCAGACCAAGACGATCTGGCTGTCGCTCAGGTGAGGCGAGGGCGGTTTCCGCCCTCCGCCTGAAAGGCGATGAATCGGCGATCGGATGGACCCATCCGATCGCGTGGGACCCAACGTCAGAGCCGGCAGGGAGCCGCGCCGGATGTGCCGCGAATCCGACAGCACTTCCGATCGAAGGGATCATCCGATCGACCGGGATCTGCTTTACGTGTGATGAGCGCATCCCGCGCGCACGCTTCGGCCGCTCGGTGTTCATCGCCACGCCCCTCCCGTAGTGCAGCGTAGAAGTCCGCAGCCGGATCTGCCCGATGGCGCGCTCGACACCGTCGGCGGGCGCGCTCCATGAATGCCGGCGGTGATGCCGGGCTATTCAGGTCCAGATCGGACGAGCGATCTTCTGTCGGCCGACAGATGATCTGATCGGCTTTAGCCATCTCTCCTCAGTATTTGCAGCCGATTTTCTCGCCGATCCGCCAGACGAAATCAGTATTCCATCTCGCCAAAAAGCACGAACTGACAGAATTACACGCGATCGGGTGCCGGTGGACATCATCCGCTGCGCGGAGCGCCTTCATGCGCATGTTGCAGCGCAATAAATCTTTATTCTGCACTGCATTCAACTGCTGGCATGACGGATACATTACAGCTTATAGCAGAAATTATAAAGTTTATTCGTGCATAAATGACGTATTGCGACGATGCGTCATATACCATTGGTTGTGTGAAATTCTAAATCATTGAATCCAGTAAGATTCATTTCGAATCCAATTCATTTGCGTACGGTAGTTAGTCTGTATTTCTTACTATCCTTTAGATTGTAAGACTCTCGCCTGGGAACCTAGAATGCGTTCGTTATTTTATTTATACAAAGGCGGGCGCTATGGGCGAGATGATGTCCATCGGTTCAAATCTATATGTCGTTGATGGCAATATATCCGACGTAGAAATCATCCTATCCGCGATAGGTGCGAGCGAAATTACGAGAAAAGTCGCTTGTTTCGATTTCGCGGACGACAGTTCTGATGTTGTCACGCGTATTTCGGACATCGTGGCGAAGCATCGGGAACTGGCATCGCTGCATATCGTCAGCCATGGCCGGCCCGGAGCGCTGGTGTCCGGCGCGACGGTGATCGACGCAAACGGACTTCTGGACCGTGCGGACGATCTGGCCCGCATCGGGGCGGCGCTGGCGCCCGGTGGCGATATCCTGCTCTATGGCTGCGACGTCGCCGCCGGTGAGGAAGGGCGGGATTTCATCGGCCGTCTCGCTGAATTGACGGGTGCGAACGTCGCCGCCTCGGAAACGCCGACCGGCGCGGCCGATCGCGGCGGTGACTGGCGCCTGGAAGCGCGGGTCGGTTCCGTCACCACGCCCGTACTAGAGGTTCCGGCCTATCCCGGCATCCTGGTCAGCGCCTCGGCGGCGCCGACCATCGGCGGACTGGTGCCCGTCTCCGTCACCGAGGGCGGTTCGGCTGGAAGCGTCGGGTCGGGCATCTCCATCTCCGGCGGGTCGAGCTATGGCGGCGGCTCCATCACCTTCAAGCTCACGTCGCCCGTCGCCGGCGACCAGTTCCTGCTGACCAGCGACAGTGATCCGAACGCGGCCGGCGCGATCTCCATCAGTGGCGCTTTGGTCTATTACGGCACCGGCTCCGCCCGCATTCAGATCGGCGTCGTCGACAGCGTCGAGAACGGGCAGAACGGCCAGCCGCTGACCATCGACTTCACCCGCGATTTCACCAATCCGAGTTTCGAGAACGGCACGACCGGCTGGACCATCGGCGAGAGCCGCGTGATCCTCGGCACGACGAGCATCAACGGCCATGTGACGCCCGCCGACACCACCATCCCGCCAAATGCGGGAGACGATGCCGGCGACATCCAGTCGATGACCTATAGCTCCCAGCTCTCGACGGGCGAGCATTCCGATGGCGCCCAGTCCCTGCGGCTCTACAACAGCGGGCAGACGAACGCCGGATACGACGTCGTTCACGGTCCCTATGCCTATTCGGACACGTTCGCGGCCGTGGCCGGTGACACCTTCTATTTCGACTGGCGCGCGGCCGCGGGCAGCGACGCCTACGATGCCTTCGGCTACCTGATGAATGCCGATACCGGCGCCTACCAGGTCGTGCTCAACGAAACGGGCGCCAATGCCTCGGGCAATACGCCGTGGGCGACCAACAGCGTGACGATTCCGACCTCCGGCAACTGGTTCTTCGTCTTCGTCGGCGGCACCTACGACTTCACCGGCGGAACCGCGGTCGGCGGCTCGCTTTATATCGACAATTTCCGCGTAGCGGTCGGCGGCGTCACCGACAGCATCGTCGCTGCCGTCGCGAACCACGTCAGTTACCAGTCGACCGGTGACGCGGCTCTGGACGACCGCACTCTCCAGGTCGTGGTGTCCGATAGCGCCGGCAATCAGACGACCGCCACCACGGCCGTCGAGGTGGTGAACGCGAACGACGCCCCGACAGGCGCCGTTTCTCTGTCCGGGCCTCCCGCGCAAGGCCGCACGCTGACGGCCACCAATTCGATCGCGGACCCCGACGGCTTCGATCCGGCCGGCGTATCCTATCAGTGGCAGCGTCTCGGTTCGGACGGCAACTGGCACAACATCGTCGGCGCCACCGGCGACAGCTACGTGCTCACCCAGGACGATGTCCGTTCGAAGGTCCGCGCAGTCGCGTCCTATACCGATCATGGCGGCACCGTGGAGACGGTTGCCGGCGCCGAGTCGCGCATGATCGAGGATGCCCACTTTGCGCCAACCGGCGGGATCGCAATCGGCGGCACGGCGGCCCAGGGCGAGGCGCTGACATTGACCGACACCGTCGCCGATGCCGACGGCATCGCCTCGTCGGCCTACCAGTGGCAGCGCTGGGACGGTTCGGCGTGGGTCGATATCACCGGCGCCACCGGGACCTCCTACGTCCTCACCCAGGCCGATGTCGGCCACGACGTTCGCGCGGAGCTGCGCTATGTCGACGGCGACGGCCTCGCCACGATTGTGTCGAGCGCAGCCGTGTCCTCTGTCGCCAACGTCAACGTCGCGCCGACGGGCGGGCTTGCCATTGGCGGCACGGCCGCCCAGGGTGAGACGCTAGCATTGACCGATACCGTCGCCGACGCCGACGGCATCGCGTCGTCGGCCTACCAGTGGCAGCGCTGGGACGGTTCGGCGTGGGTCGACATCTCCGGCGCGACCGGGACCTCCTATGTCCTCACCCAGGCCGACGTCGGCCACGACGTTCGTGCCGAGCTGCGCTATGTCGACGGCGACGGCCTCGCCACGACGGTGTCGAGCGCGGCCTTGTCCTCCGTCGCAGACGCCAGCTTCGCGCCGACGGGCGGGCTTGCCATTGGAGGCACGACCGCCCAGGGCGAGACCCTGACATTGACCGATACCGTCGCCGACGCCGACGGCATCACGTCGTCGGCCTACCAGTGGCAGCGCTGGGACGGTTCGGCGTGGGTCGACATCTCCGGCGCGACCGGCACCTCCTATGTCCTCACCCAGGCCGACGTCGGCCACGACGTTCGTGCCGAACTGCGCTATGTCGACGGCGACGGCCTCGCCACGACGGTGTCGAGCGCCGCCACCTCCGCCGTCACCAACGTCAACTTTGCCCCGACCGGAGGGCTCGCCATTGGCGGCACGACCGCACAGGGCGAGACGCTGACATTGACCGATACCGTCGCCGATGCCGACGGCGTCGCCTCGCCGGCGTACCAGTGGCAGCGCCTGGGCACGGATGGCGCCTGGCACGACATCTCCGGCGCGACTGGGACCTCCTACGTCCTCACCCAGGCCGATGTCGGTCACGACGTTCGCGCCGAACTGCGCTATGTCGACGGCGACGGCGTCGCCACGACGGTTTCGAGCGCCGCCACCTCCGCCGTCACCAACGTCAACTTCGCCCCGACGGGCGGGCTCGCCGTTGGCGGCACGGCCGCCCAGGGTGAGACGCTGACATTGACCGATACCGTCGCCGACGCCGACGGCATCGCCTCGCCGGCCTATCAGTGGCAGCGCTGGGACGGTTCGGCGTGGGTCGATATCTCCGGCGCGACCGGGACCTCCTACGTCCTCACCCAGGCCGACGTCGGCCACGACGTTCGCGCCGAGCTGCGCTATGTCGACGGCGACGGCCTCGCCACGATTGTGTCGAGCGCGACCGTGTCCTCTGTCGCCGACGTCAACGATGCTCCCGTCGGCGCTGTGGTTGCCAACGGCGCGGCGGTTCAGGGCCGTACCCTGACCGCGACGAACACCGTGACCGATGCCGATGGCATCTCGACGCCCGGCACCTATCAGTGGCAGCGCCAGGGCGCGGATGGCGCCTGGCACGACATCGTCGGCGCCACCGCCGCCACCTACGCGCTCACCCAGACCGATGTCGGCGCACGGATGCGCGCCGTTCTGCACTATGTCGACGATGCCGGGGCGCACGAAACCGTCGCCGGCGCGGCAACCGGGGTGGTCGCAAATATCAACGATCTGCCGGTCGCGCAGGACGATCGCTTCGCGGAAATGCGCAACGCCCGCACCGTCACGATCGACGTGCTTGCCAACGACACCGACCCGGATGGCGACGCACTCCACGTCACCAGGATCGACGGTCACGACATCGCGCCCGGCGGTTCCGTCACCCTCGACAGCGGCACCGTCACGCTCGATGAAAGCGGCCATCTGGTGTTCTCGCCGTTCCTCACCTTCGACGGCGCTGTCAGCTTCACCTACACCGCCGAAGACGGCGCGGGCGGTGCGAGCGTCGGCCACGTGGCCGGCTCCGTCGCGACTTCGGCGGAATGGTCGGCTCTCGGCCACGACCTTCAGGACGTCGTCGGTGGCGCCGGGCTGGCCTTGCCATCCGATCTGAACGACCTGATCTATGCCGCGTCCGTCGTGCTGCCGGGCGCGTTCATCACCTCGGACGATGCGCGCTCCATCGTCGGCTACCAGCCGGGTGCCGGGCTCGACCTCGTCACCGATGATGTCCTGCCCGACGCAAGCATGCTGTCCAGGATGCTGCTGGCCCTGGCGCAGACGCGGGATTCGTCCGCCGCGCCGGTGCTCTCCAGCGATGCGGACGGTGCGTGGACCAGCTCGGTCGACCAGAGCCTCCTGTTCCAGACGGCGCTCGGCTCCGACCAGCATGTGCGGATCGACTATGGCGGCGGCAGCACCTCGTTCTCCGGCACGGCCTCGTCGGGCTGGACCCGCTCGTTCGCGCTCCAGAGCCTCAGGCCGGATTTCTCGGCCGATCTCGTGACACAATCCGACGGCAATGCCCAGGGCCAGCTCCACGAGGCCTCTGTCGGCACCGGCTCTGCGCTGTCGATCGATATCGGCGGGCTGCAGGCCGGGACGCCCCAGGCGGGCCTTTCCAACAAATACGGCTTCGTGGATTTCGTCACGCCGGATGCCCACAGCGCCGTCGCGATCTCGCGCTCGGTCGCCGTCGCCGACACGCTGGGCGGCGCCGATGACCAGACCGCCGTCGTCCACATGCGCCAGAACGGCGTCAGCGACGTCTCGGTGATGTTCTACAAGGTCGACGATCTCTCCGGCAGCATCGACGGCATCGATCCCGGCGATGCGCGCTACGGTGCGGCCACCGAAAGCCGTGCCTACCATCTGTCCGACGGTGGAACCTGGCTCCAGGGCAGCGGATACGGTCAGTACGGCGAGGGGGAGATCGCGGGCATCGACAATGGCGACATCATCGCCATGCGCCTCCACACCGGGGCGGGCGACGACTTCTACGCCTTCGCCAACGCCAACAGCGACGGCCAGATCGCCCACCTCTGGGGTTACGGCTACAACACCTGGGGCTGGGAAGACACCGCCGGCGGCGGCGACCGCGATTTCAACGATCTCGTGGTGCAGCTCGATTTCGTCGGCAAGCAGCTCGATAGCCTGCTGCTGGCCTGATCCGCGGTGGAACACCTCGCGCGGCGCCGGAAGCCGTCTCCTGCCGCGCGAGGGCTTCGGAAGGGCCGATAGGGCATTCGTGAACGGACGCGGGCGCCGCGATGGTTGCGATCCGGCCGCGTCGGACTACATCACGCATGGTGCAGCCCCGGCATCGCGGCCGTTCTGCCGCGATGCCGTTCCGGTGCGATGTCGCTCCGGCAATCTGGCCGCCCTGTGGGAGAAGCCGATGCCGGACACGTCTTCCGGGTTCACGGAGGCCGACGTGCCCGACCAGTCGGGCAAGTGCTTCGTCGTGACCGGCGCCAACACCGGCCTCGGCTTCGAGGCCGCCCGCGTGCTCGCCATGCGCGGCGCCCGCGTCGTTGTCGCCTGCCGGTCTGAGGCGAGGGCCGACGAGGCGATGCGCCGGATCCGCGCCCTCGCGCCCGCCGCTGATCTTGGTTTCCTTCCGTTCGACCAGGCCGATCTCGACAGCATCCGTCGCGCCGCGGTCGAACTCGACGGGGAACCGCGCATCGACGCGCTCGTCAACAATGCCGGCGTGATGATGCCCCCGCTCAGCCGCACCCAACAGGGCTTCGAACTCCAGTTCGGCGTCAACCATCTCGGCAGTTTCGCCTTCACCGCCCTGCTGCTGCCGAAGCTCGCCGCGACGCCGGGTTCGCGCGTCGTCATCACCGGCAGCCTCGCCCATATCTCCGGCCGGATCGATTGGGACGATCCGAACGCCAAACGGTCCTATCGCCGCTGGCCGCGCTACCGCATGAGCAAGCTCGCCAATCTCCTGTTTCTGTTCGAACTCGACAGGCGGCTTCGCGCGGCCGGCTCGTCTGTCATGGCGCTCGGCTGCCATCCGGGCATCGCGGGAACGGACCTCGGCCGTCATCTGCCGGCGGTCGGCCTTGCCTGGGCCGCCTTCCGGCCGTTCCTGAACACGCCGGCGATGGGCGCATGGCCGACCCTTCAGGCCGCCACCGGCGCCGTCACGCCCGGGGCCTATTACGGCCCGCAGGGATTTCGCGAGATCAAGGGGCCGTCGGGCGTGGTACGGCGCGCGCCGCACGCCACCGACCCTGCCTTGGCGAGACGGCTCTGGGACCTGTCGGTCGAGATGACCGGCATCGAACCGGCCCTGCCGCCGGCGTGAACCACTGCCCGGGGAAACTCGCCCGGGCGGCCGGAGCGTAGCCTTCCGTCAGCCGAGAACCCGCCGCAGCGAGGCCTCGATCTGGCCGCCGCAATAGGCCTCGCCATAGTCCCGTCGCGCCCTGGCGGCGAGGGCGGCGAGCGGCGGCAGAGCCGAAACGCGCCGGGTCAGGCCGGCCGTCATCGGCGCGGCGTCCTCCAGCATCACGGCGATCGGCGGGAAACGGTCGGCCATGGTCGACCAGAGCGTGGCGCTTACGACGTCGGCGATGCCGGGGGATTTGCCGCCGAGCAGAAAGCCTGCATCTGCGGTCAGGCCATTGCGGCGTCCGGTCTCTTCCCAGAACGACATCCAGCGTTTCAGGCGCGGCACGAACTCCCGCCAGCGCCGTTCCGTCCACATCTCGCGCCCGCCATCGATCGTGATGTCGTCGATCACATCGTTGGCGTCGTTGACGATCTTCAGAGTCATGGCGCGCAGGGCAGGGGTGTCGGGCATGAGATCGAGCGTCTCGCCCAGATAGAGCACGATCGCTGGCATTTCGGAGATCGCAAACTTCGCCTTGCGGTCGATCAGCATCGGCGGCCCCATGAACGGCACCGGCATCTCGCTCGCCGGCGCCTCCATCAGCCGCGCGATCTCGGCATCACCAGCCTCGGTCCAGGTCTTCCCGGCGAAGGCGAGCACGGCCCGCACGAACTGGCCCCGGAACGGCACGGACCAGTAGTAGAGATCGTAATCGGCCATTTCGGCTTCTCCCTGTGTTGAGCGCACGACCGGCCCCGCGCGGGCGTCAGTCGGCGATGCCCACCTTCCATGCGTCGGCGACATCAAGGTCGCAGCACAGCGTCGGCCAGCGCCATCGATTTGTCACCAAACCGCATTGGCTTTTCGGTATGGCAGGCGTTGCAGGAGGCGCGACAGATGGCAGATTCCACCACCGATACCGAGATCACCGAAGCCGGCACGACCCTTGCGTCGCAGGGCGAGGCGGACGCGCCTGAGGCGCCGTCGCGCAGCTGGCTCGAGATCGAGCTCGAAGACGACATGGACGAGGAACTCGAACAGGCGGTCGATGATTCCCGCGTGCCGCCGGAGCTTCGGGCGAAGTTCGAGCGCCACAGGAAGAACTCACTCGACCGGCACACCTATTTCAGCGAACTCCTCCGTCTGCAGGGCGAACTCGTCAAGCTGCAGGACTGGGTCCGCTACAAGGGGCTCAAGCTCGTCGTGCTGTTCGAAGGGCGCGACAGCGCGGGCAAGGGCGGCGCGATCAAGCGCATCACCCAGCGCGTCAATCCGCGAACCTGCCGGGTCGTGGCGCTGCCGGCGCCCTCGGATCGCGAGAAGACCCAGTGGTACTTCCAGCGCTACGTGCCCCACCTGCCGGCGGCCGGCGAAATCGTGCTGTTCGATCGCAGCTGGTACAACCGCGCCGGCGTCGAGCGCGTCATGGGCTTCGCCAGCGAAGGTGAGGTCGAGGACTTCTTCCGCGACGTGCCTGAATTCGAGCGCATGCTGGTGCGCTCCGGCATCATTCTGGTGAAGTACTGGTTCTCGATCACGGACGAGGAGCAGCAGCTGCGCTTCCTCATGCGCATCCATGATCCCATCAAACAGTGGAAGCTTTCGCCGATGGACCTCCAGTCGCGGGTGCGCTGGGAGCAGTACACCAAGGCGAAGGAGGCGATGTTCGAGCGCACAAGCATCCCCGAGGCGCCGTGGCACATCGTGGAAGGCAACGACAAGAAGCGCGCGCGCCTGAATTGCATGGCGCACCTTCTGTCGGTGGTTCCCTACGAGGAAGTGCCGCACGAGGAGATCACGCTGCCCGAGCGCGTGTTCGATCCGAACTACGAGCGCCGGACCCTGCCGCCCGAACTCTACGTTCCCGAGCGGTACTGACGCGCGGACAGCCGATCCTGATTGACATGCAGACGCCGGGACGCATCGCGCCCCGGCGTTCGCTTTTCAGCATGTTCTGAAGAAGGTTCGCAGCCGTCAGTAGCGCGAGCGCTCGCGGGCGGCTTCGTCGGCGGTGTAGAGCGGCGCGTCGGGGTCGAAGCGCGACCAGCCTTCCGAGCGATAGAGCTGCTCGCGGGAGGTCATGTCGACGCCGTTGCGCAGGATGGCCGTTGCCTCGGGCACGAGGCCGTCGTGCACGCGAGCGGAAACCAGCGTGCCGCCGCGGCGCACACCCTCGGCATAGAGATTGGCCTCACGCTCCGGAACCCCCTGCGCCGTCATGGCACCGACGAGACCGCCCACGGCGCCACCCGCGGCCGCGCCGGCCACCGCGCCGACGCCGGTGGCGACCAGCCAGCCGGCCGCAACCACCGGGCCCACGCCCGGGATCGCCAGCATGCCAAGGCCGGCGAGCAGTCCGCCAGCGCCGCCCACGAGCGCACCGACGCCCGCGCCCGTCGCGGCATCGTCGCCGGCATTGCTCGCCGTGTCGCGCCGCTCGGCCGGGCGAACATCGTCGCTGTACCATTCGTCCGCATTGTTGGCGACGATGCTGATGTCGTCGCGATCGATGCCGAGCGCTTCCAGCTTGTTCACCGCGATGACGGCGTCGTCATAAGTGTCGAAGAGACCGGAGACTGTGGTCATGTTGTTATCCTCCTGGTGATTTCTCGAGGCTGGGACGCTCAGCGCGGGAAGACGTTGCCCTGATAGTCGATGGCGACATCGACCGGCATACCGTTCTTCTGGGCCGTGCCGCGCCAGACGCCGCTGTTGTCCTTGGTCAGGCCGCTGACGTTCGAGAAGCCCTTCTCCTCGATGCGCTCCTTCGCCTGTGCCTCGGTGAAGCTGTTGGCGCCCTCGGCCGGCTGCGCAGGCTGTGCGGTATCCGGAGTGGCGACCGCCGGGGTATCCGGATCAGGGTTCGCCCCCGGAGCCTGCGTCTGCGCGAGAACTGGAGACGACAAAGCGAGCGCGAGCACGCCAATAACGACGCGTTTCATGTTGACCATCCGTTTCTAATCGATAACGCGGATGATAAACGTCGCGACAGCGTGCGCGTTCCATCGAGTTGAGCGGAACAATTTCACATTTCATGAAGACCGCGTTCGACGGAATTCCCGTCTCTCGTGCCGAATGCGCTCTTTTTGTCTGATTTGGACGAAGGCGAGAACGCGCTCAACTTGAGTGCGAGCGGCGAAGCTGCGGCGTCTCGGCGGCGATCAAGGCCTGCGGGCTGCCGATGATGGCCGCGGCCGAGGCGAAGTCGACCGCGAAGCAGACGCCGGGCAGGGAGGGCCGCGGGTTGAGCCGGCGCCCCTCGATTTTATCCCGCGATCGGCGGATCGAGCCGCGCGAAGCCCTCCTGCCGGCGATAGGGGAAATGCGGGTAGGGCGCGGTGACGGCGCTGGCTGCATCCAGCGTCGCGATCTGCTCGGCTGTAAGCGTCCAGCCGACCGCCCCGAGGTTCTGGCGAAGCTGTTCCTCGTTGCGCGCGCCTATGATGACGGAGGACACGGTGGGGCGTGTGGTCAGCCAGTTGAGCGCCACCTGCGGCACCGTCTTGCCGGTTTCCGCCGCCACATTCTCGAGCGCATCGACGACCCGGAACAGATGTTCGTCCTCGACGGGTGGGCCGTAGCGCGCCGTATCGTGCAAGCGGCTGCCCTCGGGCAGCGGCAAGCCACGCCGGATCTTGCCGGTCAGGCGGCCCCAGCCCAGCGGCGACCAGACCAGAGCGCCAAGCCCCTGATCGTCGCCCAGCGGCATCAGATCCCATTCATAATCGCGGCCGATCAGGGAGTAATAGACCTGATGGGCGACGTAGCGAGGCCAGCCATAGCGGTCGGCGACGGCCAATGCCTTCATGATCTGCCAACCGGAGAAGTTGGATATACCGACATAGCGGACCTTCCCATCCCGCACGAGCGCGTCGAGCGCGGACAGAACCTCCTCCATCGGGGTCGCCGCGTCGAAGGCGTGCAATTGCAGAAGATCGATATAATCGGTGCCCAAGCGCCTCAGCGCCTGTTCGACGGCGCGGATCAGGCGGAACCGCGATGAGCCGGCGTCATTCGGACCATCGCCCATCGGCAGGCCGGTCTTGGTCGAAATCAGCACGTTGTCGCGCCGTCCCTTGAGGGCCGCGCCGAGCACGTCCTCGGAAGCGCCGTTGGAATAGACATCCGCGGTGTCGAACAGGGTGACACCCGCCTCCAGGCAGATGTCGACGAGCCGTCGCGCCTCCTCGACATCCGTGGTGCCCCAGGCCCCGAACAGCGGCCCCGTTCCGCCGAACGTGCCGGCACCGAAGCTCAGCACCGGCACCCTGAGACCTGATCGGCCCAGTAAGCGAGTGTCCATGAGATGACCCTTTCAGAGACTTTCGATCGGGCGCCGACCTAATGGCCGCGCGGGGGAACAAGTCGGCGCCGGCGCGCACGCGGTCTTCCCGGCGCCCGTGCGATCAGAGCGAACTGCGCGAGTCTTGCGCGGTCAGCGCGGGCGGGCCGCCGATGCCGAAGGCCCCGGACGGCAGGGAACGGGGAGCGAAAGGCATGATCTGTCTCGCCATATTGACGTTCGAGATGAGACATAGATCTGCCTTGCGCTGTGATATAGTGCGCTGAATGGAACATCATTTATGAAATCAACGACCAATGGCGCGTTCTGAAATCAACCGTTCCGGCGAAATGGAAGTGTTCGTCTGCGTCGTGGAGCGCGGTGGATTCTCAGCCGCTGCGCGGGCTTGCCGGATGACGCCGTCAGCCGTCAGCAAGCTCGTTTCCCGACTCGAAGCGCGGCTCGGCGTGCGCCTCGTCAATCGATCGACGAGAGCATTCCAGCTCACGCCGGAAGGATGCGGGTTTTATGAACGCGCGACGCATATTCTGGCGGACATCGCCGACGCAGAGCGCAGCGCGGGGGCTGGAGAACAGCCTGTGGGACGTATTCGCCTCAACACCAGCGCGTCCTATGCCACCCATGTTCTGGCGCCGATCATGCCGGCGTTTCTGGAGCGCCACCCGGGCGTGACGCTCGATCTCGTGCAGACCGATATGGTGGTCGATCTGCTGGCGGAGCGCACCGATGTGGCGGTGCGCGCCGGCCCCCTTAAGAGTTCCAGTCTCGTCGCCCGCAAGCTCGGCGACACCGCGATGGTCGTCGTTGCCGCTCCGTCCTATCTCGCTCGGTTCGGCGCGCCTGAGACGCTCGAGGATCTGGAATCGCATCACCGTCTCGGCTTCGGCTACGTCCGCTCCGTCGAAGGCTGGCCGATGAAGAAGGGAACCGGGACGATCATCGTCCCCGCGGTCGGGCGGGTTCAGGTCAGTGATGGCGAGGGGCTGCGCCTGTTGGCGCTGAACGGTGCCGGTCTGGCGCGTCTCGCAGCCTTCAGCGTGCGCGGGGATATCGACGCCGGACGTCTGGTGCCGGTGCTCGAACATCTGAACCCCGGTGATCGCGAAGCCTTCCACGCCATCCATATCGGTCAGGGCGGACCGCTGCCCTCGCGCGTCAGGGCGCTGCTCGATTTCCTGGGGGAGCGCGGCCGGATCTCCTGAGTGCCGCGGCTCCGGCGTAGAGCCGTTGCTATCGGATCGTCGGCGGCAATCCGTTCACCGGAAACGTCACTGACGCGGAGGCATCACGCCGTCCCCGCCGCGCCGGGCCAGTAGTGGGAATCCGGCAGCGGCCGAGGACCGAACACCGCCTGGCCGACGCGCACGACCGTCGCGCCTTCTTCGATCGCCCATTGATAGTCGCCTGACATGCCCATCGACAGATCCGTGAGCGTGTCGCCCTGGGGCGCGTCCTGCCGCGCCCGATCGCGGATGTCGCGCAGCAGGCGGAAGCAGCGCCGCACCTCGGTCTCGTCGGGCGTGAAGGTGGCGAGCGTCATGAACCCTTTGGGGCGTAACGTCTCGAAAGCCGCCAGGTCTTTCAGAAAGGCTGGCACATCCTCGGGCGTCAGGCCGAATTTGCTGGCCTCGCCGGACGTGTTGACCTGCACGAGCACATCGAGGCCGCGCCCCACGGACTGGAGCCGCTTGTCCAGCGCCGTCGCCAGCGAGCGGCGATCCAGCGACTGCACCTCATCGGCGAAGCGCAGCACGTCCTTGACCTTGTTCGATTGCAGATGGCCGATCATCGACCAGCGAACCGGCTCGCCCGCCAGCGCGTCTGCCTTGCGCCCACCTTCCTGCACCTTGTTCTCGCCGAGATCGGCTTGCCCGGCGCGCACGGCTTCCAGAATGCGCGACGGCTCGACGGTCTTCGTCACGAGGACCAGACGGACCGCGTCCGGCGCGCGCCCGGATCGCACCGCCGCCTCCGCGATCCGCTCGCGAACGAGGTTCAGATTCGCGACCACCTCAGACATGGCAGGCTCGGACATGGCAGGCTCAGACATGGCAGGCTCAGACATGGCAGGCTCAGACATGGCAGGCTCAGACATGACAGGCACCATCGACCGGCCAGCGATCGGTCAGGATGCGCACCCGCTTTTGAATCGACGGGTCCGCACATCGCCCGTGTCGAAGCGCTCGCAAACCACCGAGGATCAGATCGCCGACCTCCCGGAAGGCGGCCTCGTCGAAGCCGCGCGACGTCGCGGCAGGCGTGCCCAGCCGCAGGCCGGAGGTAACGGTCGGCGGAAGCGGATCGAAAGGGATCGCATTCTTGTTGGCGGTCAGCCCATAGTGTTCCAGGGCCTCGACCGCGGCCTTGCCGGTCAGGTCGAACGGCCGAAGATCGACCAAAAGAAGGTGGCAGTCGGTTCCGCCGGTGACGAGCTGCAATCCCCCCTCCATCAATGTCTGTCCGAGTGCCTTCGCGTTGAGGATCACCGCTTTCGCATAGTCGCGAAACGCCGGCTGCAAGGCTTCGTGAAACGCCGCCGCCTTGCCCGCGATCACGTGCATCAATGGCCCGCCTTGGGTGCCGGGGAAGACGGCTTTGTCGATCCTCTTCGCCAGGGCCGGATCGTCGGTCAGGATCAGGCCGCCGCGCGGGCCGCGCAGCGTCTTGTGCGTGGTCGAGGTCACGACATGGGCGTGCGGCAGCGGATTGGGATAGAGGCCGGCCGCGATCAGCCCGGCATAATGGGCGACATCGGCGACGAGCCACGCACCGATGCTGTCGGCGATAGCCCGCATCCGTCCGAAATCGATCTCGCGCGGATAGGCCGAGCCGCCGGCGAAGATCAGTTTCGGGCGCTCCTCCTGTGCCTGCCGTGTCAAGGCATCGTAGTCGATCCGGTCATCCTCCGGACGGACCTTATAGGCGGAGACCGCGAACCATCGGCCCGATAGGCTGACCGGCGCGCCGTGGGTGAGATGGCCGCCGCAGGCGAGATCGAGCCCCATGATCCGGTCGCCCGGATCGAGAAGCGCAAACAGGACCGCGATATTGGCATTCGCCCCGCTGTGCGGCTGCACATTGGCGTGGGCCGCGCCGAACAGTCGGCAGGCGCGGTCGATTGCCAGTTGCTCGACCCTGTCGGCCGCTTCGCAGCCGCCATAATAACGCCGCCCCGGATAGCCTTCCGCGTATTTGTTGGTGAGGATCGAGCCTTGCGCAGTGCGAACGGCGGCGCTGACGATATTCTCCGAGGCGATGAGTTCGATATGCGCGTGCTGCCGTTCGGCTTCCTGCGCAATGGCGAGGCGGAGATCGGAATCCAACGCCATCATGGCCGCACCCCTTGCAGCCATTCGGTCAGCATCCGGCGCGCCGCGTCGCGCAGCGTCGGCCCGAAACCGGCGGCATCTTCGCGCAGAACGTTCGGGTCGATACCCGCACCGGCAAGCTCGCTGGCATGACCGACCAGCCAGCGCTCGATCCCGGCGCAGGCATCGACTTCAGGGTGAAACTGAAGGCCAAGGACATGGGCTCCGAGCGCGAACCCCTGCGTCGCGCAGAGCGGAGTCGTCGCCAGAGATGCGGCGCCGTCGGGGATCTGGAAGGCGTCACCGTGCCAATGCAGCACGGCGACGCCTTGCAGATGCCGCAGCGGCGAGGCTCGCCCGGCGTCGGTCAACGTCAATTCCGAAAAGCCGATCTCCTTGCGTCCGGTCGGCGCGACGTCGGCGCCCAGCGCGGCCGCGATGAGTTGCGCGCCGAGGCAAATGCCGAGCGTCGGGCGGCCCTCCGCCAGCCGCGCCTCCAGGATACGCTTCTCGTCGGCAAGAAAAGGGTATGCGTCCGTTTCATAAACGCCGACGGGGCCGCCGAGGACGACCAGCAGATCGGGCAGCAACGGATCGAGGGTCCACAGCTCATGCAAGCCCACATCGTAATAATGGAGGCGGTATCCGGCCGCAGTCAGCACGGTCTCGAACGTGCCCAGATCCTCGAAATGGACGTGACGGATGGCGACGGCGGTTTTCAGTGTGGCGGGCGCACCCTTGGCCATGTGAATCTCCTTCCGGGTCGCGGCCGGTTGCCGCGATCCTCCGCTCGTGCGATAGGCCGTATCCGGCCTAGCATAAAGTGCCGGTTCTGAGATTCGAGATAGGCCGGATGCCGAAACGCGCGGACATGACGATCGAGCTGCCGGAGGACGGCACACAGCCGGTGTTCCTCGCCATCGCCGCGTCCATCATCGGCGAGATCGAACGCGGCCGTCTCAAGCCGGGCGATGCGCTGCCGGGAACGCGCGCACTGGCTGCCAAGCTGAAGGTCCACCGCAACACCGTAGACGCCGCTTTCCAGGAACTGACCATGCAGGGCTGGCTCACGGCAAAGCCGTCGCGCGGCACCTTCGTCGCCGACGACCTGCCCGAGCCCCGGAAGTCCGTGATGAGGGCACCGCCCCGGACGCTGGCCGCCGGCGGAACCAGCACGGAGCCTCCACCGCTCTTGCGCATCTCTGACGGAGCCGCCGACCCCCGTCTGATGCCGCGCGGCGAGTTGGCTCGCGCCTTCCGCCGCGCGCTTTCTGCGCCGGGCTTTCTCGCCGATGCAAGCTACGGCGATCCGCGCGGCGCCCTCGCACTCCGGACGGCATTGGCCGACTATCTCATCGGGGAACGCGGCCTGACGGCGGCGCCCGATGACCTGATGGTGACGCGCGGGAGCCAGATGGGCCTGTTCCTCGCCGCCGCCGCGATCCTGGCGCCCGGCGAAGCTATCGCGGTCGAAGAGCCGGGCTATCCGCTGGCCTGGTCGGCGTTCCGTGCAGCCGGTGCTCGCGTGATCGGCGTCCCCGTCGACGCGCACGGGATCGACATCGACCGGCTGGCGCATCTGGTCGAGCGCGAACCCGGCCTGAAGGCGGTCTACGTCACCCCGCATCATCAATATCCGACGACGGTGACTCTCGGCGCTGGACGACGTCTCAAGCTCCTCGATCTTGCCCGCCGCCGCTCGCTGACGATCATCGAAGATGATTACGACCACGAATACCGCTTCGAGGGACGCCCGGTGCTGTCACTGGCGGCGCGGGCCGGGCCGGGCCTGTCTGTCGTCTATGTCGGCTCGCTCTCCAAGCTGCTCGCACCGGCCGTTCGGCTGGGCTATGTCGTCGCATCGCCGCAAATTCTCCGGCGGATGGCCGATCGACGCGAAGCGATCGACCGCCAGGGCGATCTTCCGCTCGAACATGCCCTTGCCAGTCTGATCGCGGATGGCGATCTGCGCCGCCACACGCGCAAGGCCCGCCGCATCTATGCCGCGCGCCGCGATCGTCTGGCCGAGGAGATTGCGGGAACGCTTGGTGATGCCGTGTCCTTCGATCCGCCGGCCGGCGGTCTCGCCATCTGGCTGCGCCTTCGCGCAGGTCTCAGCGCGGAGACCTGGGCCGCTAACGCTGCGCGAAGCGGCCTTGTCATCACGCCGGGCGTTCGCTTCGCCCTCGACGCCGGGCAGGCTCCCCAAGCGTTCCGGTTCGGCTACGCCAATCTCGATGAGACCGAACTGAAGCGGGCCGTGGCTTTGCTTTCAAAGACAATGCCGCACGCAGGAAATTAAATCGCACCAATAGCGATTAAATCAGATCGCTACTGATTTAAGCAGACCGCTATTGATGCCCGCGAAGGCGTATTTGACGGTCTGTTTCCCGGCCCTTACTGGCGCTCATGCCGGGCGGTTTGCTTTGCTGCGCTACTCCCGGCACGGCGCAAGGGATCGCCGACACCCGGCCGGGCCGGCTTCCCTGACTTGCCTCGCGTCGTTCCTCAGTTCCGAGCCGGCCGCCGCCGAACAACGCGGATCGAAGGCCAAGAGAAACGGAGATCGCTCCGCTGCAGCCCAAGTGACAAGAAGCCGTTCTCACCAGCGTTGTCGACTGTCGGCAGGACCGCGTGGAGCGTCGCCGCAAGCATCTTACAGAGCTTCACAGGCGGGTCGCGGAGACCGACCACCGCCGCGGCCGTCTCCTTGACGCTATCGATGCCGGCATGGTGGACGAGGACGATGCCATGGCGAAAGCGCGCTTGGAGAGCCTCAAGGAGTTTCGGGATCAGGCCGCCGCCGACGCCGAGCGCATTCAGCTTGCACTCAACACGTCAGCCCTGATTGCCCAAGGGGTTTGCCCGCAAGGCCCGCGAACGGATACGGCTCGAAATGGCGGCTATCGGCGCGACCATCTGCGCACACTGGCGCAACGCGTCGAGGTGCTGACGATGAAGTTCGCATCACGGGATCGAAGTCGAAATTGATGCAAACGCCCGACGCCGCTTCGAGCGGGCAATCGGCGGCTTTTGCGGTTCGCAGTTCTGTACTGAAATGGCGCGCCCGAAGAGATTCGAACTCCTGACCCCCAGATTCGTAGTCTGGTGCTCTATCCAGCTGAGCTACGGGCGCCTGCCTTGTGTCGGGGTGTTGTCCCCGTCGGCGAGGCAGGAAATAGCGGCATTGGCCGGACATTTCAAGCCGCATTTGCGATCGGCGGCGATGTCGGCTTGATGCCTGTGGATGACGGGCGAATGCTTTGCCGGGTTTCCTCAGGCGGCGCGCGGCTTTTCCCGCGGCCGCCGCCGGTTTCCGCGCCGAACCACCCGGAAGCCGCTGCGCCCCGGCGAAGGTCGGGGCGCAGCGGCGGCGGCACGGAACGGGACGTCTGCGGGTCCAAGAGTCGCCGCCACGGGTCCAAGAGTCGCCGCCACGGGTCCAAGAGTCGCCGCCACGGGCCCAAGAGTCGCCGCCACGGGCCCAAGAGTCGCCGCCACGGCGCATGAGTCTCCGCCACGGGTCCATGAGTCTCTGCGACAGGTCCATGAGTCGCCGCGATGGGTCAAAGCGTCTCCGGTCAAGGCACGCGAGTCTCCGGGAGGGGCCGTGTCCGGGGCCACCCCGATCGCCCGGGGGAGCGCCCCGCAAATCTCCGCATGATGCGCCGGCGGCTGATGTCTCGCGGGCCGATGCGTCTCCTGGGGGCGCCTCAAGCGGTCTCTGCTGCTATATGGAGGCCAAGGCCCCGCCGCCGCGTCACATCGGTCGGACAGGGGCTCGTGTCGCGCCGCCGGGCCTGCCGGGGCGCCTTTCAAGGGGAAACGCGCGTGGAATATCGTCCGCTCGGCCGTTCCGGCCTGAAGGTCTCGACCATCACCCTCGGCACGATGACGATGGGCGGCGGCGGCCAGTTCGCCCAGACCGGGACCGCCGGCGTCTCGGAAGCGCGCCGCCAGATCGATCTCTGCCTCGACGCCGGCGTGAACCTGATCGACACCGCCGACATGTATTCGACCGGCATCTGCGAGGAGGTCGTTGGCGAGGCGCTGGGCGGCCGCCGCAAGGACGGTGTGCTTATCGCCACCAAGGCCCGCTTCGCCATGGGGCCGGGTCCCAACGACGCCGGCCTGTCGCGTTATCACCTGATCCGGGCGTGCGAGGCGAGCCTGAGGCGGCTGCGGACCGACGTCATCGACCTCTACCAGCTCCACGAGTGGGATGGCGCCACGCCGCTGGAGGAGACGCTGGAGGCGCTCGACATCCTCGTTCGTCAGGGCAAGGTGCGCTATGTCGGCTGCTCGAACTATTCCGGCTGGCACATCATGAAGGCGCTCGGCGTCTCCGAGCGGCAGCGGCTGCCGCGCTTCGTCAGCCAGCAGATCCATTACACCCTCGAAGCGCGCGAGGCGGAATACGAACTCGTGCCGATCTCCCTCGACCAGGGCCTCGGCATCCTGGTGTGGAGCCCGCTCGCGAGCGGGCTTCTGTCGGGCAAGCACCGCCGCGGCGTGACGCCCGAAGGCACGCGCCAGTTCGCCGGCTGGGACGAGCCGCCGATCCGCGACGAGGACCGGCTGTGGCGCATCGTCGACACGCTGGTGGAGATCGGCGACGCCCGCGGCGTTTCGGCGGCCCAGATCGCGCTTGCCTGGACGCTGGGGCGCCCGGCGATCGCCTCCGTCGTCATCGGCGGCCGCACCGAGGCGCAGCTGCGCGACAATCTCGCCGCAGCCGACCTGAAGCTCTCCGCCGACGAGCGCGGCCGCCTCGACACCGTCAGCGCCCCGCCGCTGCTCTATCCCTACTGGCACCAGGCGGCGACCGCCCGCGACCGCCTCAGCCCCGCCGACCTCTCCCTGCTCGGCCCGCATCTCTGAGGCAGGCTGGGGTGGGCGACGCCCACCCCGCGTGCGTTTCGGCTGGTGATCCAACAAAAAATCCGGCGGTCTGAGCCGCCGGATTTCAAGAGCCCTCAGTCTGTCTACCGGCCGTTCCGGCGTGCCCGTCGATCAAATGATCCCATCTGATCGACGAGCGTAAGTGCCGGATTCGGCTGCCTTCGCGAAGTCCCGCCGTTCAGGCCGCTTCGATCGAGCGGGGCCTGAACAGCGGCGCCGGCGATTACGAACAGCCGCTGGTCGAGCCGCAGGTGTCGCACTTCAGGCAGGTGCCGTTGCGCACCATGGTGAAGTTGCCGCACTCCGAGCAGGATTCGCCTTCGTAGCCCTTGAGGCGGGCGAGGGCGGACCGCTCGGCGACCGAGGCCGTCGCGCTGGGCTGCGGGGCAGGGGCGACTTCGACCTCCGGCTCCGGCGCCACGTCGAGCGCGCGGTGGAACAGCGTGGCGGTCGCAACCGCCGCGGCCGCGCCGCGGCCGTGCAGCGTCGTCACGTTGGCGGCGCCCGAGGCGCGCGGGCCCGAACCGGCCGCGCCGGCCGGCTCCAGCACCCGGAAGCGCTCGGTCTGGCCGCGCACCAGACCGCGGGAGACCACGGCTTCCGCGCCCGGCGCCCGGCCCTCGTTCACGCCCGAACCCATCGTCGTCGCGCCGATATCCTCCGGCGAGACGTGGCTGAGATCGGTGCGGCCGAGATAGGAAACGGCCAGCTCGCGGAAGATGTAGTCGAGGATCGAGGTCGCGTTCTTGATCGCCTCGTTGCCCTGCACCATGCCGGCCGGCTCGAACCGGGTGAAGGTGAAGGCGTCGACATATTCGTCGAGCGGCACGCCATATTGCAGGCCGAGCGAGATGGCGATGGCGAAGTTGTTCATCAGCGAGCGGAAGGCGGCGCCTTCCTTGTGCATGTCGATGAAGATTTCGCCGAGGCGGCCGTCATTGTATTCGCCGGTGCGCAGGTAGACCTTGTGGCCGCCGACGATCGCCTTCTGGGTATAGCCCTTGCGACGGCCCGGCAGCTTCTCGCGGCGGCGCACCTCGCGCTCGATGATGCGCTCCACGATCTTCTCGGCGGCGATCGCCGCCTGCTGGGCGGTCGGGGCGGTGACCAGCGCCTCGACGGCGTCCTCCGCCTCGTCCTCGTCGTCGGACAGAAGCTGGGAGTTCAGCGGCTGCGACAGCTTGGAGCCGTCGCGATAGAGCGCGTTGGCCTTCAGCGCCAGGCGCCAGGACAGCATGTAGGCGTTCTTGCAGTCCTCGACGGTGGCGTCGTTCGGCATGTTGATCGTCTTGGAGATCGCGCCGGAGATGAACGGCTGGGCCGCCGCCATCATCAGGATGTGGCTCTCCACCGACAGGAACCGCTTGCCGAGGCGGCCGCACGGATTGGCGCAGTCGAACACCGGCAGGTGCTCGTCCTTCAGGCCGGGCGCGCCTTCCAGCGTCATCGCGCCGGAGCACCAGATGTTGGCCGCCTCGATGTCCGCCTTGCTGAAGCCGAGATGGGCCAGAAGCTCGAACGACGGGTCGTCCAGCTTCTCGCGGGCGATCTTCAGCGTCTTGAGGCAGAATTCTTCGCCGAGCGTCCACTTGGTGAAGGCGAACTTGATGTCGAACGCCGACTTCAGCGACCCCTCGAGCTTCTCCAGGGTGGCGTCGTCGAAGCCCTTCGCCTTCAGCGCCTCATGGCCGATGGCGGGCGCGCCCTTCAGCGAGCCGTGGCCGACGGCGTAGTCGATGATGGCCGTGATCTCGGTCTCGCCGTAGCCGAGCGCGCGCAGCGCCTCGGGAACCGCGCGGTTGATGATCTTGAAGTAGCCGCCGCCGGCCAGCTTCTTGAACTTCACCAGCGCGAAGTCGGGCTCGATGCCGGTGGTGTCGCAATCCATCACCAGGCCGATGGTGCCGGTCGGGGCGATCACCGAAACCTGCGCGTTGCGATAGCCGTAGAGCTCACCCCATTCGAGCGCGCGGGTCCAGGCGGCTTCCGCGTGGCGCACGAGCACGGGATCGGGGCAGTTCGCGCGATCGAGCGGCACCGGGTTGATGGCGAGCGCCTCGTAGCCCTCCGCCTCGCCGCGGGCGGCGCGGGCATGGTTGCGGATCACCCGCAGCATGGCGTCGCGGTTGGCCTTGTAGCCGGGGAAGGCGCCGAGTTCTCGGGCCATCTCGGCCGAGGTCGCATAGGCGACGCCGGTCATGATGGCGCTCAGCGCGCCGGCGATCGCACGGCCCTCGTTGCTGTCATAGGGAATGCCCGACGACATCAGCAGGCCGCCGATATTGGCGTAGCCGAGGCCGAGAGTGCGGTACTCGTAGGAAAGCTTGGCGATCTGGCGCGAGGGAAACTGCGCCATCAGCACCGAGATTTCGAGCACCACGGTCCACAGCCGCACGGCATGCTCATAGGACTCGACGTCGAAGCTGCGGTCGTCGCGGCGGAACTGGAGCAGGTTCAGCGAGGCGAGGTTGCACGCCGTGTCGTCCAGGAACATGTATTCCGAGCACGGATTGGACGCGCGGATTTCGCCCGAGGCCGGGCAGGTGTGCCAGTCGTTGATGGTGGTGTGGAACTGGATGCCCGGATCCGCCGAGGCCCACGCGGCATAGCCGACCTGGTCCCACAGCTCGCGGGCCTTGATGGTCTTGGCGATCTTGCCGTCGGTCCGGCGCACCAGCGCCCAGTCGCCGTCGAGTTCGACCGCCTTCAGGAAGGCGTCGGTCACGCGCACCGAGTTGTTGGAGTTCTGGCCGGAGACCGTCAGGTAGGCTTCCGAATCCCAGTCTGTGTCGAAGATCGGGAACTCGATCTCGGTGTAGCCCTGGCGCGCGAACTGCATCACGCGGCGGATGTAGTTTTCCGGCACGAGCGACTTCTTCGCCGCGCGGATCTCGCGCTTCAGCGCCGGGTTCTTCTCGGGGTCGAAGCAGGCCTCGCCCGGTCCGTCGCAGTTCACGCAGGCCTTCATCACCGCCTTGAGGTGGCGGGCGACGATCTTGGAGCCGGTGACGAGCGCGGCGACCTTCTGCTCTTCGCGCACCTTCCAGCCGATATAGTTTTCGATATCGGGATGGTCGACGTCGACCACGACCATCTTGGCCGCGCGGCGGGTGGTGCCGCCGGACTTGATGGCGCCGGCCGCGCGGTCGCCGATCTTGAGGAAGCTCATCAGGCCGGACGACTTGCCGCCGCCCGAAAGCCGCTCGCCCTCGCCGCGCAGGGCGGAGAAGTTGGAGCCGGTGCCGGAGCCGTACTTGAACAGGCGCGCCTCGCGCACCCACAGGTCCATGATGCCGTTCTCGTTGACGAGATCGTCATTGACCGACTGGATGAAGCAGGCGTGGGGCTGCGGGTGCTCGTAGGCGCTCTCGGAGGCCTTCAGCTCGCCGCTCTTGTAGTCGACATAATAGTGGCCCTGGCCGGGTCCATCGATGCCGTAGGCCCAGTTGAGGCCGGTGTTGAACCACTGCGGCGAGTTCGGCGCCACCTTCTGGGTCGCCAGCATGTAGCGCAGCTCGTCGAAGAAGGCGCGGGCGTCGCGCTCGCTGTCGAAATAGCCGCCCTTCCAGCCCCAGTAGGTCCAGGTGCCGGCCAGCCGGTCGAACACCTGGCGGGAATCGCGCTCACCGGTCATCCGCTCGGAGGGGGCGATGTCGCCCATCGCCTCCTCGTCGGCGGTCGAACGCCAGAGGAATTCCGGCACGCCCTCTTCGGCGACGCGCTTCAGCCGCACCGGCACGCCGGCCTTGCGGAAATATTTCTGCGCCAGAACGTCGGAGGCAACCTGGCTCCAGGTCGCCGGCACCTGGATGTCTTCCAGGCGGAACACGACCGAGCCGTCCGGGTTGCGGATCTCGCTCAGGGCATTGCGGAACTCGATCCCGCCATAAGCCTGTCCGCTCTCGCTGGTATAGCGCCGTTCGATCCGCATCGTCGTCGTCCTTGCTCGCCCGCCTGGGGGCGCTGGTGCATCCGGGGCGCGCGGGCGCGCCTCATTCTGTCGAGCGGGCACGCAGACGCGCCCCATATTCGCCGAGCGGGCACGCGGGCGTGCCCTCTGTCCATCGAGTGGGCACGCGGGCGTGCCCCATGTCCGTCGAGCGGGGCACGCGGACGTGTCCCCGTTTCCCTCGACCGCGCGACCGAGTCGTCCTCGATCTGCATCTGGTCGGGATCGTGCTCTCAAGCACTAAATATAGTGTTACTCGCGCGCCTCTGCCACTTCATGTGGGGACAATGCCCGTGTTGGGGGCGCACTCAAAGGACGCCCGTATCAACGCGATACGAACGCAACAGCTCCGGAACGTAATAAGGTTTGCCTGTCGGGAACGATCACACACCCGTCTGTCGGCCTTGAAGGCAGACTAGGGCGACTCGGCGCGGCGGGTCAAGGTGCGCTCATAGGGATGGTGGTGGACGCTTGGCGACATCCCTAGATGTTGTGTGTTTCGCGCGCCTCTTTTCCCCCGCTATCCCCAGGCTCGTGCAAAGAACGCCGCCGCGTGGCGTCTGTGCGCTTGACGGGCCGGCGAATCTGTTGCCGGCGCAGGAATAGGCGACTGCGAAGGCGTCAGCCGGCTCGCGCGGCGAGGGGCCGCGCCCGCCGGCGCGCTGCGGACTGGACACCGCCGTGCTGCAATGCGATGGTCCGGCGACATTCCGGGGCGGCGGCGGCCCGGAAGCGGCTGCGCTTGGGGTCCTGGCAGGGCGTCGCGCAATCGGTACATTGGTTTCCGTCGGCTCGAACAGGCCTTGTGTGCGATGAAGAACTTCCTCCTGCGTTTCTTCACCTGGTGGAACAGCTACACGTTCGGCACGAAGCTCTACACCACGCGCTTCGGCGAGAAGGTGGGCGAGGACGAGTTCGGTAACGTCTATTACCGGCAGAAGTCCAAGGAGATTTCGCCGGATTTCCGGTTCGAGCGGCGCTGGGTGCTCTATAACGGCCCGGTCGAGGCGAGCCGCATTCCCCCCGGCTGGTGGGGCTGGATGCACCATCGCCATGATACGCCGCCGACCCAGGAGGCCTACAAGCCGCGCCCCTGGCAGAAGCCGCATCGCCCGAACATGACCGGCACCCGCGAGGCTTACCGCCCGGCCGGCTCCATCCTGCGTGACGCGCACCGTCCGGCCGCGACGGGCGATTACGACGCATGGACGCCGGGCTGAGGCGCTGGCCGGCGCCGCCGGCGAATCGCTGCGAGTTTCGAAAGGCCCGCCGGCATCCCGGCGGGCCTTTCGCGTTTCACGGCGCCTCATGGCGCGTTCTGTGGATGATTCCGTCGGGCGGGCGGCCGGCGAGAGCATAACCCGTTCAGATCGGACCGATCTGAACGACAAGGATATGCTCAAGCTTTTGAATCTGGAGCGATTTCTTGTCGATCTGATGATTCCATCAGATCGGAAAGCGCTCTACTCGAACCGGAACGGTGCGATGCCGCGGGTGTGTTCCTCCACCAGCAGCGTCTTGGAGAACGGCGGCATGGCGCGCTGGGTGCAATCCGGCCGGTCGCAGAGCCGGCAGTTCATGCCGATCGGCGTCGCGTCGGGCCGGGCGAGGTCGAGCCCGCGGGCATAGACCAGCCGCTGGGCGTGTTTGAGGTCGCAGCCGAGGCCGATCGCGAGTTCCGCCTCCGACTGCACCCACGACGACACCGTGCGGCTCACCGCGCGGGCGATGGTGAAATAGCGCTGGCCGTCCGGCATCTCCACGACCTGAGTGAAGATGCGGTTCGGGATCTTGAAGGTCGAGTGCAGCGCCCACAGCGGGCAGGTGCCGCCATAGCGCGAGAACGGGAAGTTCGCGGCCGCGAATCGCTTGGAGACGTTGCCGGCCGAATCGACCCGCACCATGAAGAACGGCACGCCGCGCGCGGTCGGCCGCGACAGCGTCGTCAGCCGGTGGCACACCTGCTCGAAGCTCGCGCCGAAGCGGGCCGCCAGCACCTGGATGTCGTAGCCGAGATTTTCTGCCGCGGTCAGGAACGGGCCATAGGGCATCATCAGCGCCGCCGCGCCGTAATTGGCGAGGTTGACGCGCAGCAGCCGCCGCGTCGCCGCAGAGCCGATGCCCGCCTTCTCCGAAAGCGTGTCGAGCACCGGGCCGAATTCGAGCTGGGCGAGCTGGTAGGCGGCCGAGAACGTCCGGCCGGCGCCGTCCAGCATCTCCGAGATCAGGAGCTGGCGGCGGTGGCGGTCGAACCGGCGCAGCGCACGCGGCATCACGTCGACCGGCAGCACGCGCAGGGTGATGCCGTGCTTCTCCCGCAGCCGCTCGCGGATGGCATGGAGCAGGTCGGGCGAGATCGCCAGCAGCGTGCCCGACAGCGTCTCCGCCGCTTCCTCGATGGCAGGGAAGTGGTTGCGCTGGTCCTGCACATAGTCTCGGACGAGTTCGACGGCGTCCTCGGCGCCGGCCGGCGGCGCGTCGCGGTCCGCCGCCTCGCGCGTCGCGGTCTCCGCGCGCCGCTTGGCATCCAGATAGGCGCGATAGAGCCGGGCGAACGCATCGCCGATTCCCGGCGCGACGGAGGCGAGTTCCACGATCTCGTGGTGCGGCACCGGCGTCTCGCGGAACAGCGGATCGGCCAGCACCTCGGCGAGATCGACGACCGCCCGCTGGTCCGCCTCGCCCGCGAGAGCGCGCAGGTCGACCTCGTAGACTTCGGCGAGGCGCAGCAGAAGTTGCGCGGTGACGGGCCGCTGATTGCGCTCGATCAGGTTCAGGTAGCTCGCGCTGACCGAGAGTTCCTCGGCCATGCGCATCTGCGTCAGACCGAGGTCCTGCCTCACCCGCCTGAGCCGCGGGCCGATGAACAGCTTCTTGGCGCCGATATCCGCCATCGGGGTCCTCCCGCGCGGTTCCCCGCGCCGGCGTTGTGAAGACTGTCGATCTTTACAAAATTGACAGTTTTACATTTGTGACGAGTACACACACGTACATGCCTGCATTATCTGCACTTCCCCAGTTCCCTGGAAAAATGTCAAGTGTCCCTGCCGCTGAACGGCGCGGCGGAGCACGGTTGAAGCCGATCCTCCCGGCCGGACAGCGACGGAAGACGAACTTGCGAACGGCTGTTGTAACAACAGTAACAGTGAACTGGAGAGGACTATGACGACCCGTTTCGAGACCCTCGTTCCCGGTGCCCCCGCCGGCCGCTTCGCCGGCATCGAGCGGCCCTACGCGGTAGCCGATGTCGAGCGGTTGCGCGGATCGCTGGTCCCGCAGATGACGCTGGCCGAGCGCGGCGCCAACCGGCTTTGGGCCGACCTTCACAGCGAGGACTTCATCGCGGCGCTCGGCGCCGTCACCGGCAACCAGGCGATGCAGATGGTGCGCGCCGGCCTCAAGGCGATCTACCTGTCCGGCTGGCAGGTCGCGGCGGATGCCAACGTCGCCGGGGCGATGTATCCCGACCAGAGCCTCTATCCGGCGAACTCCGCGCCCGAGCTTTGCCGCCGCATCAACCGCACGCTCCAGCGCGCCGACCAGGTCGAGCATGCCGAGGGCGGCGCCGGGCGGGACTGGTTCGTGCCGATCGTCGCCGATGCCGAGGCCGGCTTCGGCGGACCGCTCAACGCCTTCGAGATCATGAAGGCGTTCATCGAGGCAGGCGCCGCGGGCGTTCACTTCGAGGACCAGCTCGCGTCGGAAAAGAAGTGCGGCCATCTCGGCGGCAAGGTGCTGATCCCGACGGCGCAGCACGAGCGCAATCTCGTCGCCGCCCGCCTCGCGGCGGACGTCATGGGCGTGCCGACCCTGACCGTGGCGCGCACCGATGCGGAGAGCGCCCGGCTCATCACCTCCGACATCGACGAGCGGGATCGTCCGTTCATCGAATCGGGCGAGCGGACGCCGGAAGGCTTCTTCCGCCTGAAGGAGGGCACGGGCCTCGATCACTGCATCGCCCGCGGTCTCGCCTACGCGAAATATGCCGATGTGCTGTGGTGGGAGACGTCGCACCCCGATCTCGACGATGCGCGCAAGTTCGCCGAGGCGGTGCACAAGCAATATCCGGGCAAGCTGCTCGCCTATAACTGCTCGCCGTCGTTCAACTGGCGCGCCAAACTCTCGCCGGAGGTGATCGAGACCTTCCAGCGCGAACTCGGTGCCATGGGCTACAAGTTCCAGTTCGTGACGCTCGCCGGCTTCCACAGCCTGAACCACGGCATGTTCACGCTGGCGAACGGCTACCGCGACCGCGGCATGGGCGCCTACAGCGAGCTTCAGCAGGCGGAATTCGCCTCGGAGGTGGACGGCTACACCGCCACCCGCCACCAGCGCGAAGTCGGCACCGGCTATTTCGATCAGGTGGCGATGGCGATCTCCGCCGGCCGGTCCTCGACCACGGCGATGAAGGAATCGACCGAGTCCGACCAGTTCACCACGGCCGCCGCGGCCGAGTGAACCGCGTTGGACGGCACCGGTGACGTAAAGGCGGGCGGCGAGGCGCCGTCCGCATCCGACAGCGGCGACGGCGCGATGCCGTCGCCGATCCCGGCGCCCCGGAGCGGGCTCCGTCCCGGCCGGATCGATCCGGCCCGGCGGAGAGGCTCCCCGAAGCGGAGGCAGGCCTGAGCGAGGGCCGGCACCGAGGCGGGCAGGGGCGGCGGGCATTCAGCGGGGATCCGGCGCGAGCCTTCGGTCCCTCCGTTCTTCACCCCGTTTCGCGCGCCCGGCAGGGGCGCAGAGGGAGAGTGTCATGCACCATCACATCCGCTTCTGGGTCGTCGGCGGCAAGTACCGCGACATGAACTTCACCGATCTCGTTCCCGGCACCGAGAACGTGTTCGGCCCGTTCCCCACGCGCCGCGACGCCGAGGAAACCTGGCGGCGCATTTCCGAAAGCCACCGCAGCCAGTGCCTGACCCGCTTCGTGATCACCGCCGAGGGCGCGCCGGCGCGGGCGCAGCCGCTCCACGCCTGATCGCCGCACCGGTCTAAAAAACGAAACGGCCGCCGGGTTATCCCCGGCGGCCGTCTGCCGTGTTCGATATCGTTCGGGCGGCGATGGCCGCGGGCGGTCAGATCCAGCCGCCGTCGACGATGAATTCCTGCGACGTGCACTTCGACGAGGCGTCGGAGCCCAGGAACAGCGCCATGTCGGCGATGTCCTCGGGCATCACCCGGTCCTTGATGCACTGGTTGCGGTCGATCTCGGCCTCGCCTTCCGGCGTCACCCACAGGGTGAGCTGGCGCTCGGTCATCACCCAGCCCGGCACCAGCATGTTGAGGCGGATGCGGAACGGGCCGTAATCGCGCGCGAGACCGCGCGTCAGGCCCTGCACCGCCGACTTCGCCGTGGTGTAGGCCGGCATCCCGCCCTGGGGGATCATCCACGAGACCGAGCCGAAATTGACGATGGAGCCGCCGCCGAGCCGCTTCATCTGCGGCACCACGGCCTGGATGGCGAAGAACATCGGCCGGATGTTAATGGCCATGCGGTCGTCCCAGTACTCGACCGTGACGTCTTCCGGCTTGTGGCGCTGGTCGTTGGCGGCGTTGTTGAGCAGCACGCCGATATCGCCGAGTTCCTCGCCCGCGCGGGCGATCGCCGCCTGCAGCGCCGCGACATCGCGGATGTCGCACGGCATGAACAGCGGCGCGCGGCCGGTCTCGCGTTCGAGGCGTTCGACCAGGGCGCGGCTCGGCTCCTCGGCGATGTCGACGAAGGCCACCTTCGAGCCCTGCAGCACGAAGGCTTCCGTCAGTGCCGCGCCGATGCCGCTGCCCCCACCGGTGATGAACACGGTCTTGCCGGCGAGATCGGAATAGGTGGCTTTCTGGAGCATGAAGAACGGTCTCCTGAGGGCCGGGGGCGGCCCGCTTCGCGGAGGTTCACTTATACGAGAGAACTGCCCGCGGGAAGGGCATCGCAGCGTGCACGCGCGCCGCCGCGTCCGGCGGCGCCGGGTGTTGCATCAATGCCAACGGCCCCCGGCACGAATGCCAAGGGGGCCGGCACCGAAGCGAAGGTCCCTGCGCGGGCGGATGCCCACTCTGCCCCGGCCCGGCCGCTCCCGTCCGATGGCTCAAAGCGCCTCGAGCGCGGCCTTCAGCTTGCCGGCGCTGGCGGCGAGTTCCGCGGCCGGCGCCATCTGCCCGGTGTGGGGCTTCAGCGGCACGTCGGCGTGGCGGGGAATGACGTGGAAATGCAGGTGGAACACGGTCTGGCCCGCGGCCGGCTCGTTGTACTGCATGATGTTGATGCCGTCGGCGGCGAACGCCGTCTTCGCGGCCCTTGCGACCTTCTTGACGAGAGCGATGGCCTTGGCGAGCACCGCGTCGTCGGCATCGAGCAGGTTGCGCGAGGGCGCCTTCGGAATCACCAGGCAGTGGCCGGGCGCCTGGGGCATCGCGTCCATGATCACGACGAAGCCGTCGTCCTCGAACACCGTGTGGGAGGGGATTTCGCCGCGCAGGATGCGGGCGAACACGTTCTGGTCGTCATAATCCGACACGCGATGGTCTCCTCGTGGGCCGGCGCTCCGTCCGGCGATGGGGCCGGCCGGCCCTCCGCCATCCGGCAACGGGCGGCCTGAATGCGGCAGGCATATTGCCTTTAGAGTGCTTTCCGACCGGATGGAATCATCCGATCGACCGGAAAATCGCTCCGGATTCTCGGTTCGATCCAAACGGGACGGGCTCTAGGCGCGCGGCACCGTGCGGTCCAGGCTCGTGGTGAACTGCACGCGGTCATAGGCGGAATCCGCCGATCCCGCATCCGGCTCCGGCAGGCTGTCGCGCTTCTGCCGCCGGCCGAACAGGCGGGCGAGCGCGCTCAGCGCCCGCGGCGCCTTCACCTCGTCGCGAATCTTCAACCGGCTGAGGAACACCTGGGTCGCCTCGGAATAGAGCGCGAGATCGGGAATGTTCTCCATGGCGATCGCCGCGCGGGTCGCGCGGTCGGCGCTCGGCCGCCCGCCGTCCACGTCTGGCAGGATGCGCTTGCCGCCCGGCAGCGGCAGGCCCAGCATTTCCACCCCGGCGGAAAAATGCTCGGTGATGCCGACGAAGCCGAACGCGCCGATCGGCAGCGAGCCGATATAGCGGGTTTGCAGGTTGCGGATCGCGGCATGGGCGGCGAAGCCCGCCATCGTCACGCTGCCGCTCGCCACCGCGCGGCCGAGCTTGGAGCGCCCGCCGGCCTGCTGCTTGTAGAACTGGTACTGCGCGATGGTGCGCTCGATCGGGTCGCGCAGCCAGATCCAGTAGCGGCTCGGATCGGGCTCGACCTCCACGAGATCGGCGACGGTGAAGTGCCCGTGCACCACCAGCACGCCGTCGCTCGCCAGCGCGCGCGCCGCGGCCTGGTCGATGGTGGCTCCGGACTCGCGAATCCGCGGATGCGTGCGCGGATGGTCACGGCCGTAGGAGAACGCGACCCGGGCGCCGTAGGCGTGGCTCAGCACCTCCGCGAAGGTGGTGCCCCCGGTCTTGGGAACGTGGATCGAGAAGATCGGGCGGTGTTCGGTCATCGGTTGATCGTCGCGTGTTGATGTCGCGCTGCTGGGCGGATGAGCGGGCGTCTGCGTCTACGTCTCGGGCGTTTCCTCGGGCGTCTCTTGGGGCGTTCGCACGCCGCCTTCGCGCGCCGCGCGGCATCCCCGGTCCGCCTTCCGGGCGGAAGCCGGCGAACGCCAGGGCAGCCTCCACCTTCGCCGCGAAGAGTGAATATTACGTCGCCTTCCCGTCCCGGTCTGCCTCCTCGTCCGTTGAGGCGGCGAAATTCTTCCGGAACGGCCCGGTCTCGGCCAGGTACTCGGTTTCGGCCTCCACCGCCGGCCGCTCGCGGGCCAGAAAATCGGCTACCGCGTCGCGCAGGCCGCCGTGGGCGATCCAGTGGGCCGAGCGCGTCAGCACGGGGCGATAGCCGCGCGCCGCCTTGTGCTCGCCCTGCGCACCGGCCTCGACGCGCGACAGGCCGTGGGCGAGCGCGAACTCCACCGCCTGATGATAGCAGACCTCGAAATGCAGGAACGGATGGTCCTCGACCGCACCCCAGTAGCGGCCGAACAGTGTGTCCGAGCCGATCAGGTTGAGCGCGCCGGCGATGGGCCGGCCGTCGCGCACGGCAAAGATCAGCAGGATCCGCTCCGCCATCCGCTCCCCGATCAGTGAGAAGAACGTGCGGTTGAGATAGGGCGTGCCCCACTTGCGCGCGCCGGTGTCGGTGTAGAATTCGTAGAAGGCGTCCCAGTCGGCCTCGGTGATGTCCGCGCCGGTGCGGTGGACGATGGAAATCCCGTCTGCGAGCGCTTCCCGCCGCTCGCGGCGGATCTGCTTGCGCTTGCGCGACGCGAACGCGGCGAGGAAATCCTCGAAATCGCGGTAACCCTCGTTGAACCACTGGAACTGATGGTCGTAGCGGGCGAGCCAGCCGGCCTCGACGAGCGCCTGCCAGTCCTCGTCCTCCGGGAACGTGACGTGCACGGACGACGCGCGCCGCGCCACCGCCACCTGTTCCAGCGCCCCGGCCAGCAGCGCGCGGCCGGCCGCGGCGTTCCCGTCTTCCTTCACCAGCAGCCGGGGGCCCGTCACCGGCGTGAACGGCACCGCCACCTGGAGCTTCGGATAGTAGCGTCCGCCGGCCCGCTCGAATGCGTCCGCCCAGCCCCAGTCGAACACATACTCGCCGCGCGAGTGCGATTTCAGATAGGCCGGCACGGCCGCCCGCGGCGTGCCGTCGTCCTCGGCGATGAAGATGTGCTGCGGCATCCATCCGGTTGCCGCGTCCACCGTGCCGGAGGCTTCAAGCGCGTCGAGGAAGTCGTGGGCGACGAACGGGTTGAACGGCCGCGCCGCCGCGTCCGTCCGTTCGATCCGTCCCCCCGGACCGATGGTCCAGCCCGGATTGGCGAGGCTGTCCCAGGCATCCCGCCCGATGGCGGAAATGCGGTCGGCGATGGAAACGGCGACCGTGCGGCTTTCCTCGGCGGGACTGGGACTCATCATCAACTCCGGCGTTCGCACGGTGGTGCGTCCAGATCGGGCAGGCGGGGAAGGGCAGGGACGCGACGGCGGCAGGCTGCACTCCGGCAAGCGGCACTCCGGCAAGCGGCACTCCGGTAGATGGTGGTCATGGCAACGCGCCGCAAATACGGCGGCGCCGTCTTGTCGCGGGCCGGCGCCAGGGCGCGCCGGCGCTCTCCCGGCAGGGGCGGGGCGGGGCTGCCAACTTGCGTTCGTGCGAAATAAGAGATAAAGATATCTTTATATCAGCCATGCGAAATGGCGCAGCTCCGAAGGCCACGATGCCCGGCAACGCACCCGCCGTCGATCTCGATACGCTCGTCGCGGCCCTCAAGGCCGCTGGCGAGCCGACGCGCCTGCGCATCCTCGCCCTGCTGCGGGAAGGCGATCTGACGGTCAAGGATTTGACGACCATTCTCGGTCAAAGCCAACCCCGCATCTCGCGCCATCTCAAGCTCCTCGTGGAAGCCGATCTCGTGCGGCGTTATCCCGAAGGTGCGTGGGCCTATTATCGTCTTGCGGAGACCGGGCGCAACGGTGGCTTTGCCGCCGGTCTCGTCGGGTCCCTCGACCGTGGCGAGCCGCTGCTCCGGCGCGATCTGGAGCGGCTCGATGCCGTGAAGCGCGCCCATGCCGAGGCCGCGGCCGCCTATTTCGCCACCAATGCCGGCAGCTGGGACGAACTGCGCTCGCTGCACGTCTCCGAGGCCTCCGTCGAGCGGGCGATGCGCGAGGCGATCGGCGAGCGGCCGTTCAACGCCATGCTCGACATCGGCACCGGCACCGGGCGGATCCTCGAACTGTTCGGCGACCTCTACCAGCACGGCATCGGCATCGACCAGAGCCAGCCGATGCTCGCCGTCGCGCGCGCCAATCTCGACCGCACCGGCGACGGCCGCGGCCAGCCTGCGGGCGCGCCGTCGCCGAGCGTCCAGGTCCGCCACGGCGATGTCTACGCCATTCCGCTCACGCCCGGCTCGTTCGATCTCGTGACGATCCATCAGGTGCTGCACTTCCTCGACGATCCGGCCCGCGCGGTGCGCGAGGCGGCGCGGATGCTGCGGCCGGGCGGCCGGCTCCTGATCACCGATTTCGCCCCCCACGGGCTGGAGTTCCTGCGCTCCGACCACGCTCACCGCCGGCTCGGCTTCGACCACGCCACGGTGGAGGACTGGATTCGCGCCGCCGGCCTCGAACCCGTGTCGACCCGCGACCTCGTCGCCGCCGACGAGACCGCCGATACCCTCACCGTGACCATCTGGCTCGCCCGCGATCCGCGCATCGAGATCGCCGGGGAGCGGGCCGATGGCGCCCGGACCGCGGTCCGGACCGCATGACTGGAGACCCTTCGATGACCGACCTGCCGACGCCCGATTCTCCGACGTCCGGCCACACCCGCCTCAGCCGGGCGGTGGGCGATGCGCCCATCAACGTCTCGTTCGAGTTCTTCCCGCCGAAGACCGACGAGATGGAGAAGACGCTGTGGACCGCGATCCAGCGTCTGGCTCCGCTGGCGCCGAACTTCGTCTCGGTCACCTACGGCGCCGGCGGTTCGACCCGCGAGCGCACTCATTCCACCGTCGCCCGCATCGTGCGGGAAACCGCGCTGAAGCCGGCGGCGCACCTCACCTGCGTCGCCGCCACCCGGGCGGAGGTGGAGGACGTGGTGCGCGGCTATCGCGAAGCGGGCGTGCACCATGTGGTGGCGCTGCGCGGCGATCCGCCGGAAGGGCCCGGCGCCGTCTATCATCCCCATCCCGACGGCTTCGCCTCGACGCCGGAACTCATCGAGGGCATCCGCGCGATCGGCGATTTCGAGGTTTCGGTCTCCGCCTATCCCGAGCGGCACCCGGCGAGCCCGGACTGGGCGAGCGAGATCGATCTTCTGAAGCGCAAGGTCGATGCCGGCGCGACGCGGGCCATCACCCAGTTCTTCTTTGAAAACGACCTCTACGATGCCTATGTGGAGCGGGTTCGCGCCGCGGGCATCTCGATTCCCATCGTGCCCGGCATCCTGCCGATCCTCGGCCTCGCCCAGGTGACGCGGTTCGCCGAGCGGACCGGGGCGAGCGTTCCGGCCTGGGTGGCGCGGCGTTTCGAGGGGCTGGAGGACGATGCCGGCACGCGGCAGCTCGTTTCTGCGGCGGTGGCGGCCGAGCAGGTGCTCGATCTCGTCGATCGCGGCGTGACCGACTTCCATTTCTACACCATGAACCGCGCCGATCTGGTCTATGCCATCTGCCATCTGCTGGGCCTGCGCCCGCAGCCGGCGGCGGTGGCGGCCTGATCCCTGTCCTTCCTCGAACGCTCCGGGCGTGTTCGCGCCGGGGTGTTCCGGGCTTTCGATGCGAGCGTTTCCCTTCCGGCCGGCTCATCGCCCGGCGGGGAAGCGGTCCGGAGGTGAACCATGACTGTCAGGGCACATGACGCTGCTTCCGCCGCGAAGCTGAAGGCGCAACTCAAGGCCATCGCGGCCGAGCGCATCCTTGTCATCGACGGCGCCATGGGCACCATGATCCAGGGCCGGCGGTTCGACGAGGCCGCCTTCCGCGGCGAGCGCTTCAAGGACTGGGACCGCGACCTGAAGGGCAACAACGACCTTCTGATCCTGACCCAGCCGGATGCGATCCGCGACATCCACCGCCAGTATTTCGCGGCGGGCGCCGATATCGTCGAAACCAACACGTTCTCGTCCACCACCATCGCCCAGGCCGATTACGGCATGGAGGCGCTCGCCTACGAGCTGAACCGCGAAGGCGCGCGGCTCGCCCGCGAGGCGGCGGACGCGACCTCGACGGCGGACAAGCCGCGCTTCGTCGCCGGCGCCATCGGTCCCACCAACCGCACCGCGTCGATCTCGCCGGACGTCAACGATCCCGGCTACCGCGCCGTCACGTTCGACGATCTGCGCATCGCCTATGGCGAGGCCGTGCGCGGGCTCGTCGACGGCGGCGCCGACCTGATCCTGATCGAGACGGTGTTCGACACCCTCAACGCCAAGGCGGCGCTGTTCGCGGCCGACGAGGTGTTCGAGGAGAAGGGCTTCAAGCTGCCGGTGATGGTCTCCGGCACGATCACCGACCTGTCGGGCCGCACGCTGTCCGGCCAGACGCCGACGGCGTTCTGGTACTCGGTCCGCCATGCCGACCTGTTCTCGGTCGGGCTCAACTGCGCGCTCGGCGCACGCGAGATGCGCGCCCACGTCGACGAACTGTCGCGCGTGGCCGATACGCTGATCTCGGCCTATCCGAACGCGGGGCTGCCGAACGAGTTCGGCGAGTACGACGAGAGCCCGGAGGCGATGGCGGCGCTGGTCGGCGAGTTCGCCGAGGCCGGGCTCGTCAATGTCGTCGGCGGCTGCTGCGGCACCACGCCGGCCCATATCGGCGCGATCGCGCAGGCGGTGGCCGGCAAGGCGCCGCGCAAGGTGCCGACGCTCGCCCGCAAGCTGCGGCTGTCCGGCCTCGAGCCGTTCGACATCGCGGCCTGACGGCCTACCCTGCTACCGGCCGCGGGTGCTGAACGCCCGCGGCCGTCTCCCGCACCCGACGTCCTTCGATCCCACCGCCGGAAACACGCTCATGACCGCTCCGATCGCCACCTTCATCAATGTCGGAGAGCGCACCAACGTCACCGGCTCGGCGCGGTTCCGCAAGCTGGTGCGCGAGGGCGACTACGCCGCCGCGCTCGACGTCGCCCGCGAGCAGGTGGAGAACGGCGCCCAGATCATCGACGTCAACATGGACGAGGGCTTGCTCGATTCCGAGAAGGCCATGGTGACCTTCCTCAACCTCGTGGCCTCCGAGCCCGACATCGCCCGCGTGCCGGTGATGGTCGATTCCTCCAAGTGGAGCGTGATCGAGGCCGGGCTGAAGTGCCTGCAGGGCAAGGGCATCGTCAACTCGATTTCGCTGAAGGAAGGCGAGGAGGCGTTCATCGCCTCGGCGCGCAAGGTCCGCCGCTACGGCGCCGCCGTCGTGGTGATGGCGTTCGACGAGACGGGGCAGGCCGACACCTACCAGCGCAAGATCGACATCTGCAAGCGCTCCTACGACATCCTGGTCGACGAGGTCGGGTTCGATCCGGCCGACATCATCTTCGATCCGAACATCTTCGCCGTCGCCACCGGCATCGAGGAGCACAACAATTACGGTGTCGACTTCATCGAGGCGACGCGCTGGATCCGGCAGAACCTGCCCGGCGCCCACGTCTCCGGCGGCGTCTCCAACCTGTCGTTCTCGTTCCGCGGCAACGAACCGGTCCGCGCGGCGATGCACTCGGTGTTCCTCTACCACGCCATTCGCGCGGGCATGGACATGGGCATCGTCAATGCCGGCCAGCTCACCGTCTACGACGACATCGACCCGGAGCTGCGCGAACTCTGCGAGGACGTGGTCCTCAACCGCCGGCCGGATGCGACCGACCGCATGGTGGAAGCCGCCGCGCGCTTCAAGGGCGACGGCGTCAAGCAGCGCGAGGTCGATCTCAAGTGGCGCGAGGCGCCGGTCGAGAAGCGGCTGGAGCACGCGCTGGTCAACGGCATCACCGAGTTCATCGAGGCCGATACCGAGGAAGCCCGCGCCGGCTCGAAGCGCCCGCTCGACGTGATCGAGGGCCCGCTGATGAGCGGCATGAACGTGGTCGGCGACCTGTTCGGCGCCGGCAAGATGTTCCTGCCCCAGGTGGTGAAGTCCGCCCGCGTCATGAAGCAGGCCGTGGCCTATCTGATGCCGTTCATGGAGGAGGAGAAGCGCCTCTCCGGCCAGTCGGAAGCCCCGGCTCAGGCCAAGATCCTGCTCGCCACCGTGAAGGGCGACGTCCACGACATCGGCAAGAACATCGTCGGCGTCGTGCTCCAGTGCAACAATTACGAGGTGATCGACCTCGGCGTGATGGTGCCGACCGCGACCATCCTGGAGCGGGCGCGCAAGGAGAAGGTCGACGTGATCGGGCTTTCGGGCCTCATCACCCCGTCCCTCGACGAGATGTGCCACGTCGCCGCCGAGATGGAGCGCGAGGGCTTCGACGTGCCGCTGCTGATCGGCGGGGCGACCACGAGCCGCGTCCACACCGCGGTGAAGATCAACCCGAATTACAACCGCGGCCAGACCGTCTACGTCACCGATGCCAGCCGCGCCGTCGGCGTGGTGTCGCGCTTGCTCTCCGACCGCGAGGGTTACTTCGCCGAGGTCCGCAAGGAATATGCCGCCATCGCCGAGGGCCACGCCCGCGCGCAGGACGACCGCCGCCGGCTTTCCATCGCCGATGCGCGCGCCCGTGCGCCGAAGCTCGACTGGTCCGGCTATACCCCGACCCGCCCGCGCTTCATCGGCACGCGAACCTTCAACGACGTCCCGCTCGACAAGATCGTGCCCTATATCGACTGGACGCCGTTCCTGTCCGCCTGGGAAATCAAGGGCACCTATCCTCTGGTGCTGGAAGACCCCAAGGTCGGTCCGGCGGCCAAGGCGCTGATCGCCGATGCGCAGCGGATGCTGGCGCAGCTCGTCCGCGAGCGCTGGCTGACGGCGAACGGCGTCGTCGGGTTCTGGCCGGCGAACGCCGACGGCGACGACATCGTGCTCTATACCGACGACAGCCGCACCGAGAAGCTCGCCGTGCTGCACACCCTGCGCCAGCAGATGGCCCGCTCCGGCGACCGCGGCAATGTCGCACTCGCCGATTTCGTCGCCCCGGTCGGCTCCGGCATCGCGGATTATGTTGGCGGCTTCGCCGTCACCGCCGGTCTCGGCGAGGATGCCGTCGCCGAGCGCTTCGCGCGCGCCAACGACGACTATTCCAAGATCCTGTCGCAATCGCTCGCCGACCGTCTGGCCGAGGCCTTCGCGGAGGCGATGCACGCCCGGGTGCGCCGCGAACTCTGGGGCTACGCCGCCGGCGAAGCGCTCGATTATCCCGATATCATCGGCGAGAAGTACCAGGGCATCCGCCCGGCGCCGGGCTATCCGGCCCAGCCCGACCACACCGAGAAGGCGACGCTGTTCCGCCTGCTCGATGCCGAGGCCGCGACCGGCATCAAGCTAACCGAGAGCTACGCCATGTGGCCGGCTTCCGCCGTCTCAGGGCTCTATTTCGCCCATCCCGGCAGCCACTATTTCGGCGTCGGCCGCATCGAGCGCGATCAGGTCGAGGACTATGCCGCCCGCAAGGGCATGAGCCTGGCGGAGGCCGAGCGCTGGCTGGCCCCGATCCTCGCCTACGATCCCGCCCGCGTCGGCATCGCCGCGGCCTGAGGGAAGGCCGGCCGGTCTCCCGCTAGAGCGCTTTACGATCTGATGGAATCATCAGATCGACAAGAAATCGCGCCAGATTCAAAAGCTTGAGCATATCCCGTCCAGATCGATCCGATCTGGACGGGATATGCTCTAAGGTCCGGTCCCTGTCGCGACGGCGGGTGAGAGCCCGTCCCCGCGCCGCGATTGCCGTTGCGGGCAGCGCCTGTCCTGCGCCTTGGCGGTCGTTCTACCGGACGACGTTTCGCCGTTGCGGGACGATTCACCCCTTTCGCATTCTCGGATTGTCTTCTACGATTACTTGAGGGTGGCCTCTTGAAATCGGAAGTGTACATGCTGACAAAGGTGCAAATGTACGCGCGGACAGCCCCAGGCAGAGGCTTCCTGCAGCATTTCCGGCTTCTCACGGACAGCCCGCTCCACCTACCCGGCGTGTGCTACGGGGCGAGCGTGGAATGGCTGAGCAGCTATTACCTGAACGATGGCGACCGGCGATTCTGGGAGAAGTATTCCAATCCGTTCAAAAGTCATCACGAAATCGTGACAGCTCATGACACCAAGAGAAGTTCGGCTGGCCTGAAGATTTGCGATCCAGGGATGCCGGGCGCTCCGACCGATCCGCAGCTCTGGCGGTCCGGGCATGAGAGCGGTCTGAAATATTACAGGGTCGGCTTCGAGACAGGCATTTTGTCGAAGAAGATGATGGCCCATGCGATGGCCGCCTACACCACAGGTGACGACAGGCGAGGCAGCCTGTTCGACCCCAATATCGGCCAATACGATATCGGCGAGGGATACTACAAGGACTGGCCGAGCCTCTGGAAGGATCTCTGGGAATATTACGATTTCAAGTCCGTCGAGGCGTGCGACGTCATCCCGGCGAGGATGGTTCACCACACCGATGGCGACGATTTCGTCCATGTCGACTACGACACCCTGCTGACGTTCAGCCCGGGCAGTTCCGCCGCTGCTTCCCATGCGCCGCCGCCACCGTCCGCATCAGCGGCGTCCGGACTGAAACGGTCGGATTCGACCGACTCGTTCACGTTGATCGACTGAATACAACGCCGCTCGCCACCGCATCGGGCATCGCGAGCGCGGTTGCCCGGTGGGCGAGGCGGGTGACGCCCCGATCCTCCGGCAACGCCGCGTCGTCGGTGCCGCTGTCCTGCGCGGGCTGCATCCCGCGCGGTTGCCGGGCGCTTGTGCGTCACAGCCGCCGCCGCCGTCAAACGCCTGCTGACAGCCGCGCCCGACGGCGCTATGACCGCAGCGGTTCCCCGTTCGTTCGGGGCCGCAGCGGAGTTCAGCTTCCATGACCGGCACATCCGTCACCAGCGCCGAAGTCGATGCGCGCCGCCGCAAGGTGCTGTTCCGGGCCTGGCATCGCGGCATGCGGGAGATGGACCTGCTGCTCGGCTCCTATGTCGATGCCCGCATCGTCGGCTGGTCCGACGACCAGCTCGCCGTGTTCGAGGCGCTGATGGACGTGCCCGACCAGACCCTGTTCGGCTGGGTCGTCGGCCGGATGCCGATCGACCCCGAGCACGACACGGCGATCTTCGCCGACTTTCTCGCGTTCCATGCGGGAACCGAGATCGCCAAGGGGCTTTATGACCTCTGATACTTCGCCACTTGTGAGACTTTGCCACCCGTGAGGCTTCGACACCCGTGCGCCCGATGACCCGCCCGAGCTTCGCCGACCTGCTGGCGCACGGTGGCGACGCCACCCTCTCCGCCGTGCCCGACGGCTACGACGCCCTCGTCGTCGCCGATCTCGCGCGCGCGTCGTTCGCGCGGGGCGGCGAGGGGCCTTCGCTGGTCGTCGTCGCGCGCGACGGCGTGCGGCTGTCGGCGATGGCGGAAGCCCTCGCGGTGTTCGCGCCCGAGGCGGAGCTGATCCACCTGCCGGGTTGGGACTGCATGCCCTATGACCGGGTGTCGCCGTCCGCCGTCGTGGCGGCACGCCGCATGGCGGCGCTGGCCTCGCTCGCCCGGCCTCCCGCCAAGGGCGGTCCGTCCCGCCCGCGCATCGTGCTCACCACCGTCAATGCCACGTCCCAGCGCGTGCCGGCGCGCGACGATCTCGCCGCCGCGCTGTTCTCCGCCCATGTCGGCAATCGCGTCGACATCTCCGTGCTGGTACGCTGGCTGGAGGACAACGGCTTCCTGCGCACGGCGACCGTTCGCGACGCCGGCGAATATGCGGTGCGCGGCGGCATCGTCGATCTGTTCGCGCCTGGGGCCGAGGCGCCGGTGCGGCTCGATTTCTTCGGCGACACGCTGGAATCGATCCGCCGTTTCGATCCCGAAAGCCAGCGCACCACCGGCCAGCTCACCCGCGTCGACCTGATGCCGATGAGCGAGGTGGTGCTGACGCCGGATACGATCCGCCGCTTCCGCCAGGCCTATGTCGCGGCGTTCGGCGCACCGGACCGCTCCGACGCGCTCTACCATTCCATCAGCGAGGGTCGGCGCTTTCCCGGCATGGAGCATTGGCTGCCGCTGTTCCACGAGCGGCTCGACACGGTGTTCGCCTATTTCGGCGCGGCACCGCTGGTGCTCGATCCGCTGGTGGACGAGGTGCTCGGCGAGCGGCTGAAGCAGGCGCTCGATCACTACGAGGCGCGCCGCGCCACGCTGTCCGGCCCGAAGCAGGCGGCCGGCGAGGTGCCCTACCGGCCGATCGCGCCCGAAAGCCTCTATCTCGATCAGGATTCCTGGATCGCGGCCATGGCCGGCCACACCCGGCTGCGGCTGTCGCCGTTCTCGGTGCCAGAGACCGCGCTCAGCGGTCCCGTCATCGACATGGGCGCCAGGCACGGCCGCACCTTCGCCGCCGAGCGGGCGGCCGGCGCCAACGTGTTCGACGCGGTGGTGTCCTACATCGTCGACCTGCGGCGGGCGAAGCGGCGCATCGTGCTCGCGTCCTGGAGCGCCGGCTCGCGCGACCGCCTCGGCCAGATCCTCGCCGATCATGGCCTCGGCGCCGTCAAGCCGGTCGAGGCGTGGTCCGAGATCGACGGGCTGCCGCGCGAGGTGGTGGCGCTCGCCGTGCTCGGCGTCGAGACCGGCTTCGAGGCGGGCGACCTCGTCGTCGTCGGCGAGCAGGATATTCTCGGCGACAGGCTGGTGCGCCAGCGGCGCCGCAAGTCGAGCGGCGCCGAGGCGCTGACGGAAGCCTCCAGCCTCTCCCAGGGCGACCTCGTGGTCCACGTCGACCACGGTATCGGCCGCTTCGTCGGCCTCAAGACCGTGGAGGCCGCCGGCCATCCGCATGATTGCCTCGAGATCGTCTATGCCGGCGGCGACAAGCTGTTCCTGCCGGTCGAGAACATCGAGCTTCTCACCCGCTACGGCTCCGAGGACAACGACGCCCAGCTCGACAAGCTCGGCGGCGGCGCCTGGCAGGCCCGCAAGGCGCGGATCCGCCAGCGCATCCGCGAGATCGCCGAGCAGCTCATCAAGACCGCGGCGGCGCGGATGCTGCGGGCAGCGCCGGTGATGGCGCCGGCCGAAGGCGTCTACGACGAATTCGTCGCCCGCTTCCCCTATGACGAGACCGAGGACCAACTCGCCGCCATCGAGGCGGTGGTCGAGGACCTCTCGGCCGGCCGGCCGATGGATCGTCTCGTCTGCGGCGACGTCGGCTTCGGCAAGACCGAGGTGGCGCTGCGCGCGGCCTTCGTCGCCGCCATGTCGGGCCATCAGGTCGCGATCCTCGTGCCGACCACGCTGTTGGCGCGCCAGCACTTCAAGACCGTGGTGAGCCGCTTCCAGGGCATGCCGCTCAAGCTCGCCCAGCTTTCTCGGCTGGTCACCGCCAAGGAGCAGTCCGAGGTCAAGAAGGGGCTTGCGGACGGCAGCATCGACGTCGTCGTCGGCACCCACGCTCTGCTCGCCAAGGGCATCCAGTTCCGCGATCTCGGCCTTCTCATCGTCGACGAGGAGCAGCACTTCGGCGTCAAGCACAAGGAGCGGCTGAAGGAACTCAAGGCCGACGTGCACGTGCTGACGCTGTCGGCGACGCCGATCCCGCGCACGCTGCAACTGGCCCTGACTGGCGTGCGCGAGCTGTCGCTGATCGCGACGCCGCCGGTCGACCGGCTGGCGGTGCGCACCTTCATCTCGCCGTTCGACCCGCTCGTCATCCGCGAGACGCTGCTGCGCGAGCGCTTCCGCGGCGGCCAGACCTTCTATGTCTGCCCGCGCATCTCCGACCTCGCCGAGGCCAAGACGTTCCTCGACGAAACGGTGCCCGAGGTGAAGGTCGCGGTCGCCCACGGCCAGATGCCGCCGGGCGAGCTCGACGACATCATGAACGCGTTCTACGACGGCCAGTACGATGTGCTGCTGTCGACCACCATCGTCGAATCCGGCCTCGACATCCCCTCCGCCAACACGCTGGTCGTGCACCGCGCCGACATGTTCGGTCTGGCGCAGCTCTATCAGCTGCGCGGCCGCGTCGGCCGTTCCAAGACGCGCGCCTACGCGCTGTTCACCGTACCGGCAGGCAAGCCGATGACGGCGACCGCCGAGCGCCGTCTCAAGGTGCTTCAATCGCTCGACACGCTCGGCGCCGGGTTCCAGCTCGCCAGCCACGATCTCGACATCCGCGGCGCCGGCAACCTTCTCGGCGACGAACAGTCCGGCCACATCAAGGAAGTCGGCTTCGAACTCTATCAGTCGATGCTGGAGGAGGCGGTCGCCAACCTCAAGGCCGGAGGCGACGAGGACGAGACCGACGAGCGCTGGTCGCCGCAGATCTCCATCGGCACGCCGGTGCTGATCCCGGAAGACTATGTGCCGGACCTGCAACTGCGCCTCGGGCTCTACCGTCGCCTCGCCGACATCGCCGAGCCGGCCGAGATCGACAGCTTCGGCGCCGAGATGGTGGACCGCTTCGGGCCGCTGCCCGAGGAGGTCGAGCACCTTCTCAGGATCGTCTACATCAAGGGCCTCTGCCGCCGGGCCAATGTCGAGAAGATCGATGCCGGGCCGAAGGGCGTCGTCATTGCGTTCCGCGGTGGCGTGTTCGCCAACCCCGTCGGGCTCGTCCGCTATATCGGCGAGCAGGGCGTGCTGGCGAAGATCCGGCCGGACCATCGCGTCGTGCTCTCGCGCGAATGGGCGAAGCCCGACGACCGGCTCAAGGGCACGGCCGCCGTGCTGGTGAAGCTCGTCCGGCTCGCCGAGGAAGGCACCAAGAAAGCGGCGTGAACCGAAGAAGGCGGCGCCCGCTCGGCCGCCGCCTTCCGCTTGCTCAGCGAGCGATGGGCTTCATCAGGCCGACATAGGCCCCGCCGGCGTCCTGCACGACGGCGATGCGGCCGACATTCGGAATGTCCCAGGGCGCCCGGGCCACGCAGCCGCCGGCTTCCGCGAACAGGGCGGCGCGACGGTCGACATCGTCGACCTCGATATACGAGAACCAGTGCTCCGGCACGCCCTCGAAATACTTGCCTTCCATGGTGAAGATGCCGGCGACATAGGCCTCGCCGTCGCGCGCGGTGTAGTAGGTGCCGCCGCCTTCCATCGGCATCACCTCGAACGTCCAGCCGAGGGTCGCCTTGTAGAAATGCACGGCCGCCTCGGCATTGCGGGTGGTGAGCTCGTTCCAGATGAAGTGGCCGTGCGACATCTCGTTGTTCTCCGGTTTTCTCGCGCCGCTGCGCGCACGAATGCCATGGTCGGGACGGCGACGGCCGGCCCGCCGCGCGCGCCCGTATCGTCCGTCCGGCCGATCATGAAGTCTCGCCGAACAATATGACAGTGCGTCCACCGCGCCGGCATTTCGGCGCGCGGAAAGGCCGACTGCGACAGGCGGGGGAGGCTTATCGGAACAGCGAGAAGTCGCGCGGCGTCCAGGGCCGAATGCGGTATTTCGGCTGCTCTTCGGTCTTGGCTTGCTCTTCGGTCTTTGGCTGTTCTTCGGTTTCGGGCTGCGCGGCGCTCTCGGGCTCCGCCGGAACATCCGCCGCAGGCGCTTCCGCCGCCGCGTCGGTGGGAGCGGCCGTGTTCGCGTCCGGCTCCGACGTGGCGGCCGGATCGGGCTCGGCCGGCGCCTCATAGGTCTCGGCATAGGCCGAGCCGCCGAAGACCTCGCTCGGCCGGAACGCCTCCTCCTGTCCGACCGACGGGGCCGCCTCGGGCTCACCGGCGTCCTCTTCCTCGCGCGTCAGAGCCGACAGCGCTTCCATGAAGCTCGCGGCAGCGGCGGGGGTGGCGATGAACGGGGAGGGGATGAACGGCTCCTCCGCCTCCGGCCGGACACTAGTAGCACGGGGCGGCGGCAAGGGCTCGACGGCGGGCAGCACCGGCTTCAGCGCAGCGGCCGCCGTCACGGCTGCGGGCTCGGGCGCCGGATGGGCCGCCCCCCACGCTTCGAGCGCCGAGAGGATCGAGGCGAGGCTCGTCCCAAGCGGCGACAGCGCATAGTCCACCCGCGGGGGGACCTGGGCATAGACGGTGCGGGTGATCAGGCCGTCGGCCTCGAGTTCCCGCAACTGGCTCGTCAGCATCCGCTGGGTGATGCCCGGCATCCGGCGCCTGAGCTCGTTGAAGCGCAGCGTCGACGCCGAGAGATGGTGCAGGATCACGCCCTTCCACTTGCCGCCGATCATCGACAGCGTCCGCTCCATCGCCTTGCCGGCGGGGGATTCCTGATGGGACTGGCGGGCACGCGCCATTGCGAGGCTCCGTTTGCAGTATCCTGATCGCCACTATACGTGGCCGGCACCCTTGTGCACGACTATGTACGTTGTTCTGAATCGGCGGGCAACGTCGCGCCGCCGACCAAGGCCACCGATCTGTCCGAATCCACCCATCGGCCGTCAGGGGTCCGCGCGGGATCGTTCCGTCACCGGCGAACGGTTCTCACACGGGCGTCGATTGAAGGGGAGGCGGGCACCGGTCGCGGTATCGAGGTGGCATCTGCGGACGAGAACGAACGCAAACCGCCACGGCCGTGACGGTTGTCGCCGGTCGATCCTATGCCGGTGCGGTAAAGAGAGCGTTAGGCGCTCATCGACCAGGCCTCAGCCGCTCATGCGCGCGCATCGGGCGCGCATTAAGTGAGCCATGAGCGGGCCATGAGCGGCCGTTGTCAGAGTGGGCCTCGCGCGCGTCCCCGTCGTCGGGCAAGGGGCAGACCTCAGTCCGCCGCCTCCGTATCGCCGCGCTGTTCGGCCGCCTGCCGGATCGCCTCTGCGAGGGACTCGGCCTCCTGCGCGCCCATCACGGCATATTTGCCGTCGAGGATGAAGCAGGGAACGCCGGTGACGCCGATGCGCTGGGCGGTCTCGATCTCGCTGCGCACCGCGTCGACGTCGGACGGCCCCTCCAGCAGGCGCGCCACGACGGTGCCGTCCATGCCGGCGTCCTTCGCCGCTTCGACCAGCACGGCGTGATCGCCGATGTCCGCGCCCTCGGAGAAGAACAGGGTGAACAGCCGGTCGACCACCGCGTCCTGCGCACCCTCCATCCCCGCCCAGCGAATCAGCCGGTGGGCATCGAGGCTGTTCGGCTGCCGGGCGATGGCGTCGAACGCGAAGGCGATCTCCTCGTCGGCGCCGAGCGCGTTGAGACGGGCGTGGATCTCCTCGAGATGCACGGGATCCTTGAACTTCGCCGCCATATAGTCCTGCCGGTCGACGCCCTCCTTCGGCACGCCGGGATCGAGCTGATACGGCCGCCAGCGAACCTCAATGGCAAGGTCTGGCAGCATTTCCAGCGCGCGGTGCAGCCGGCGCTCGCCGAGAAAGCACCAGGGGCAGACGACGTCGGAGACGACGTCGATGATCATGGGCTCCAGCGGGTTCATTCTGGCCTCGATGGGGTCGGCGGGCTTGGCGGGCGGTGTGCCAGGCCGGCGGGCTGCGGGCTGCGCCCCGTCGCGGCGGCACGCCGGCGGCGGGATCGTCATGTCGCCTTACATAGTTCATGCGCCCCGCTCATTCGAGGGTCCCCGACAGTAACAGGAAACCGATCCAGGGCCGGCCGCCGCTTCTGTTGCCGGCTTGCCATGGGGCGGCGGATTTCGTCCGGGCTCACTCTGGAAGGACGGAAATCCGCTCTGTCACGCTGGCAATGGCGTGGGTGGGGCGTTAAGGATGCGCGCGATATGCGGCGGGTCGTAAATCGGCCATGCTCTCGCCCCAGTCGGCAGTCACGACGGCTCGCTCATAGCGAAGCGTGCGCCATGGACTGCTCACCGGTCGGTGTTGAGACGGGCTGCCGCGATTGCTGGATCGGCAACGGATTCGAGAACGACGGGGATTCCATGACGAGTGAGATGCTCGCAAATCGCGGACGGACCAATCGCGGGCGGCGTCTGGCGACGGCCGGCGCGGCGGCTGCGCTGCTCGCGGCCGTGTTCGGCGCGGATGCTCAGGCCCAGGACCAGCAGGCCGCTCCGGCACCCAAGGGTGGCCAGCAGCAGGCGGCGCCTTCGCCCAACAACTTCCTCGACACGCCCTGGCTGAAGTTCTGCAGCACCGATCCGCAGTCCAAGAAGCAGCTCTGCGTGGTCGCCAAGGACCTTCGCCTCGACACCGCCGGCGGTGCGCCGATCGCGTCCGTCGCCGTGCGCGAGTTCCAGGGTGAGTCGCGCCGCGTGCTGATGGTTGCCGTGCCGGTCGGCATGCAGATCCAGCCGGGCCTGCGTGTGCAGGTCGACAGCGGCAAGCAGGATCAGGCCAAGTACTCGATCTGCTTCCAGAACGCCTGCTTCGCGGAGATGGTGGCGAGCGACCAGCTCATCGCCTCCATGAAGAAGGGCAACCAGATGACGCTGGTGACCATCAACCAGCAGGGCAGCCCGATCGCGTTCCCGGTTTCGCTGAAGAACTTCTCCAAGGTCTATGACGGCCCGGCGACCGATCCCGCGGTGCTGCAGAAGCAGCAGGAAGAGCTGCAGTCGCAGCTCGACAAGCGCGCCGAAGCCCAGCGCCAGAAGCTCATCGAGGAGCAGAAGAAGGCGACCTCGGGCGAGACCAGCGACACCGGTTCGGCGCCGGCTCCGGCCCCGGCCCAGTAACGGCGACGCGGCCGTCCCGCTGACGCGCATCCCGGCCAGGCGGAGCCGCCCGGCCGGGCCGATCGCGGAAAACCGTCCTTCAGGAAACAAAAAAGGCGGCGAGCCCAAGGGTTCGCCGCCTTTTTTGTTCGGGTCGGTGTTCGTTCGGTTGCTCGATGTCGCGCCAAGGCCGGCTGGTCGCGCGACGGCGCGACGAGGTCTGCGGCCTCAGTGCCGCCGCTTCAGGCGGGTCTGATAACGGCCGTCTTCCATGTCGAACACTTCGTCGATCTGCGGATGGCGCACCGGCTCGCCGGATTCGTCCGGCAGCAGGTTCTGCTCGGAGACATAGGCGATGTATTCGGATTCTTCGTTCTCGGCGAAGAGGTGATAGTAGGGCTGTTCCTTGGTCGGGCGGATTTCTTCCGGAATCGACAGCCACCATTCCTCGGTCTTGTCGAAGATGGGGTCGACGTCGAAGATCACGCCACGAAACGGGTAGAACCTGTGCCGGACGATCTGGCCGATACTGAACTTCGCTGTCCGGACTTTATCCATCGTTCCTTGCCCGTCCGCCGTACCTGGCTTCATGCCTGCTCTTTCCCGGTTGTGCCTTCGAGGCAACCGTCGATGAAGGTTGGCGGGTCACTCGATCCGTGGCCTCAATGGCCGGTCCGGGGCCGCAAAGTCAAGACGAAGGCGGCCGGGGCGGTGTAAGTCGCCTCATTTTTCGCCCTTCCGTCCACGGACACCGGCGACGCGCCATGAGGCTCACGGCCCGCCGGACCGGCCCGACTCACGACTGCGCAGCCGCACGCCGCTGAACGCCGCGCTTCGGATGCTTGATGGCCCATTTGCGGTGGGTCCACATCCACTGCTCCGGGTTCTCGCGAATCCACGTCTCGAACTGCTGGTGCAGCGCCGCGGTCGCCGCCACGATGTCGGCCTGCCGGTCGGCGGTCTCCGGCACCTCGATCGGGGCCGAATCGATCAGGAAGCGTGCGCCTCCATCGAGCCGGCGGACACGGACCGCGACCAGCGGCGCGCCGGAGCTGCGGGCGAGCACCGCGGGAAAGGAATTGGCGAGCGCCGGCATGCCGAAGAACGGCACTTCGACGCCCGCCGCCTCGCGAAGATCGCCGAGGACCGCGATGGTGCCGCCGCGCTTGATTCCGGCGAGAAGGCTGCGGGCGATATGCGGGCTCTTCGCCAGCAGCGCGCCATAGAGCGGCCGGCGCATCCTCCAGAGCCAGGCGTCGATCAGCGGATTCTGGATGGCCTGATACACGCTCGTCGGACGGACGCCGTAATTGCGGCCCGCCACGATGGCGACTTCCCAGTTCGCCATGTGCAGCGACACGAACACCGCCTGCTTTTCCACGCGGATGAAGGTATCGGCGGTCACCGGCTCGACCTGAACGCGGGTGACGTCCTCGCTCAGGTGGTCGAGATGGAAGGTCTCCGCCATCACCCGCCCGTAGTTCATCCACATCTCGTGGATGATCCGCGCGCGCTCGTCAGCGCTTAGCTCCGGCATCGCCAGGGCGAGATGCCGGTCGGCACGCTGCTGGCGCCGGGTCATCGGCGCCAGCAGTGCCCAGATCCGTCCGAACACGACCGAGGCGACATCGATCGGCATCAGGCGCACGATGCAGGCCAGCACGCGCATCGCCCAGTATTCGACATGGTGGCGCGGCGTTGCGGCGTCCGTCGCCGGCGCGTGGTCGCCTGCCTTTTCCGTGGCGGCCTTGCGCTCGGCCGGAGTGCGTTCTGTATCTGGCACGTGATGCCCGGGCCCCACGGTCTCAGAAGCCGCCGGAGGCGACCAGTGGACGGCGGGGGCGGCCCGCGGGCAGCGCGCCGGGACCGAGGCCGCCGCGCATGAGAAGGCGGCGCAGCGGCGGGAACTCGGCGGCCGCATAGAGCCCGACCGAGCGGGCGAGCTGCAGCGGCAGGAAATCCGACAGCAGGCTGCGGTTTAGAAGATCGACCCCGACCGCACGTCCCGCTACGTCCGTCCGTCGTGCACGGTCGTAGGCGTCGAGCACGCCGGCCTTGCCCGGATCGCCGTTGCAGCGCGTTTCCTCCGACACCAGGGCGGCGAGGCTCCTGACGTCGCGAAGGCCGAGATTGAGGCCCTGGGCGCCGATCGGCGGGATGCGGTGGCCGGCCTCTCCGATCAGCGCGACGCGGTTGCCGGCGAAGCGCCGGGCGACATGGGTTGAAAGCGGCAGCACGCCGCGGGGGCCGTCGACCTGCATCGCCCCGAGGATCGAATGGGCGCGCCGCTCGATCTCGCGCGACAGCACGCCGTCGGCAAGTGCGGCGAGGGCATTCGCCCGCTCCGGCCGCTCCACCCAAACGAGGCTCGACCGCCGTCCGGCGAGCGGCACCAGCGTGAACGGACCCGTCGTCGTGTGGAACTCGGTCGAGGCGAGGCCGTGCGAGCGCACGTGCGAGAGCGTGGTGACGAAGGCCGCCTGCGGATAGGACCACGAGATCACGTCGAGGCCGGCAGCCTCGCGCGCGGGCGAGCGCGCACCGTCGGCGGCCACCAGCAATCGGGCCCGCACGCTGCCTCTGGCTGTCTTCACCGTCACGCCGGCGGCATCGATCTCGAATCCGTCGGCCGTCACCGGCCGGTGGAGCAGGTTGGAGGCCGCGGCGACGGCCGTGGCGAAGCCTTCGTTGAGGGCCTCGTTGGCGACGTTCCAGCCGAAGGCGTCGAGGTCGAGTTCGCCGGCATGGAACGTCACTTCCGGCGCGCGCACCAGCCGGCCGGTGTCGTCGATCAGCCGCATGGTCTCGAGCGGCGTCGATGCCGCCTCGACATGCTGCCAGACGCCGATCTCGCGCAGCACGTCGGCGGAGGCGCCGAGGAGCGCGGTGGTGCGCGGATCGGCGCCCGTCGGCGGCCCGATCAGCACCGTGTCGATGCCGGCGGCGGCGAAGGCGAGGGCGGCGGCCATGCCGGTCGGCCCGGCGCCGACCACGGCGATCTCCGCGACGATGTCGCCGTCCGTGTGTGCCGGGGACAGGGGGGCCTCTCCGGCTGCCACGGGTTCGTCCGCCGATGCGCTCGCCAGTCCGTCCGCCATGGTTCCAATCCCTCATGCTGCACCGCAGGCGCGGTGGCGCCGGCATCCCCTGCGTGGCGGGGTTGCCGGCATCTTGATAAAACGATCCGGGCGGCGACCCTCCGCGCGGCCTGCCGTCGCGGCAGCCGTGTGGCTGGCCGCACCGGGGCCGGCCGCATCGCTGCGGACCGGAACCCGGCCATGTAAGACCATCGAGGAGCGCCGACAATGGCCGATACGCAGTCCACCACTATCAATGCCCACGCCATCAGGCTCCACGACTATGGCGGTCCGGAGGTATTGCGGTACGAGGAGGTCGCAGTGCCGCCGCCCGGCCCCGGCGAGGTTCGGATCGCCAACCGCGCCGTCGGGCTCAACTTCATCGACGTCTACCAGCGCAGCGGGGTCTACAAGGCGGCGTCGCTGCCGCTGGTGCTGGGTGGAGAGGGCGCGGGTGTGGTCGAATCGGTCGGCGAGGGCGTTGCCGGCCTCGCGCCGGGCGACCGCGTGGCGTACGTGCTCGGCGACGGCGCCTACGCGCAGGTCCGGCTGGCGCCTGCCGCCCGCCTCGTGAAGATCCCCGAGACCATCGACGACAAGACCGCCGCGGCGATGATGCTGAAGGGCATGACCGTGCAGTACCTGCTGCGGCGGACCTATCCGGTCAGCCCCGGCACCACCATCCTGTTTCATGCGGCGGCGGGCGGCGTCGGGCTCATCTTCGGCCAGTGGGCGCGCCATCTCGGCGCGGTGACCATCGGCACTGTCAGTTCTCCCGCCAAGGCCGAGCTTGCCCTGGCCCACGGCTTCGACCATGTGATCGACTATTCCCGCGAGGACTTCGTCGCGCGCACCCGCGAGATCACGGGCGGCAAGGGCGTGGACGTCGTCTACGATTCGGTCGGCAAGGACACGTTCCCGGCCTCGCTCGACTGCGTGAAGCCGCGCGGGCTATGGGTCACGTTCGGGCAGTCGTCCGGCATGGTGCCGCCGTTCCCGCCGACGCTCCTGTCCTCGAAGGGGTCGCTATTCATGACGCGCCCCTCGCTGGCGCACTATACCGGCACGCGGGAGGACCTCGTCGAGACGGCGGCCGACCTGTTCTCGGCGGTCGGCAGCGGCATCGTCACGATCCGCGTCGACAATGAATATCCGCTCGCCGATGCCGCCCGTGCCCATGCCGATCTCGAGGCGCGCCGCACCACCGGCTCGACGGTGCTGATTCCCTGATGCGCGTGCGGGACAGGGGAGTTCAAGCGACAGGAATCTGACCCGCTGAATCGCGGGGGATTCCCCGCGATTTTAGGCGATCGGACGACACCATTCGATCGCAGGGTTCTCCATCGGGGGGTGCGGCACCGTGGCGCCACACCCCGCTGCGGCGGCGCTTCCGGCGGCGGGATCGCTGCTGCATACTCCTTATGCATGGGTGCAGATTGTGCATTGCGCCGATGCCGGGCGCTGGCGCACGATGCCGGCGATACAAGCCCAGGTGGGCGCCGCCGGCGCCCCTGACGGCAAGAGGCGCTGAATGACGATGAACGACGGCGTGCCCAAGGGCTGGCTTTCGACCCACGTGCTCGACACCGCCGCCGGCCGCCCGGCCGCGGGCATTCCGGTCACGCTGTGGCGTCTGACCGAGACCGGACGGGTGGAGATCGCGAGCGCCGTCACCAACCACGACGGCCGCTGCGACGGCCCGCTTCTCGCGGGCACAGACTTCGAGCCGGGCCTCTACGAGCTGGTGTTCGCGACGAAGCGCTATCTCGCCGCCAACGGCCACCCGCTGCCGGACCCGCCGTTCCTCGACGAGATCCCGATCCGCTTCGGCATCGCCGATTCGGCCGCGCACTATCATGTGCCGCTGCTGCTCTCGCCCTATGGCTATTCGACCTACAGGGGGAGCTGAGCCGATGGCGCGCGACCGCATCCGCTTCATCCGCCGGGGACGCACGGTCGAGATCCGCGACCTGAAGCCGACCGAGACGCTGCTCGACTATCTGCGCCTGCGCGAAGGCGCGAAGGGCACTAAGGAAGGCTGCAACGAGGGCGATTGCGGCGCCTGCACGGTGGCCATCGGCCGTCCGCACGACGGCCGCATGATCTACGAACCCGTCAATGCCTGCATCCACCTCGCCGGCATGGCGGACGGCGCGGAGGTGGTGACGGTCGAGGATCTCGGCACGCCCGAGAACCTGCATCCGATCCAGGAGGCGATGGTGCAGCACCATGCCTCCCAGTGCGGCTTCTGCACGCCCGGCTTCGTGATGTCGCTGTTCGCGCTCTATCAGGACGGCCGGCCGGTCGACCGCCAGGGCCTGAACGAGTGGCTCGCCGGCAATCTCTGCCGCTGCACCGGCTACCGGCCGATCGCGGACGCCGCGCTCGGCGTGTGCGGACATGGCGCCCGCGACGTGTTCTCCGCGGCCTCGGCGGGCAAGGCGACCGCGCTCGCCGCGCTTGCCGACGACGAGGACGTGATCCTCGGCGGCGAGGAGCGGTTCTTCGCCGCCCCGGCGAGCCTTTCCGCCCTCCTCGCGCTCTATGGCCGCCATCCGGATGCGGTGATCGTGGCCGGGGCGACGGATGTCGGCCTCTGGATCACAAAGGCGCTGCGCGACCTGCCGAAGGTGATCTGGCTTGGCCGCGTCGCCGAGTTGAAGCGGATCGAGGAGGCGGCCGACAGCCTGATCATCGGCGCCGGCGCCACCTACAATGCCGTCGAGCCGTTCATCGACGCCGTCGATGCCGATCTCGCGGTCCTCTGGCGGCGGATCGGTTCGCGGCAGGTGCGCGCGGCCGGCACGGTCGGCGGCAATGTCGCCAACGGTTCGCCCATCGGCGACACGCCGCCCGCGCTGATCGCGCTCGGTGCCGAGGTGGTGCTGGCGAGCGCGGCCGGGGAACGCACCCTGCCGCTGGAGGATTTCTTCATCGCCTACGGCAAGCAGGACCGCCGGCCGGGCGAGATCGTCGCCCGGCTCGTGCTGCCCAGGCTCGGGGAGGGCGACGTGTACCGCGCCTACAAGCTCGCCAAGCGCCATGACCAGGACATCTCGGCCGTCATGGCCGCCTTCCGGTTCCGCGTCGCGGACGGCAGGGTCGCCGCGGCTCGGATCGCGTTCGGCGGCATGGCGGCGACGCCGAAGCGCGCGGCGGCGGCGGAACGGGCCGTGATCGGCTGCCGGGTGGGCGATCTTTCCGCCGCGCTCGCGGTTGCGGGCGTGCTCGCCGAGGACTTCGCCCCGATCGACGACATGCGGGCGAGCGCCGCCTATCGGCTCGACGCCGCCGGCTCGCTTCTGGTCAAGGCTCTGGTGGAGGCGGGCGGCGAGGCGACGACGACCACGCGCGTCCGCGGGTTCCGGGAGGTTGCCGATGCCGCTTCGCTCTGAAAGCGAACATGCCGCGGTCGCTCTCGACGTGCGGCCGGAGGACCGGCCGGGCGTGACGCCGTTCCAGACGCGCGTGGTCCACACCTCGCGCTTCCATGACAGCGCGGCGCGGCACGTTTCCGGCACGGCCGCCTATATCGACGACGTGCGCGAGCCCGTCGGCACGCTCCACGTCGTTCCGGGCTACGCCAGGCAGGCCGCCAAGGGGCGGATCGTCGGGCTCGATCTCGCGGCGGTGAAGGCGTTTCCGGGCGTCGTCGCCGTGCTGACGGCGGCCAATGTTCCCGGCCATAACGACATCTCGCCTTCTGGCTTCCACGACGATCCGCTGCTGGCGGAAACCGAGATCCGCTTCCACGGCCAGCCGGTGTTCGCGGTTGTGGCCGAAACCCGCGAGGCGGCGCGGCGCGCCGCGCGCCTCGGGCGCGTCGACGTCGAAGCGGAGACGCCGATCGTGACCGTCGACCAGGCCATCGCCTCCGACCGGCCGGACATCCTGCCGTCCTATGCTTTCGTGCGTGGCGATGCCGAGGCGGCGATCGCGGCGGCGGAGCCCGAGGCGGTGGTGGAAGGCTCGATCCTCATCGGCGGCCAGGAGCATTTCTATCTCGAAGGCCAGATCTCGCTCGCGGTGCCGGGCGAGGATGGCGAGATGCATGTGTTCGCCTCGACCCAGCATCCGAGCGAGGTCCAGCACCTCGTCGCCCACGTTCTCGGCCTGCCGAACGCGCGGGTGACCGCCGAGGTGCGCCGCATGGGCGGGGCCTTCGGCGGCAAGGAGAGCCAGGCCTCGCAGTGGGCCGCGCTCGCCGCGCTCGCCGCCCACGTCACGGGCCGGCCGGCGAAAGTCCGGCTCGACCGCGACGACGACATGGCGATGACCGGCAAGCGCCACGATTTCCGCGTCAACTACCGCGCCCGCATCGACGCGGAAGGCCGTCTCGAAGCCGTCATCCACGACCAGTTCGCCCGCTGCGGGCACTCGGTGGACCTCTCGATCGGCATCTGCGACCGCGCGATGTTCCATGCCGACAACGCCTATTATTACCCGGAAGTGGCGATCAACAGCCGCCGCCTGAAGACCGACACGGTGTCCAACACCGCCTTCCGCGGCTTCGGCGGGCCGCAGGGCGTGCTTGCGGCCGAGCGGCTGATGGACGAGATCGCGCTGCGCACCGGCCGCGATCCGTTCGACGTGCGCCTCGCCAACCTCTATGGCGAGGGCGAGCGCGACGAGACGCCCTACGGCATGAAGGTCCAGCAGAATCTCGGCCGCGAAATGATGCTGCGGCTTGCCGAGACGAGCGAATACCGCGCCCGCGCCGCCGCCATCGACGCCTTCAACGCGAACAGTCCGTTCCTGCGCAAGGGCATCGCCATCACGCCGGTGAAGTTCGGCATCTCGTTCACGCTGACCCACCTGAACCAGGCCGGCGCGCTGGTGCACGTCTATACCGACGGCTCGGTCCACCTCAATCACGGCGGCACCGAGATGGGGCAGGGGCTCTACGTCAAGGTCGCCCAGGTGGTGGCCGAGGTGTTCGGCATCAGCCTCGACATGGTGCACATCACCGCCACGACGACGGCGAAGGTGCCGAACACCTCGCCGACGGCGGCGTCCTCCGGCACCGATCTCAACGGCATGGCCGCCCTGCTCGCGGCCCAGGCGATCCGCGACCGCATGGCGTCCCACCTCGCGAACGTTCACGGCGGCGTGCCGCCGGAAAGCGTGGTGTTCGCCGACGACCACGTGGTGGTGGGCAACGAGCGGATGACGTTCGCCGCCGCCGCGAAGTCGTCCCACGCCGGCAAGGTCGGGCTTTCCTCGACCGGCTACTACGCCACCCCGGACCTCGTGTGGGACCGGAGCGTCGCCAAGGGGCGGCCGTTCTACTACTTCGCCTGGGGCGTCTCGTGCTCGGAGGTGACGGTCGACACCCTGACCGGCGAGACGCGGGTCGACCGGGTGGACGTGCTGCACGATGTCGGCCGGTCGCTCAACCCGGCGATCGATATCGGCCAGATCGAGGGCGGCTTCGTGCAGGGCATGGGCTGGCTGACGACCGAGGAACTGGTCTACGACGCCGAAGGCCGCCTGCGCACCCACGCGCCGTCGACCTACAAGATCCCGACCGCGACCGACGTTCCGGCCGATTTCCGGGTCGAGCTCTACGAGAGCGGCGGCAACGCGGTCGACACGGTCTACCGCTCCAAGGCGGTCGGCGAGCCGCCTCTGATGCTGCCGATCTCGGTCTTCTCCGCCATCGGCCGCGCCGTCGGCAGCCTGAAGCCCGGCGCGCCGGTGCCGCTCGATGCCCCCGCGACGCCGGAAGCGGTGCGTCGCGCCGTGAAGGCGCTGGTGGACCGGGCGTAGGAGGGGCGCGATGGAGGTCTGGCAGGCAGTCGCCGAGGCCCTGGAGACCGTCGGACGCGCGGCCCTCGTGACCGTCGTCGAGGTGCGCGGCTCGTCGCCACGCGAGGCCGGGGCGCGGCTGGTGGTGTGGCCGGACGGCCGCTTCCGCGGCACCATCGGCGGCGGCGCGCTGGAATGGCGGGCGATCGCCGAGGCAAGCCGCGACCTCGGATCCGGCAGGCGCAGCGTGCGGCTGTCGCGCATCGCGCTCGGTCCCGAACTTGGCCAGTGCTGCGGCGGCCAGGTCGGGCTGATCACCGAGGTGCTGGACGCATCCGACCTGCCGGCGGCCAAGGCGCTTGCCGAACGTGCGAAGGCTGGGCCGTTCACGACCGTCGCGCGGTTCCGGCGCAGCGCCGAAGCGCTGGAGCGCGACGCCGTCGACACGCTCGCGGGGCCCGTGGGCGCACGGCTCGACGATGACGGTCTGCTGACCGAGGTGTTCGGCGAACGGCGCCGGTCCGTGTTCCTGTTCGGCGCCGGCCACGTCGGTCGCGCCCTCGTGATGGCGCTGGCGCCGCTGCCGGTGTCGGTCGCATGGTTCGACCCGCGCCCGGATGCCTTCCCGGCCCATGTGCCGGCGAATGCCGGCGTGTCGCTGCTGGGCGATCCGGCGGACACCCTTGCGGCCGCGCCGGAGGGCAGCTTCGTCGTGGTGATGACCCACAGCCATTCGCTCGATCTCGCCATCGTCGACGCGGCGCTCGCCGCCGATGCGGCGCGGTTTCCCTATGTCGGGGTGATCGGGAGTGCCACCAAGCGCGCGCGGTTCGAACGCCGCCTGACCGAGGCCGGGCGGGCGGCGACGCGTGTCGCGGATCTCGTCTGTCCCATCGGCGGCACCGCGCTGAAATCCAAACTGCCCGCGGTGATCGCCGCGGCCACGGCCTGCGAACTGCTGGTCCGGGATGAGCAGTGCATCGCCGCGCTGTCGCCTGTCGCCGGCGGACGCCCGGTGGACCTGCGTGCACCCCTGTCCGCCCAGGCCTGAAGTACGTGACTGATCCCGGAGACCGACGACGTTGCCGATCGGCCGTCCCGGTCTTCGAACCGCCTGCCTTCTGAACCGCCTGCCTTCTGAATTGCTGCCTTTCGTACCGCCTGCCGACCCCGCCCTTTCCACCGGAGCGCCCCGCTTCATGAGCGCCTTCTTTCTCGATTGGCTCAATCTCCTCGCCCGCTGGTTCCACCTCGTCGTCGGCATCGGCTGGATCGGCGCATCGTTCTATTTCGTCGCGCTCGATCTGGAACTGCGCAAGCGGGAGAAGATGCGGCCCGGCGTCTACGGCACCGCGTGGCAGGTTCACGGCGGCGGCTTCTATCATGTCGAGAAATATCTGGTCGCGCCGGACGAACTGCCGCCGGACCTGATCTGGTACAAGTGGGAGGCCTACCTCACCTGGATGTCGGGCTTCGCGCTGCTGATCATCCAGTACTACGCCAATGCCCGGCTGTTCCTGATCGATCCGAACGTGCTCGACATGACGCCCGGCGAAGCCGTGGTGATGTCGGTCGCGACGCTGATCGGCGGCTGGCTGATCTATAACCGGCTGTGCCGTTCGAAGCTGATCAACTATCCGGCCGCCCTCGCGCTCTGCGTGATGGCCCTGATCATCGGGGCGGCCTATCTCTACACCCACATCTTTTCCGCCCGCGGCGCGTTCCTGCATGTCGGTGCCTTCGTCGGCACCATCATGGCGTTCAACGTGTTCATGGTGATCATCCCGAACCAGCGGAAGGTGGTGGCGTCGCTGATCGCCGGCGAACAGCCCAATCCGGCCTACGGGCGCGAGGGCAAGCAGCGCTCGCTGCACAACAACTATCTGACGCTGCCCGTGCTCCTGATGATGCTGAGCAACCACTACCCGTTCCTGACCGGGCATCCGCAGGGCTGGCTCGTGGTGGCGCTGGTGGTGGTGGTCGGCGGCTCCATCCGCCACTTCCTCAACCGAACGGACGCCCACGATCCCTTCCATAAATATTCGTGGACGGTTCCCGTTGCAGTTGTCGGACTCGGTATCCTGGTGTACCTGACGGCGCCGGCGAGAACGACGTCCGAGGGAACCGTTTCCGACGCGCAGGTGATGGCGATCGTCGATAAACACTGCGTGATGTGCCACGCGGTGAAACCGACCCACGCCGGCATCGACGCGCCCCCGAAGGACATCGCCTTTACCGGCCCGCCCGCCCTCATCCGCTACAAGCCGCTCATCATGGCCCAGGCCGTGCAATCCCAGACCATGCCGCTCGGCAACGAGACCGGAATGACCGAGGCCGAGCGCCAGGAACTGGGGGAATGGCTCAACGCGCACTGAAAGCCGCGCCCGAACGCCCGGGCGCATCTCCTTCCGGGGCTCCTGGTTTAGCCCTATGACAAAACGGGCGGGGAACGCCCCGCCTTGAGGTCCGGGAGGAACGAGCGCCATGGCATCTTCAACCGCAGCTTACCGGGGCGGATCGCCGTTCCCGATGACCATCGGCGAGGTCAATGCGCTGGACGACGCCGAGTTCGTCGCGCTGTTCGGCGAGATCGCGGAGCACTCGCCCTGGGTGGCCGCGCGTGCCTGCCGGTCGCGGCCCTATATCGACCGCAACGGCATGATCGCGGCGTTCGCCAACGCCGTCGCCGACGCGGACGAAGACGACCAGCTCGCCCTTATCCGGGCGCATCCCGATCTCGCCGGCAAGGCGGCGATCGCCGGAGACGTCGCGCCGGATTCCCGCAAGGAACAGGCCTCCGCCGGGCTCGGCAGCCTGACGCCGGAGGAATATGCCCGCTTCACGGAGCTCAACGACCGCTACCGCACGCGGTTTGGATTTCCCTTCATCCTCGCGGTGAAGGGGGCGACCAAGGATGTCATTCTGTCTGCCTTCGAAGAACGAGTGGAAAACTCGCTGGAGACCGAATTCGCAACGGCTCTCGTGCAGATCGAAAGGATCATCCGATTCAGACTGGAAGAAAGAATAGGGGAACCATGACGGAAGACTCTCTCTCGTTCGGCCGTGAGGCCGAATCGATGCTTCAGACGCTCGCCGGCTTCACCTCCGAGCCCGGCCGCATCACCCGCCTCTATCTCACGCCCTCTCACCGCGCCGCATCCGGCCGCATCGCCGGCTGGATGGCGGAAGCGGGGCTCGCCGTCTCCGAGGACGCCATGGGCACCGTGCGCGGCGTGCTCGCGGCCGGCGATCCCGCGTCCGGCAACCGGCGGCTGCTGATCGGCTCCCATATCGACAGCGTGATCGATGCCGGCCGCTATGACGGCACCCTCGGCGTGGTGGTCGCGATCCTCGCCGTGCGCGAGCTGCGCCGGCGCGGTGTTCGCCTGCCGTTCGGCATCGAGATTCTCGCGTTCGGCGATGAAGAAGGCGTGCGCTTTCCGATCACCCTGTCGTCGTCTTCCGCGGTGGCCGGCATCCTCGAACGCGACGCGCTCGACGTGAAGGACAGCGACGGCGTGAGCGTGCGCGATGCACTTAAGGCGTTCGGCTGCGATCCGTCCCGCATCACCGAAGCGGCGATCGACCCCGATTCGGTGATCGGCTATCTCGAAGTGCATATCGAGCAGGGGCCGGTGCTGGAGCAGGAGGGCCTCGCGCTCGGCGTCGTCACCTCCATTGCCGGGGCGACGCGCGCCACCTTCCGGGTGAAGGGCGAGGCCGGCCACGCCGGCACGGTGCCGATGGCCGGCCGCAAGGACGCGCTGGCGGCGGCGTGCGAGCTGGTGGTCGCCATCGAGGCGATTGCCAGGGCGCAGGGCGGCGATCTCGTCGCGACGGTCGGGCGCATGAAGGTGGAGCCCGGCGCGATCAACGTCATCCCGGCGGCGGTCGAATTCAGTCTCGACCTGCGCGCGGGCGCCGACGATCCCCGCGAGGATGCCTTCGCCGCCATCACCGAGGCGGCCGAACAGATCGCGGCACGGCGCGGCGTTGCCATCAGCTGGAATCGCGACCACGATCGTTCGACGGCTGCCTGCGCGCCCCGGCTTCAGGCGGCGCTGGCGGCGGGCATTGCCGGGCGCGGCGACGGGCGGGTCCGCTCGCTGATGTCGGGAGCCGGTCACGACGGCCACGCCATGGCGGCGCTGACGGATATCGGCATGATGTTCGTGCGCTGCCGCGGCGGCGTCAGCCACACCCCGGCCGAGTTCTGCTCGGTCGAAGACATGAACGAGGCCGTCGAGGCGCTGGTCGGGACGATCCTGGCCCTCGCGGATCAGACGGCCGATCAGGAGGCGCCGGCAAAATGAGACAGGCCATCGAGGCCGCGTTCGCGGAGGAAGTCGATTTCCTCAAGGCCATCGTGCGCGTGCCGAGCGACAACCCGCCCGGCGATTGCGCCGGGGCCGCGGAGGTCGCCGCCGGGTTGATCGAGGCGCTTGGCTACGAGGTCGAGCGCCATCCCGTGCCCGAGGCGTTCGTGCGCGCCTACGGCATGCGCAGCGTGACCAACCTCGTCATCCGCCGGCGCTTCGGCACCGGCGCCGGTCCCGTGATCGCCCTCAACGCCCACGGCGACGTGGTGCCGCCGGGCGAGGGCTGGACGGCCGATCCCTATGGTGGCGAGGAGCGCGGCGGGGCGATCTACGGCCGCGGCGCGGCGGTGTCGAAGTCGGACTTCGCCACCTACCTGTTCGCCCTCCGCGCCCTGGAAACCGAGGCGGAGGAACGCGGCCTCGATGGCACCGTTGAGATCCACCTCACCTACGACGAGGAGGCCGGCGGCTTCGTCGGCCCGAAATGGCTGATCGCCCAGGGGCTGACCAAGCCGGACTTCGCGATCTCCGCCGGCTTCTCCTATGCGGTGACCGTTGCCCACAACGGATGCCTGCATCTGGAGATCGTCGTCAGGGGGCGGCAGGCCCACGCGGCGATGCCGGAGAGCGGCGCGGACGCGCTGGAGGCCACGACGCCGATCCTCGCCGCGCTTTATGCCGAGCGGCACCGTCTTGCCGACGTCGTCAGCGCCGAGAAGGGCATCGGGTCGGCGAAGCTGACCGTCGGCCTGATCTCCGGCGGCATCAACACCAACGTCGTCCCGGACCGCGTCGCGCTGCGGCTCGACCGGCGCCTGATCCCGGAGGAAAACGGCGAGGCGGTGGAAGCCGCCCTCGTCGCCCTCGTGCAGGCGGCGGCGCCCGCGACGCCGGGCATCGAGGTCGAGTGCCGGCGCATCATGCTCGCCGAGCCGCTGAAGCCGCTGCCGGGCGTCGAGCGGCTGGTGGAGCCGCTGACCCGCCATGCGAGCGCTGTGCTCGGCACGTCCGTCGAACCGACCGGCGTGCCGCTCTACACCGACGCGCGGCATTATTCGGAAGCCGGCATTCCGACCGTGCTCTATGGCGCGGGCCCCCGCTCCATCCTGGAGGCGAACGCCCACAGCGCTGACGAGCACCTGGAGCTCGCCGACCTGAAGGCGGCGACGCTCGTCATCGCCGAAACGCTGGCCGACCTTCTCAAACGATAGGTCGGGCCGGGACGGGCGGGGCGCCGGACGCTCCGCCCGCCTGTGTGAAGGACCGATGCAGTGCGCGAGTGCACGCAGAGGTGGTTTATTGTTTTGCCGTAAAAGTATTTCAGATTAACCGGATTGAATTTAAGTCTTTTTGTTTAACGACATTGATTTTATCAAGACGAAATATCGTCTATAGACGTGTCATCAAAGTGCAGTCGTGACGACATAGACTTCGCGCCCATCAGTTCGATGCATGCCGGCGAACGTGCCGGCGATCGAATCGCGCTGTTGATCGGTCGAGGAACGGGCGGGCTCGCCCCGTGCTCTCGTGCCGGTGCCCCGGGGTCGGCCGGGCGCAACAGACGCTGGCGAAGCGGAGTTCATGACCATGCATCTCACCATCGGCCGAAAGATCGGTCTGGTTCTCGGCCTGCTTGCCGCGGCCGCGGCCGCGTTGGCGGCCTTCTCCGTGGTGCAGCTTTCGGCTGAACGGGCGCGCGGCGACCTGATCGAGACGCGCTGGGGCGCGGCCTATCAGGCGATGTCGCTGGCCGAGGCGATCCAGAGCGCGGTGGTGCAGGCGACGGCGGTCTACACCGCCGAGGACAAGGACGCCGCCAAGCCGAAGTTCGAGGCGCTGCAGGGCGCGCTGAAGCACGTCGAGGCCTTGCGCAAGCCGTTCTTCGCCGCTGTCGGCGATCAGCTCAACGAAAAGGACCGGCGCGTGCTCGAAAACGCGCTGACCGAATTCCTCGCCTATCAGGAAGATACCGCCAAGCTCGGACTGGACGTCTCGCCCGCCGCCGCCCTGATCCAGGCGACCGACGAGCCCACCATCCAGAGCCGCGAGCGCATGGTGGCGAGCATCGGCAAGCTTGCCGAACTGGAGCTTCAGACGCTCGCCGCCGACCGTGCGGAAGCGGCGACCGCCCGCCAGCAGGCTGTGGTGGCACTGGTGGCGATCCCGGCGGTCGGCATCGTCGTCGCGCTGATCGCCGCGTGGTGGATTTCCGCCAATCTGATCCAGCGTCCGCTGCACCGCCTGAAGGGCGCGACCACCCAGCTCGCCGGCAACGACCTCGATGCCGAGGTGCCGTTCGAGGGGCGCCGCGACGAGATCGGCGAGATGGCGGACGCGATCCGGGTGATGCAGACCGCGCTCCTCGAAAAGCGCCGGCTGGACGAGGCCGCCCGCGAGCAGGCGGAGATCGAGCGCCGGCGGATGATGGCGCTCGCCGATGCAAGCCGGGCCTTCGAGGAAGAGGCGCAGAGCGCGCTGGAGGAATTCCTCGCCACCGCGTCGGAGATGGAATCGGCCGCCGCCACGATGGAGGATGCCTCCGAACAGGCCCGCGAACAGGCCGGCGTCGTCGCCAACGCGGCCTATCAGGCGGCCGAGGCGGTCAACACCATTGCCGCTTCGAGCGAGGAACTGTCCTACACCGCCAATCACATCCAGTCGCGGATCGACTACACCAACCAGATCGCCGCCAACGCGCTGAAGGAAACCCGCGAGAACAGCGCGACCATGCGGCAGTTCGCGTCCGCCGCGCAGGAAATCGGCGAAGTGGCCGACATGATCGCCGGCATCGCGGGCCAGACCAACCTCTTGGCCCTCAACGCCACCATCGAGGCGGCGCGGGCCGGCGAGGCCGGCAAGGGCTTTGCAGTGGTCGCCAACGAGGTGAAGGCGCTGGCCGGCCAGACCAAGACCGCCACCGAGAAGATCGCCGCCCAGATCGCCAACGTCCAGGCCATCACCGAGGACGTGATGCAGGCGATCGCCGCCATCGAGGGCCGCATCGAGCAGATGCACGAGGTGGCGGCCGACGTCGCCACCGCAACCCACCAGCAGGGCCAGGCGAGCCAGACCATCGCCAGCGGCATGGCGCAGGCGGCAGCCGAGGCCAAGACGGTGTCGAGCAGCATCGGCCACGTCCGTCAGGCGACGGAGGCCAACAACATGGAGGCGAGCAAGGTGCGCTCGGTGACGGCGAACCTCCACCGCTCGTCGCAGGTGCTGACAGACGCCGTGCAGCAGTTCCTGAGCCGGGTACAGACGGCCTGACGAACTGCCGCCTGATGACCGGGGTGCGCGGCCGTCGGCATCCGCAGCCAGGCGGCCTCCGCCGGTTCCTGGCGAGCGCCCGCCGGATTCCCCCGCCGGCGGCGCGCGGCGGCTGCAAGGGCCGTGAAACGGCCCGGGCATCCGTGCTATCGTCGCGCCATGCGTCTGCCCGATACCCTTCTCGATGAAATCCGCGCCCGCCTGCCGCTGTCGGAGGTGGTTGGCCGCCGCGTGACGTGGGACCGGCGCAAGTCGCAGCCGACCAAGGGCGACTTCTGGGCCTGCTGCCCGTTCCATCAGGAGAAGTCGCCGTCGTTCCATGTCGACGACCGTAAGGGTTTCTATCACTGCTTCGGCTGCGGCGCGTCCGGCGACCACATCCGCTTCGTGATGGAGACAGAGGGCGCCACCTTCCCGGAAGCCGTCGAGCGGCTGGCCGGCGATGCCGGCGTGCAGATGCCGGCGCGCGACGCCGCCAGCGAATGGCGTGAGGAAGTGCGCCGCACCCTCGGCGACGTGGTCGCGCTCGCCGACCGCTTCTTCCAGCAGACGCTGCGTACCCCGGCGGGGGCGGACGCCCGCGCCTATATCGAGCGGCGCGGCCTCAGCGTCGACACGGTGCGCACGTTCGGCATCGGCTACGCCCCGGCCGAGCGTGATGCCCTGAAGCGCCATCTCGCCGCCGAGGGCATCGACGAGATGATGATGGTCGATGCCGGCCTCGTGATCCGGCCGGACGACGGCCGCCCGGGCTACGACCGCTTCCGCAACCGCCTGATGATCCCGATCCATGACCTGAAGGGTCGGGTGGTGGCGTTCGGCGGCCGCGCGCTCGCCGAGGACCAGCAGCCGAAATATCTGAACTCGCCGGAGACCGCGCTTTTCTCCAAGCGCATGCTGCTGTTCAACGCCCATCGCGCCCGCGAGGCCGCGCGAGCCGCCGGCTCCATCGTGGTGGTCGAGGGCTATCTCGATGCCGTCGCGGTCTATCAGGCGGGCATCAAGGGCGTTGTGGCGACCCTCGGCACCGCCTTCACCGAGGATCAGATCCAGGCGCTGTGGCGGCTCGCACCGGAGCCGGTGATCTGCTTCGACGGCGACCGGGCCGGCATCGCCGCCGCCCATCGCGCCATCGACCGCATCCTGCCGCTGCTCGAAAGCGGCAAATCGTTCAACTTCGCCTTTCTGCCGGACGGCAAGGATCCGGACGAACTGATCCGCAGCGGCGGCGCCGAGCGCTTCGTCGCGGAACTGCGCGCCTCCGTGCCGCTGAACGAGGTGCTGTTCGAGCGCGAGATCGCCGGGGCCCGCGTTGACACGCCCGAGCGCCGCGCCGCGCTGGAGAAGCGCTTCGACGAACTGATCGGCCAGATTCGCGACGAGCGCGTCGCGCGCGGATACCGTTTCGCCGCGCGGGTGAAGCTGCAGGAGGCGATGCACCGCGCCGGTGGCGAGGCCGGAGGCCGCCGGCCGGAGACGCGGCAGGGTGGTGGCGGCCGGCGCGGCGGGCGCGGCGGTTTCGCGCCGCCGGAAGCGCCCTCGATCGCGCTCGTGTCCGCGCCGCCGGCTGAACCGCTGGAACTGGAGCGCCTCGTGCTCGGCCTCGTCGTCGAATATCCCGCCCTGATCGATCGCCATGCCGAGGCGCTGGCCGCCGCCCCGCTTCAGAACGAGCTGCACCGCCGCTTCCGGGATGCGCTGCAGGCGATGTCCCTCGAAGAGGCCGATATGGCGGGCGAGGGCGCACCGGCCGCGGCCGATGCGCCGACGCGGGTCGACGGGCAGTTCTTCTCGCTGCTCGGCGAGGTGCACGGGCTGGAGGCGGACGGCCGCCGGCGCGGGCATCGGCTGCGCGGCCGGTTCCCGATCCTGGCCTTCCATCCGAGCGAGGATTTCGTCGAGCGCTGCTTCATCCATTTCCTCGGGCGCCTGGAGCTGAAGGCGATCGAGAGCGATCTCGATGCGGCGATCGCCGCCGCCGAATCGGATCTGACCGCCGACGACTGGGAACGTATCCAGGCGCTGCAGCATGCCGTGGTGCGCCGGCGGGAGGACATCGCGGCAGAGGAACGGAACTTCTCCGACGAGATCCGCTCGATCCGCAATGCATATGGATCGGGCAGCCCCGGTCTCGACGCAGACACCGGCAGCCCCTGATTTTCGATCCTTCCATGCGAATCATCGCTTGCAGATTCGCGATTGCGCGCTATCTAGAGCGACTGGGGCATACTATATGCGCTTGACGTGAATGCGGTCTCGTTTTCCCGGTTGCCGGTCTTCCCCGGCCCGGAAATTGCTTGGGGTCGTGTTGATCGTTCTCCGGCGACGGCTGGAGATGATTGCAGAAGGTCCGCGATGACGGTCGTGACACCACGTCTCAAGGCGCTCTCGTGATTGGAAAAGCGAGCGGTTCGGAATTGCGCGGTTCGAGATTCGGCGTTCTGGCGCCCTGCGGCCGAGCCATGGCCGCTCCTTGCAAGCCGCCGCTGATGCGGCAGCGGTTCCTGTCCTATCCCGCGACATGCGGGTCGGGCGACCGCCCTCCGGGATAGCAACGGCACGGTCCCGCGTGGCCGATTCGCTTGCCGGGGAGGGTGCGCGGCGCCCTTTCGGCAGCACAAAAGCAGTTTGAGTGGACATTGAGCGGACCGCACCCGCTGGTCCGATCATATCGTTGAAGGAAACGGCGGCTTTCGTCGGCATCCCGGTCGGTACCGGGTCCGGGTGTGGAGCGGCCGGTGGTGGAGACCGAAAATGGCAGCCAAGGCGAGCGAAACCGAAGACGCCCCGGAGACCTCGGCGGAAACCCAGGACGGCCCGCTGCTCGACCTTTCCGATGCCGCCGTCAAGCGGATGATCAAGGCCGCCAAGAAGCGCGGCTACGTCACCTATGACGAGCTGAACGAGGTGCTGCCTTCCGAAGAGGTCACCTCCGAGCAGATCGAAGACACCATGGCGATGCTCAACGACATGGGCATCAACGTCATCGATGCGGAAGAGGCCGAGGACGCGGAAGCCGCGACCAATAACGAAGGCGGCGAGGAAGAAAGCGGCGATCTCGTCGAGACGCAGTCGACCGCGGTCGCGCGCCCGGTCGCGGCGCGCGAATCCGCCGAGCGTACGGACGATCCGGTCCGCATGTATCTGCGCGAGATGGGCTCGGTCGAGCTTCTCTCCCGCGAGGGCGAAATCGCCATCGCGAAGCGCATCGAGGCCGGCCGCGAGGCGATGATCGCCGGACTCTGCGAGAGCCCGCTGACCTTCCAGGCGATCATCATCTGGCGCGACGAACTGCTCGAAGGCAAGGTTCTGCTGCGCGACATCATCGATCTCGAGGCGTCCTATTCCGACCCGGACGCCAAGCCGCCGATGGAAGTCGACGGCGATGCCGAGACCGACGAGGAAGCCATCCCGACCCCGCCGGAAGGCGAGGGCGAGGAAGAGGGCGACGAGTTCGAATCGAACGTGCCGCTCGCCGCGATGGAGGCGGAGCTGAAGCCGAAGGTGCTGGAGACCTTCGACAACATCGCCGAGAACTACAAGAAGCTGCGCCGGCTCCAGGATCAGAACGTCGAGCAGCGCCTGCAGAACAAGCTGCTGTCTCCTTCCCAGGAGCGGCGCTTCAAGAAGCTGCGCGACGACATCATCGATGACGTCAAGAGCCTGTCGCTCAACCAGAACCGCATCGATACGCTGGTCGAGACGCTCTACGACATCAACAAGAAGCTGATCGGCCTCGAAGGCCGGCTGCTGCGTCTTGCCGAATCCTACGGTGTGTCGCGCGAGGACTTCCTGCGCCAGTACCAGGGTTCGGAACTCGATCCGAACTGGATCCGTCGCGTCGCCAACCTCTCGTCCCGTGGCTGGCGCGATTTCGTGCAGCGCGAGAAGGAGCGCGTGCGCGAAATCCGGCAGGACATCCAGAATCTCGCCACCGACACGGCGCTCGAGATCATCGAGTTCCGCCGCATCGTGCACATGGTGCAGAAGGGCGAGAAGGAAGCCCGTCAGGCCAAGAAGGAGATGGTGGAGGCGAACCTCCGCCTCGTGATCTCCATCGCCAAGAAGTACACCAATCGCGGCCTGCAGTTCCTGGATCTGATCCAGGAAGGCAACATCGGCCTGATGAAGGCGGTCGACAAGTTCGAGTACCGTCGCGGCTACAAGTTCTCGACCTATGCGACGTGGTGGATCCGGCAGGCGATCACCCGTTCCATCGCCGATCAGGCGCGTACCATCCGCATCCCGGTGCACATGATCGAGACGATCAACAAGATCGTCCGCACCTCGCGCCAGATGCTGCACGAGATCGGCCGCGAGCCCACCCCGGAAGAGCTGGCTGAGAAGCTGGCGATGCCGCTGGAGAAGGTGCGCAAGGTCCTGAAGATCGCCAAGGAGCCGATCTCGCTCGAAACTCCGATCGGCGACGAGGAGGATTCCCACCTCGGCGACTTCATCGAGGACAAGAACGCGATTCTGCCGATCGACGCGGCGATCCAGTCGAACCTGCGCGAGACCACCACGCGCGTGCTGGCCTCGCTCACGCCGCGCGAGGAGCGCGTGCTGCGCATGCGCTTCGGCATCGGCATGAACACCGACCACACCCTCGAGGAGGTCGGCCAGCAGTTCTCGGTGACGCGCGAGCGCATCCGCCAGATCGAGGCCAAGGCGCTGCGCAAGCTCAAGCACCCGAGCCGGTCGCGGAAGCTGCGCTCGTTCCTCGACAACTGATCGCAAGATCGGATACCGCACGACACGAACGGCGCCCTCGATGGGCGCCGTTTGCTTTTCAGCTCCGGCCAGAAGATGGCGGCGGCCGGGGCGGGCGGATGCTATAGAGGAACGCCTGTCCTCCTCGGAGAAGCCCCAGCATGACCCCATCCGCGGCCGAAACCATCGCGATCTCGTCCTCCGGACTTGCCGTCACCGTGTCGACCCTCGGCGCCGAACTGCAGTCGATCCAGGACGCGGCCGGCAACGATCTGATGTGGAACGGCGATCCCGCGGTGTGGTCCGGCCGCGCGCCGATCCTGTTTCCGATCGTCGGCGAACTCGCGGGCGGCCGCTGCCGGGTCGACGGCAAGGATTATGCGCTCTCCCGGCACGGCTTCGCCCGCCGGCGCCTGTTCGCCATCGAGGCCCGGACGCCGGACGCTGTCACGCTCCGGCTCGTGGAGGATGACGAAAGCCTCGCCGTCTATCCCTTCGCCTTCGTGCTCGACATTACCTTCTCCGTGGCCGGCTCGCGGCTCGACGTGGTGGCGGCGCTCACCAATCCGTCGGATGTGCCGCTCCCGGCGAGCTTCGGCTACCATCCGGCGTTTCTGTGGCCGCTGCCTGGGGCGGGCGACCGTGACGGCCATGCGATCCGGTTCGATCAGCCCGAGACCGCCCCTATCCGCCGCCTCGACGTCCACGGTCTCGTGGTGCCCGAACCGCGCGAGAACCCCGTGGTCGGCGATCTCCTGGTGCTGCGGGACGAACTCTTCACCGACGATGCCCTGGTGTTCGACCAGCTTGCCAGCCGGGCGGTGACCTATGGCGGCAATGGCGGCCCGTCGATCCGGGTGGAGTTCCCGGAGATGCCCGATCTCGGCATCTGGACCAAGCCCGGCGCGGGCTATGTCTGCATCGAGCCGTGGCAGGGGCACGCCGACCCGGTCGGCTATGACGGCGAGTTCGCCGCGAAGCCCGGCGTCGTGACCGTCGCGCCCGGCGAGACCCGGCTGTTCGCCATGGGCATCACGGTTGAGGCCACCGATCCGGTCTGATCGCACGCCTTGCGGACTTCTCCGAAGTCAGTCGAGAGAATCCAGCCATATCATTGATAAGACATGATTTTCGGCGTCTGTGCGGTGCGTCACGCCCCGGCCGTCGCGATCCGGGCGGCCATCGCTTTCAGGCTTCGTGCCGCCTCGGCATAGCCGCCCTCGGCGCCGTCGATGAAGTGCACATGGTCGTGGCGGGTGATGTTCGGCACGAAGCAGGTGATCAGCGCGTTGTTCTGGCGGTGCAGGCCGTAGAGGACCATGTGATCCGCGGCGGCCTTGGCCAGCAGGCTTTCGAGGCGGTCGGCAAACTCGGGCGTGCAGTCCATCGTCAGGCGCAGGCCGTCGTCGAACTTGCGGAAATCCGAGTTCGCCACCAGCTCGTTGATGTAGCGCTTCGGGTCGAAGCTTCCGATGTGCGTCCCATACCGGAACACGCTCTTTAGAAGCCCGCCGAGCACCGCGATCTTCACTCGGTAGAACCAGGCCGGCAATGACGGCCTGCGCACGGCGAGCGCCTCCAGCTCGACGGCCTCCGGCGGCAAGCTGTAGTTCGGTCCACCTTCCGGAACCGGATTGCCCGCTTCGTCCTTCGACGGGTCGGGCAGCGCGAGGATCGCCTCGATCAGCCGCCGGAATGTCGGCATGTCGGCCCGGGGATCGGGCACCACCAGCAGCGAAACGATCACCCCGCGCCGCGACTTGATCGGATCGAACCGGCAGGACATGCCGGAAAGGTCGGGCTTGGAACCCGCCGGGGCCGGCGCAACGGCATAAAGGCCTCGCTTCAGCGCGGCCTCGGCCCAGCGCAACCCGCCGCCGGAGAACATGGCGTAGGCCAGATTAGGCGAAGACGCGAACCGTGCCACGCGGACATCGCTCCCGGCCGCGCGGATGTCGTCGACGGGCACCAGTGCCGCCCGCAGCGTCAGCCCGAGATCCTCCGCCGACCATGCGGCGGTCTCCGCAAGGCTCTGCCGCGCAGCCGCCTCGTCGTCGGGTGCCACGGCGAAACTCGCGCCGTCGCCGCCGAACACGAACGGGAAGTCCTCATTGCCGAGGGCGTTCGACAGGGCGCCGATCACCGAAGCCCCGGCCAGGTTCACGCGCTTGTAGTTGCCGGCGGCGATGGCGCCGGAGGAATCCACGACATCCGTCGTTCCGATCAGCCAGCCGGCGGGCAGCGGCATGTAGAGTTCGGGCTCCATCAGCCGGGCGAAGCCGTCGAACACCGGGATGCGGTGATAGAACGCGGTGGTCGGCCGTTCCGCCGGCAGGGGTGTCCCGTGCGCCGCCGTGCCGGCATCGCCGCCAGTTCGCGCGGTGTCGTCTGGTGCCGGGTCGCTCATCTCCGCCTCGCCGTCGATGGTGCCGTGAGCCGCATGGAACGCCGGCGGATGCGGGCAGCAACCGCCTTGCGCCGGGCGTGCCCTCTTCATGGCACATCACGCCGGTTGCGGCGAGAAATCAGATGCAGGAACGAGATTGCCCTGCGCCTGCGGGCCTCGTCGCAATTCCCGTGAAATCCATCGTCCGAAACGGACCGTGCAGAACGCATCCGGCCATTCCTGCCTCCGCGCGCATTCCGACCGGCGGTGACAAAGCTGCCTCCATCTCTTCGACGAGACTTGAATTATTGGTGCAATCAGGTGTTTACAAACAAGATTTCCTGATCGAACCTTGCGCCGGCTCTGACGGCTCGTGGCGCGGGGCGCCATTGACAATGCAGAGGAATTAACCACCGTCTGCGCACTCGGACTCGGAAGTCGAAGCCCCCGCTGTTCGTCGGTAGGAATAATTGCGTCATGCCTGTCAGTCTCTTCCACCGGCTGGACAGCAACATCAACGACCGGCTCGCGAGCAGTGTCATGCTGCATCAGATCCGGGATTTCGACTGGGCCTCGTCACCCGTCGGACCGATCGATCGATGGTCGTCCGCGCTGCGCAGCGCCGCGCGCACCATGCTGCTGTCCTCGACGCCGATGGTCGTCCTGATCGGGCGGATGGGCCTGCTCGTCTATAACGACGCGGCGCGGGAGATGTTCGGTCCCGGCTACGAAGGCTCGCTCGGCAGGCCCGTCGCCGAGGTGCTGGGCGAGGCGGCCGAGTTCTACGGCACGGTGATCGACGCCGCGTTCGAGGGCACGTCGTCGAGCTTCCGCGACCAGCCCTTCCGGCTTCGGCGCGATGGCTCGCGCGAGATCTCCTGGCTCAACCTCGACTTCACACCCATCGTCGACGAGACGGGAACCGTCTACGGCGTGCTGCTGCTGGTCAACGAGACGACCGAGCGGGTTCTGGCCGTGCGCGACCTCCAGCGCTCCCGTGCGCGCCTCGATCTCGCGCTCGATGCCGGCGGGATCGTCGGCACCTGGGAACTCGATTTCGCCACCGAGACGGTGACGTGCGATGAGCGCTCCGCGCGTCTCTACGGCATCGATCTTGAAGCGGCTCGGACAGGGGCGCCGAAGGCCACCTTCCTGGCCGGCATCCATCCCGAGGACCGCGATCGTTTCATCGCCGATTTCGACAGCGCCCGGTTCGGGCAGCACTTCCGCTGCCAGCACCGGGTGATCGGGCAGGGAGACGTCCGCTGGGTGGTGAATTCCGGCCGCGTCGTCGCCGATGCGAGCGGCCGGCCGCTGTCGTTTTCCGGCGTGGTGGTCGACGTCACCCACGAGATCGAGACGGCCGAGGCGCTCGCGGCAAGCGAACTGCGCTTCCGAACCTTCACGGAAGCGTTGCCCCACGTCGTGTTCAGCTGGCAACCCGGCGGGCAGATCGATTATTTCAACCAGCGCTGGCGGGAGTTCCTCGCCGTGCCGTCCGCCCCGGCAACCACGGAGGAATGGGAGGCCTGCCTGCACCCCAGCGATCGCGCCAGTGTGTTCGACAACTGGCGGGAATCCGCGCGCACCGGCGAACCCTTCGACATCGAGGCCCGCTACCGGCACCGCTCGGGCGAATTTCGCTGGGGGCGCGTCATCGCGCTGCCGATCCGCGATACCCACGGCCGTATCGGCCGCTGGATCGCGACGCTCACCGACATCCACGAGGCGAAACTGCTGGAAAGCGAGCGGGAGCTCGTGACGCGTGAGCTCGACCACCGGCTCAAGAACATCTTCGCCGTCGTCAACGGGCTGGTCAGCCTGACGCTGCGCGAGGACGTCGACGTGGGCGCGCGGTCGCAATCGTTCGCCGAGCGGCTTCGCGGCCGCCTGGGCGCGCTCGATTCCGCCCACGGCTTCATCAAGTCCGCCGGTACCGACCGGCGCAACGGCAGTTCGCTGCAGGAACTCGTCCGGGAACTGCTCGCGCCTTACGATGCCGCGGGCGATGGCGGCCGTCTCGTGCTCGAGGGCGACGATATCCGCGTCGCCGACAGCGCCATGACGCCGCTCGCGCTGATCTTCCACGAACTCGCCACCAATGCCGCAAAATATGGCGCTCTCAGCATGCCCGGCGGGGCCATCCGCCTGCACTCGCTGAAAAACGGCAACGCGCTGAAGATCGTCTGGCACGAGAGCGTGGGGACCGAGACGGACCTGTCGGCCAAGGAAAGCGGCTTCGGATCGAAGCTTCTGACCCTCGTCATCGAGGGACAGCTGCGCGGGCGCCTGCAGCGCGAGGCCACGCCGGACGGCTTCCGGATCGCCATGGAACTGCCGTTCGAGGGCATCGCCAGACCGGCGGGCTGAGGCCGCCGGCGCCGCCGGACCATCGTGCCGCAGCGCGTGCGTGCGCCACTTGCGTGCGCCCGGCCATGTACTAGATAAGACGTGGCCGTTCAGGCCGTTCTTCCATTGCTTCCGGCGATGCCGCGTCTTGTTTCCTGTCAGCGGCCGATTGTTCTCGACGAGGTAAAATGACGACCGATCTGGTGGCCGCCGGCCGCAGCCTGGCATTGTGGCTCGTCGACGAGGGGCGCTGGCTCGATCCCGCCGTGCTGATGGAAGGGCTCGGCTATCGCATGATGTCGTTCGGCCTGCCGATCCACCGGCTGACCGTCTCGCTGCGCGTGCTGTCGCCGACCGTGCTTGCCGTCGGCGCGACCTGGAAGCCCGGCGAGCCGACCGAGATCGCCACCTACGACTATGCCGAACGCGACACCGGCATGTATGAGCGCAGCCCCTACAAGGTCGTGCACGAGACCGGCAAGCCCCTCACCATCGCCCTCGACGAAACGCCGGACGACCGCTTCGGCATCGTCCCCGAACTGAAGGCCGCGGGCTACCGTCACTATTGCGTGCATCCGCTCCGCTTCTCCGACGGGGTGGTCAACGCGCTGACGATCTCGACCCGCGACGAAGCGGGCTTTCCGCCCGATTTCGAGGCCTTCCTTGCGGAGATGCTGCCCGCCTTCACCAACGTGATGGAGGTCTTCACCTATCATCGTGTGCTGAAGGGGCTCCTGACGGCCTATGTGGGCGCGGGGCCGGCCGGGCAGATCATCTCCGGCACCACCCATCGCGGCGAGGTCACGCGCATGCATGCCGCGGTGCTGTTCGTCGACCTGCGCGGCTTCACCGCGCTGTCGGTGACGATGCCGCCCGAGGACACCGCCGATCTTCTGAACAGCTATTATGATCTCGTCGTGCCGGCGATGACCGACAAGGGCGGCGACATCCTGAAGTTCATCGGAGACGGCGTACTGGCGATCTTCGCCGACGGCGAGGAAGGCCCGGGTGCGGCCTGTGTGCGGGCGCTTTCGGCGGCGGAGGCGGCGCTCGCCGCCGCGGTCGCCCACGATGCCGGTGAGGGGCCGCCAATCCACTTCGGCGTGGCGCTTCACCACGGCGAGGTCGCCTACGGCAATGTCGGTTCCGGCGAGCGGCTGGACTTCACCGTGGTCGGCCGCGACGTCAACATCGCCGCCCGCATCTCGGCGCTCTGCAGCAGCCTTGGACGTCCGCTGCTCGTTTCGGCGGGCTTCAAGGATCTCGTCGATGAGCGCACGTTCTCGACGTGCGGCTGGCACGATGTCCGCGGCCTTTCGGACCCGATCGAGGTGTTCGAGCCCGCGCCGCAATAAAGCGGCGCGGGGCATTGCACGGCTCCCGCGGTCAACCGGCCGCGGCGACGGGCTCGGCCAGCACCTGAAGGTCGCCGTAGCCGAAATGCAGCGCCACCGGCTGGCCGCGCTCGGGCGGCGGCAGGTTCGGCGTGTTGAAGGTGTCGAGCGACACCACGGCCTCGTTGATGCGGACGCGGACGCGGACGATGGCGCCGAGGAACGCTACCTCGTCGATGGTGCCGTCGACCCGGTTACGCTCGCCGCCCGGGTCCGTCAGCGACACCGCCTCCGGCCGCAGCGCGATGGTGCGCACGTCGCCGACCGATGCGCCGTTCAGGCCGCGGTTGGTGACGAGTTCCTTGCCGTCGATCAGGATCCGCCCGAGCGCCGGGTCGAGCACCTTGCCCTGCAGCAGGTTGAGCGTGCCGACGAACGAGGCGACGAAGCGGGTGCGCGGATAGTTGTAGATCTCGAACGGCGCGCCGACCTGGTCGGCCCGGCCTTCGTTCATGACCACGATCCGGTCCGACATCGACAGGGCTTCTTCCTGGTCGTGGGTGACGTAGATCGTGGTGATGCCGAGATCGCGCTGCACGGCACGGATTTCCTCGCGGAGCGAGATGCGGATCTTGGCGTCGAGCGCCGAAAGCGGCTCGTCGAGCAGCAGGATCTTCGGCTTCACCGCCAGCGCGCGGGCGAGCGCCACGCGCTGCTGCTGGCCACCCGAAAGCTGGTAGGGGTAGCGATCGCCGTGGTTCGGCAGCTTGATCAGCCGCAGCATTTCCTCCACGCGCGGCTTGATCTCGGACGCCGGACGCTTGGCGACCTTCAGGCCGAACGCCACATTGTCCGCCACCGTCATGTTCGGGAACAGCGCATAGGCCTGGAACACCATGCCGACATTGCGCTGGTTCGGCCGAAGCTGCGTCACGTCCTTGCCGTCGATCGAGATCGAGCCGGAGGACGGGGTCTCGAAGCCGGCGACCATGCGTAGCGTCGTGGTCTTGCCGCAGCCCGAGGGGCCGAGGAAGGAGATGAACTCGCCGCGTTCCACCGACAGGTTGAAGTCGTGGACGATGGTCATCGGCCCGAAGGATTTGCGCAGCGAGCGGATTTCGAGATAGCTCATTTCTTGCCTCCGGCGCCGCGTGCGCGGCCGAATACCTGCATCAGGCCCATGCAGGCCCAGGTGACGAGGAAGGCGATGATCGCGAGCGCCGACGGCTCATAGGCGCGGTTCGCGCCGATGAGCTGCAGATAGGGCCCGAAAGCCGGCCGGTTGAGCAGGCTCGCCATGGTGAATTCGCCGATCACGATGGCGAAGGTCAGGAATGCGCCCGACAGCAGCGCCACCCGCACGTTGGGGAAGATGACCTTGAACAGGATGGTCACCCAGTTGGCGCCGAGGCTTTCAGCCGCCTCGGTCAGCGTGCGCACGTCGATGGTGCGCAGGCCCGTGTCGACCGAGCGGTACATGTAGGGCAGGGCCAGCGTCACGTAGCCGAACATCAACAGGATGTTGGTCGACCACGCATTCGAGGTGAGCGGCAGGATCGAAGAGGAATTGTAGATCTTCAGATAGCCGAACACGATGACGATGGCCGGCACCACCAGCGGCAGCAGCGTCACGAACTCGACGAACGGCCGGAGCTTCGGCAGGCGAAGCTGGATCCAGTAGGCGGCCGGAACGACGAGCATGATGCCGACCGCGATGGTCGCGAGCGCGATCAGCGCCGAATAGCCGAACGTCGCCTGGAAGTTCGGGTCGGTCAACACCACCCGATAGGCTTCGAAGCTGTAGGTGCCCCGCTGCATGCGCAGCGAGAACTCGAAGGTCGCGATCAGCGGCACGACGAAATAGAGCGTGCCGACGACGACCGCGAGCCAGTGTCCGAACCGGTTCGCCTTCATTTCAGCCACCGTTCGCTGCGGGAGCGAAGCCAGATATAGGTGGCGTTCGACAGCCCGGTGATGATGATCATGCCCAGCGCCAGCGCGTAGCCGAGATTGGCATTGTGCAGCACGTCGCCGCGGATCTGCGCGTAGAGCAGGATGGTGACGATGTTGAGCGAGGAGCCGGTGAGCGCATAGGCGGTCGCGACTGCGCCGAACGAGTTCGCGAACAGAAGCAGCGTCGCGCCGAGCACGCTCGGCCACAGCACCGGGAAGGCGACGTGGCGCCAGTACTGCCAGGTGGTCGCGCCGAGAATGGAGGACGCCTCCCGCCATTCGCGCTTCAACCCGTCCAGCGCCGGGGTCAGAATCAGCACCATCAGCGGGATCTGGAAGTAGAGATAGGTCAGCGTCAGGCCGGTGAAGCTCAAAAGGTTGAAGCCGGTCGAGTAGATGTTGAAGCCGGCATATTTGATGAGCAGCGTCGTGATCAGGCCCGTCCGGCCGAGCGTGGCGAGGAACGCGAACGCCAGCGGCACGCCGGCGAACTGCGATGCCACGCCCGAGAAGGTCATCAGCGTCGGCCGTATCCAGGCCGGCAGCCCTCCGCCGACCGCGGCATAGGCGAGCCAGGCGCCGATGATCGCGCCGGCGATCGCGGAAGCCGCGCTGATCTGGATGCTGATCCAGTAGGCCCGCAGGATCTGGGGCTGCATCAGGTCGGCGAGGTTGCCGAAGGTGAAGTTGCCGTCCGCGTCCTGAAAGGCGCCGACGATCAGGAACGCCATCGGCAGGAGCAGGAACAGCACGGCGAAGATCAGGAAGGGCGAGACGCCGATCAGCGCCCAGGATGTCGCACTCCATCCCGCGGGATGGAGGCCTGATCGTCGGGGCATCGGCGTGACGACGGTTGGGGGCGCGTTCTGCTGGGCCATCGAGTCCTGCCGGAATGGGGCGCGCTCAAGAGGCGGCCGCCGAAGATCATGCGGAAAGGGAACTCACGCGAAGGAAGGCACGTCCACCGGGCGCACTCTCAGGCGCGCCAGCCCGTCGCTGTCTCGACGACGGCCGGGCAAGCAACCGGGAATGCGATAGTTCGTCGGCTCAGGTTCCCGTAACGGGGCGTCCCTGTCCAGTGCCTGCAAGCCGCAGGGGAAATCTTCGGGCACGAAAGTCTTCGGGCACAAAAGAGAGCGGCAGTCGGCGATGTGGCTGCCGGGTGAGAGCGCTCACGCGGGGGAGGCGCGCACACGCGATCACCTGCAATGGGGGACGAGCGCCTCCATCGGCGGACGCGACATGAAGAAACGGCGGACGGCAGAAGCCGCCCGCCGATCAGATCGCCCGATTACTGGACGCTGGCGCCGACAGCGGTATCCCACTGCTTGGTGATCACGCCGCTATACTGCTTCTGCTCTTCGAGGGTCGGGAACACGGCCTTCTCGTAGGCGGCGGCCGGCGGCATCTTGGCGAGCAGGTCCGCCGGGATCTTGCCGTTCTTGGCAAGATCGTTGAAGCGGATCGGGTGGCAGTAGCCCTTCAGCCACGCCAGCTGGCCTTCGTCGGAATAGAGATATTCCATCCACAGCTTGGCGGCATTCGGGTGCGGGGCGTAGGCGCTGATCGCCTGCACATAGACGCCGGCGACGACGCCGGTCTTCGGCACCACGACCTCGACGCCCGGGTTGCCGTTCAGCGTGTCGCGGTCGGCGAGGGCGTTGTAGTCCCAGCGGATGATGATCGGGGTCGCGCCCTGGGCGAGCGAGGCGGCCTTGCCGATCACCGGAACGAAGTTGCCGGCCTTGTTGAGGTCGGAAAAGAACTTCAGGCCGGCTTCGCCCGCCTTGCTCACGTCACCGCCGGCGCTGGAAAGGCCGGCCGCGAACACGCCCTGGATGGCCTGGTTGGCGGTGCGCGGGTCGCCGGCGAGGGCGACGGCGTTCTTGTAGTCCGGCTTCAGAAGATCCGGCCAGTCGGTCGGGACGTTGGTGACGATGTCCTTGTTCACTTCGAAGGCCAGCACGCCGTAATAGTCGCCGTACCAGTAGCCTTCAGCATCCTTGGCGCTGTCCGGGATCGAGTCCCAGGTCGAGACCTTGTAGGGCTGCAGCAGGCCCTCGGCCTTCGCGGACGGGCCGAACGACAGGCCGACGTCGATCACGTCCGGCGCCTGCGGGCCGGTGTTGCCCTTGTTCGCCTTGATGGCCTCGATCTCGTCGCCCGAGCCGGCGTCCGGGTTCAGCTCGTTGATCGTCAGGCCGTACTTCGCCTTGAAGCCGTCGATCACCGCGCCGTAGCCGCACCAGTCATGGGGCAGGGCGATGGTGGTGAGCTGGCCTTCCTTTTTCGCGGCGGCGATCAGTTCGGCCGACGGCTCGGCGACGGCCAGGCCGGTTCCGGCCCACATCGCGAGGACGGAGACGGACGTCATGCGAATCCAGGATGACTTCATAAGGATAAACCCCTTCGTGGCAGATCTGCGCGCGGTGGAAGGCCCGCCGGCTTCTCGGTCCGGCCGTCGCTATCACGCCTGCTTGAAGGTTCGATGTCAATTATACGACCACTTACAAATTTGGCTTTGGCGCTTCGCAATGCGCGGTTTTATCCCCGAACTCTTTCGTTTAGGCGGATTAACGCGCCCCGAGTGAACCCGCGTTGCCTTCACGCCGCGCTTGCCGGGGGCGCTTCCTCGCGGTCGGCGATGCCTGCGATCGCCCTGCGCGCCGAGGCCACGGCATCCTCCGCCGAAGGGCGGAAATGCACCTTCGGCGGGCGCGCATGATGCAGCAGCAGCACGCGGCGGACCGCCGGGCTGGCGCCTGAGATATAGACCAGCGCGCCGCGCCGTTCCGACTTGTGAACGAAGCCATCGATGGTCGCGGCGGCGGTCGAATCGATCACCGGCACGGCGGAGATGTCGATGACCACGGCGCGCGGATTGTCGTCGAACCGGTCGAGGGCCGCGCCAACGGTCGCCGCCGCGCCGAAGAAGAACGCGCCGGAGATGCGATAGACCACCACGTCCGTGTCGGTCGCAGCCGCGGCGTCGTATGCGCCGCGGCTGTCGGTGTCGTCGGCCCGGTCCGGCGCGATCAGCGGCCGGTCGGTCGCGATCTGCACCGCACCCGCCATGCGGTTCAGGAACAGGAGCACGCCGAGGCCGAAGCCGACGAGAATGCCCTCCGTCAGGTCGCGGAACACCGTCAGTAGGAAGGTCGCCAGCAGCACCACGGCATCGCCCCGCGAGGCGCGGATGAGGGTGGCGAAGGCGTGCTTCTCCGCCATGTTCCACGCGACAACGGCGAGCACGCCGGCGAGCGCTGCAAGCGGGATATAGGAGGCGAGCGGCGCCGCCACGAGCATGAATGCGAGCAGGAACAGCGCGTGCAGCATGCCAGCGACCGGGCCGCGCGCGCCGGAGCGCACATTGGTGGCGGTGCGGGCGATGGTTCCGGTCACGCAGAAGCCGCCGAACAGGCCCGAGGCGATGTTGGCGAACCCCTGTGCCACCAGCTCGCAGTTCGAGCGGTGGCGGCGCCCGGTCATGCCGTCGGCGACCACGGCCGACAGCAGGCTTTCGATGCTGCCGAGCAGCGCGAACGACAGCGCCGTCGGCAGTAGAATCAGGATGCGGTCGAGCGAGATCTCCGGCAGCCGCGGCGCCGGCAACGTGCTCGGAATGCCGCCGAACTTCGTGCCGATGGTCTCGATGGGCAGCCCCAGCCCCCAGGCCGCGACGGAGGCGAGCGCGACGGCGACGAGCAGGCTCGGCACCTTCGGCCGCCAGCGCCGCAGCGCCAGGATGACGACGATCACGCCCGCCGCCAGCGCCACCGCGGCGGCGTTCGCAGTCGGCAAGGCGTCGGCGATGGCGCGCAGCTTCGGCACCAGCGGTCCGGGCTCGGGCCCCGGCAGAGTCAGCCCGAACAGGTCCTTGATCTGGCTCGCGAAGATGATGACCGCGATCCCGGCGGTGAACCCGACCGTGACCGGATAGGGGATGAACTTGATGAACGTGCCGAGGCGCAGGAAACCGATGGCGAGCAGGATCACGCCCGACATCATCGTCGCGAGGATCAGGCCCTCGACGCCGTGGGCCGCCACCGTCGCCGCGACCAGCACGATGAACGCCCCGGCCGGCCCGCCGATCTGGAAGCGGCTGCCGCCGAGCAGCGACACCACGAACCCGCCGACGATGGAGGTATAGAGGCCCCGGTCCGGCGTGACCCCGGAGGCGATGGCGATCGCCATCGACAGCGGCAGCGCGACGATCGCGACGGTGAGCCCGGCGATGGCGTCGGCGCGTAGATCCGTGAGCCGGTAATGCTCGGAGAGTACGGTGACGAGCTTCGGCGTGAACAGGTCCGCAAAGCTCGGTTCGGCGGTCGGCGCAGCCATGACGATCCCCTTGCGAGGACCGGCATGGATCGTGAGGTGACCGCGCCGGTCCGATCCGTCCAGAACAGGCACGCCGTCCGGGAAGGCCTTGCCGGCCCTTCGGCACGCACGTGGTCGTGCTGCATCGCAGCTGGGATCGTCGGCACGAGGTCGGCGGTCGCCGTCCGGCGATTGTCGCCGAACGCGGCCGCATTCTCAAGCCGCGGACGCCCCCGGAACCGCGAAATTCCGGGGCGCCGCCTTGTCTCAGCGGCCCCAGCGCAGGACGAGCGGGTCCAGTCGGCGGGCGATCTCGATCAGGCCGGCGCTGGTCTTCGGGTGCGGCAGTTTCAAGGGATGGCGCACGGCGTCCGAGGCGATCACGCCGCCTTCCTTCATCAGGATCTTGGCGGTCGGGATGCCGCACTGGCGGTTCTCGTAGTTGATGAGCGGCAGCCAGCGCTGGTAGGCGTCGAGGGCGTCCGTCCGCCGGCCGGCGAAATAGGCGTCCGTCACCTGGCGGATGCCGTCGGGATAGCCGCCGCCGGTCATCGCGCCCGTCGCGCCGCCGTCGAGGTCGGCCATCAGGGTGATGGCTTCCTCGCCGTCCCACGGCCCCTCGATGGCGTCGCCGCCGGCCTCGATCAGCGCGCGCAGCTTGGAGGCGGCGCCGGGAACCTCGATCTTGAAATAGGACAGGTTCTCGATCTCGCGGGCCATGCGCGCCAGGAACGGCACCGAAAGCGGCGTGCCGGCGACCGGCGCGTCCTGCACCATGATCGGGATCGAGATCGCATCCGAAACGGTGCGGTAGAACTCGTAGATCGACTCTTCCGTCACGCGGAAGGTGGCGCCGTGATAGGGCGGCATGATCATGACCATGGCCGCGCCGAGTGCCTCAGCCTTCGCGCTGCGCGCCGCGGTGACGGCCGACGAGAAGTGCGTGGTGGTCACGATCACGGGCACGCGGCCGGCGACGTGGGTGAGCGCCAGTTCCATGATCTGGTCGCGCTCTTCGTCGCTCAGCACGAACTGCTCGGAGAAGTTCGCCAGGATGCAGAGGCCGTTGGAGCCGGCGTCGATCATGAAGTCGATCGCGCGGCGCTGGCCGTCGAGATCGAGGGTGCCGTCGTCATGGAACACGGTCGGCACCACAGGGAAAACGCCCGAGTAGCGCGGCGCCTTCTTTGCCTGGTCGGTCATGGATACTCGCTCATTCGGTTGGCGGCCGCTGCCGCGGCCGGGGTGGAAGGGAAAGGGTGGCGCCAGCGCCGCAATCCGCCGCCGCTTACGGCGGGTCTCGCAATGTGCCGGGCGTCCCGGTTCTTGTTCCCTGCTGTGCTCTTTACCTTGGCCGGGGTGCGAACGCGACCGTTGGTCTCGACTGCGACCATGGCGGCCGCCGTGGTCCTGCCGTCACCGGCGGCGATGGCCTCGACCACGGCGCGATAGGGGGCGAGGGAGCGAACACGGTCGTCGGGAAAGCCCTGGGTGTCCTTGCAGGTGAATGTCATCGCCGGGTGCCCGCACGTGCCCCCGATGTCATGCATCACCCGGGCGGCCGTCGCCTCGGAAACCCTGCCGCGAAGGCGGCACTGGCTGGCTTTGGCCCTGCATGCGATCGAGTGTCTGCGGTCCATCGGCCCCTGCGGCGTTTCCAGCGTCGTCCCGGCCCGCCTTCCTCTCCGGGAAGGTTCGCCGGCATGCCTATCCCAAGCGTGCCTATCCCAAGCGTGCCTATCCCAAGCGTGCCCGTTTCAAGCGTGCCCGTCTCATGCCATAGCCGCGCGGGAATAAATAGTCATATCATTTAACCTTGGCGGGAGCGTGCGTGCCCCGTCTCCCGCCGTCCGCGAGGGATGTCGGAAGGGGACGGGAAGCCGCCCGCATGGCCCCGGTCGCCGTCGCCAGGGCGGTGTCGCCCGCCTACCGGGAGCGTGCGTTCCGCCGCTCCGGCGGGCCGGCTCCGTTGGGACCGTCCGAGAAAAATGTGCACGAAATCCGAATGGGCTTGCGCCGCTTTTTACAAGCCCTTAGAAAACCGGCGCGTGGTGACGTGGCGGAGTGGTTACGCAGCGGACTGCAAATCCGTGTACGCCGGTTCAAGTCCGGCCGTCACCTCCACTCTTCAAGCCGGGCGCACACTTCAAGCCGCGCGAAGGCGTAAGCCACGCTCAGGCGACTGGCCGGGCCCGTAGCTCAATGGTTAGAGCTGACCGCTCATAACGGTCTGGTTGCTGGTTCGAGTCCGGCCGGGCCCACCACTTCCTTGTTCTGCTCGTCCTCTTTTCCCTCAGCCGTCACACGCCATTTCCGCGCGCCGGCCGGACCGTTTCCCGGGCGGATGGACGTCATCTGTCTGGTGGGACACGCCGTGCACTTTGGCGGGCGGGGTCTGCTCCGCCGCTTCAGATCAGCTCGCCTCAGCCGGTACGGGCTGCGTCAGGCCCGCCACAGCGGGCGGACCTGACCGTTTGCTTTGCCCCTAAGCCGCGCCTGGCGCAATTTCCGTCGGCGCGATCTCGCTTGGCTCAGTTGCCCCGCGCGGTCTGAAGCAGGGCTTCGGCGCGCTTGGTGACGGCCGCGAAGAACGGCAGCTTCGGCGCTTCCTCGGCGAAGCAGGCGCGATAGGCCTTCTCGCCTTCCGCTTCCACGTCGGCGGCTTCGGCGAGTTTGGCGTCGCGCTTGGCGCCGGCCTTGGCGGCGGAGGCCTGCAGCGCGGCGGACTTCTTCTCGTACCCCTTCCACACCTTGTCGCAGGCCGGGATCTGCTTGATCTTCACGCCGGCCGTCGTCGTGCCGACGACGACGCGGCCGTTGGCGATCTGTCCGATCACGATGGAATCGGGCACGGCGTTCGTGGTCATGTCCTGGGCGAAGATGCCGAGCGCCGCGTACGCGGTCTCGCCGGTCGGCGCAGTGACCGGCAGCGCGACATAGCCGGTGAAGGCGGCGTCGGAGCTGATGGTCGACGTGTAGAATTCGTTGACCTTGAAAGCCGCGGCGATGCCCTGACGAAAGGCGGCCGGCGCCTCCTGCTCCTTAGCGCGTGCCGCAAGCCAGTTGGCGAACACGGGTTCCGGCGAGACGATGAGGCGGGTCTGCCAGTCCTTGTCGGCGAACATCAGCCCGTCCGGCTCTTCCGATTCGATATAGCCGGGCACCAGCGTGCCGGGCGAGAACGTCGGCTTGGGCCCGAGGCCCTTGAACCGCAGCGGACCGAGAATCTTGGAGATCTGCGTCTCAAGTGCCGCCCGGGCGTCGCCGTCGAGTTTGTCGAGGCGGTCCTGGCTGGCGTCCGCCGCCGCCTCCCTCTTGATCTCGGTGGCATATTTGTCGCGCGCCGCGATGTAGGCTTCATCCGCCGGTCCGGCCTGGACGGCAGCGGGCAGCACGGTGGCGAAGAGGGCGGCAAGGGCGATCTTTTTCATGATGGGCTCGCAGCGACGGTGGAGACGGCGTGATCGTTCGTCTCGTGTGATCTCGTTAGTCTTGCCCGAACAGCAATCGCCGGTCCGCGCGCGATTGGAAAGACGCCGAAAGTCGCATCGCTCCAGCCGACCTGAAGCCGCGCGGTCAAGTCCGGTCCGACGAAACGGGGGTGAACCGATGAATGTTCTGCTTTCGATCGACCCGATGCTGGCGATCGGCGTCCTGCTCGCCACGGCGGCGACGGATGCGGTCTATGTGATGTTCACGTCGGCGGTGGTGATGCGCCGGCGCTTCGCCGCCGCCACCTGGTCGAGCTTCTGGTACCTGCTCTCGTCCTTCGCCGTGATCAGCTACACCGAGAACTGGATCTATGTCGTGTTCGCTGCGGTCGGCTCGTGGTTCGGGGCGTTCGCCTCGCTCACGTTCCTGCACCGGCCGGGCAGGGCCGTGCCGCCGGGATCGCCTCCGGAATGAGGTGATGTGATGCCCGCGGTCGTCGCCGGGCACCGGCCCGCCGCAACCGTCCGGGTCTCAGCCCGCCGGGGCGACGCGCTTGCGCAGGTTGTCCCAGGCGAGCTTGATTTCCTTGCCGTCAGCCCACGTCAGCGTAATCGTTCGCCCCGCGAGCTTGGCCCGGGCGGGCATGTCACGGCCCGTCTCGGCGCACCATTTGCCGGCGAGCCAGCCGATGCCTTCCGAAGAGGGCAGCGGAAACGGACATTTCGTGCCCGCGGCGGCGGCGTGGCCGGCGCGGAGATTGCGGATGGGGTCCGCCATGACGGGCTCCGGATGGCTGGAAAACGACTGTGACCGCCCCGGAATACCCGATCGGCGCGGCATGGGGTAGCCGCGCCCGCGATCTGCTTCTTCCTGGCAGGGCGACCGCTAGGGCATAGCCCGTTCGGATCGAACCGATCTGAACGGCTAGGATATGCTCAAGCATTTGAATCTGCAGCGATTTCTTGTCGATCTGATGTTGCCATCGGATCGGAAAGCACTCAAGGCTCAGCCCGCTGCCGGCGGCTCGGGCGGAAGCACGCTGCGCGGGAGCAGAACATATCCCTGCTCCGCCATGCAGCTTCGCATGGCATAGGCGGCGCTGTTGCCGGGCGTCGGATTGTAATAGATCGGGTTCGTTTCGATCGGGGCGGCGCGCGCGCGGTTGCTGCACATCGTCTGCGCGTAGGCGAAGCCGCTTTCGAGCTGCGGATTGCCTTCGACGCGGCGTCCGTCGATCCGTGCCCAGGCGAGCATGCTCGCGTCGTAAGTCAGTTGCTGCTGCTGTTGTTGCTGCGCGCCGCAGCCCGCGATGCCGAGGCTTGCCGTTGCGAGCACAGCCAGCCGAACCAATGTCTTCATCATCCCGATCCCGCCCCAGGATCGCCGGCCCGGGTACGGCGTCCGCGACGTGGCGGAACGGCGCTTTGCCGGACGACGACTGTCGCGGAGAAGGCTAGCGAGGCAGTCTGTGCTGAGCCTGTTGTTCCGCCGGGCCACGCCATGGGGCCTGACGGCAAATGAGGCCTGACGGCAATTCCTCCGGTTCAGGAGCTTGGGTTTAACCCGAACGGGAGGGATTTTGCACGGCCACGTTCGGGTATCCGGGGCACCGGGGCCGGCGGTTCCCGACGTGATCGCGCAGGCGTGTCAGTGGTCGGAATAGGCCGCCGTCTGACCGGCGTCGGTCGTCGGAGCATAGGCCACGGCGAGCAACCCGAGCCAGCCGAGAGCGAGCACCACCATCGCAATTCGCATTGTCATTTCGTCAACTCGCTCAATGCGTTACAGCACGACTGCCCGAAACGCCGCCGCAAAGGAGGGGGTTCCGCCCGGGAGGCGAAATTTGCAGCGAACGGCTCAGGAAGCCGGATTTTGAAAGAAGCCGGTCGCGGGAGCGTCCGACAGACCGCAAACGACAACCACCCCGGTTGCGTTCCCTCGACGGCAGCGAAATGCCGCCTTCCGGAACGTTCGTCAATGGCCCTCGGCCGATCGGAATAAAGCACCGCCTTTGTCCCGCCGCCACAACTATCGAGGCGGAATCTTGACGGAACGTTAAGCCTTGCGGTCGCGACGGGCGCGACCGTTCTCTCGGTTAACGTAAGGGGCGCATTCCCGAAATAAAGACAGTAATATCAGCTAAATAGACCGATATTCTGATGTTCAGACGCAGCAGGGCAGGTGCCCGCGCGCGTCCTAGGCCTCCCGTGCCTTGCCGCGGCGCAGGTGCTCGTCCAGCCGGGGCATGATCTCGACGAAATTGCAGGGTCGCAGGCGGTAGTCGAACTGCCATTTCAGGATGCCGTCCCAGGCGTCGCGGCAGGCGCCCGGCGAGCCCGGAAGGCAGAACACGAACGTCGTTCCCGCGAGCCCCGCCGTCGCGCGCGACTGGATGGTCGAGGTGCCGATCGCATCGAAAGAAAGCCGGTGGAAAAGGGTGGAAAACCCGTCCATGCGCTTCTCGAACAGCGGTTCGACGGCGTCCGGCGTCACGTCGCGGCCGGTGAACCCGGTGCCGCCGGTCGTGATCACCACGTCCACATCGGGGTTCGCGATCCACGCCGAGACGCGGCTGCGGATGGCCTCGATGTCGTCGGTGACGAGGTCGCGGTCGGCAAGCTGGTGGCCGGCATCCCGGATGCGCTCCGCGAGCGTCGTGCCGGACTTGTCGTCCGCCAGCGAGCGGCTGTCGGAGACCGTCAGCACGGCGAAGCGGATCGGGATGAAGGGGCGGCTTTCGTCGATGCGGGTCATGCAAGGGCTCCGGTGGTTCGCCGGCTGTCCGGCGCCTGCCGCCTGCGCAACGGCCGGTTAGGCCCGCTGGCGGCGGACAGAGCGGACCCGAAATCGCCCTCGCGTGCAAGCGCCACCCGGAGGACGGCGCGCGTTTTCCGGCGCTGCCGTGCATCGTTGCGACCATGCTTCGCGGCCGGCATCGCCGTTCGGCGTTGGCAGGACGGTCGCCGCGGCGCTATGAAGCGTGCGGAGGCCTTGGCCTTCACAATAGCCGGAGGCGTTCGCCCCGGGAGAGCCGGAGGCGTTGGCCTCGGAGGAGAGTGGCATGTCCGAAGAGCGGAAGAGCAACGCGGCCAATCTGGAAGACGGTGCGCTTTATTATCACCGGTTTCCGCGCCCCGGTAAGCTTGAGATCCGCGCCACCAAGCCGCTCGGCAACCCGCGCGATCTGGCGCTGGCCTATTCGCCCGGCGTCGCCTTTCCCTGCCTTGCCATCGCAAAGGACCCGGCCGCCGCAGCCGACTACACCTCGCGCGGCAACCTCGTCGCGGTGGTCTCCAACGGCACCGCCGTGCTCGGTCTCGGCGCCATCGGGCCGCTGGCCTCCAAGCCCGTGATGGAAGGCAAGGCCGTCCTGTTCAAGAAGTTCGCCGGCATCGACGTGTTCGACATCGAGGTCGAGGAACGCGACGTCGACCGCTTCGTCGACGTTGTCGCGGCGCTGGAGCCGACCTTCGGCGGCATCAATCTCGAAGACATCAAGGCGCCGGAGTGCTTCGACATCGAGGCCAAGCTGCGCGAGCGGATGCGGATTCCGGTCTTTCACGACGACCAGCACGGCACCGCGATCATCGTCGGCGCCGCCGTGCGGAACGCCATGGAGATCGCCGGCAAGCGCATCGAGGACGTGAAGATCGTCGCCTCCGGCGCCGGAGCGGCGGCGATCGCCTGCCTCAACCTTCTGGTCTCGCTCGGCGCCAATCCGCGCAATATCTGGGTCAGCGATCTCGAAGGCGTGGTCTACAAGGGCCGCCCCGTGCTGATGGACCGCTGGAAGGAGCCTTACGCCCAGGAGACCGACAAGCGCACGCTGGCGGAGGTCATCGACGACGCCGACATCTTCCTCGGCGTCTCGGCCGGCGGCGTGCTGAAGCCGGAGATGGTCGCGCGCATGGCGCCCAATCCGCTGATCCTCGCGCTCGCAAATCCCAATCCCGAGATCATGCCCGATGCGGCCGCCGCGGTTCGGTCGGATGCCATGGTCTGCACCGGCCGGTCGGATTTCCCCAACCAGGTCAACAACGTCCTCTGCTTCCCCTATATCTTCCGCGGCGCGCTCGACGTCTCGGCGACCGCCATCAACGAGGCGATGAAGCTCGCCGCCGTCGAGGCCATCGCCAAGCTCGCCCAGGAACCGCCGATCGATGCCGACGACAGCAAGCCGTTCGGTCCGGAGCGCCTGATCCCGTCGCCCTTCGACCAGCGCCTCGTGCTGCACATCGCTCCGGCGGTCGCCCGCGCGGCGATGGAGACGGGTGTCGCGACCCGTCCGATCACCGACTGGGAAGCCTATCTCGACGGGTTGAACCGCTTCGTGTTCCGCTCCGGCCTCCTGATGAAGCCGATCATCGCCAAGGCCAAGCAGATCGCCAAGCGCGTCGTGCTGTGCGAGGGCGAGGACGAGCGCGTGCTGCGCGCGGTGCAGATCGCGGTCGAGGACGGCATCGCGCGGCCGATCCTGGTCGGCCGTCCGTCGGTGGTGGAATCGCGGCTGGAGCGCTTCCGCCTGAAGATCAGGCCCGGGGTCGATTTCGAGCTGATCAACCCGCTCGACGATCCGCGCTACCGCGATTATGTCGACCTCTATTTCAGCCTCGTCGGCCGCAGGGGCATCACGCCGGATGCGGCGCGCACCATGGTGCGCACCAACTCGACCGTGATCGGCGCGCTGGCGCTGCGGCGTGGCGAGGCGGATGCCATGCTCTGCGGCCTCGATGGCCGCTTCAAGCGGCATCTGCGCGACATCAGCCAGGTCGTCGGGCTGGCGCCGGGCGTGTCCGCGCTGTCGACCTTGTCGCTGCTGCTGTTGTCCGAGGGCGCCTACTTCCTCGCCGACACCTCGGTGCAGGAAGACCCGTCCGCGCCGGCGATCGCGGAGATGACGAAACTGGCCGTGCGGCACGTGCGCCAGTTCGGCGTCGAGCCCGCCGTCGCGCTCTTGTCCCATTCCAATTTCGGCACCAGCGACGGCGAATCCCCGCGCAAGATGCGCGAGGCGCTCGGCCTCATTCTCGAAGACCAGCCGGACCTCCACGTCGATGGCGAGATGCAGGGCGATTCGGCGCTGTCCCGGCTCGTTCGGGACCTCGCGATGCCGCGCTCGCGCCTGTCCGGGGCCGCGAACCTGCTGATGTTCCCGAACCTCGACGCCGCCAACATCGCGCTGACGCTGTTGAAGGAAGTCGCTTCCGGCCTGCATGTCGGCCCGATGCTGATGGGCACGGCGCGCCCGGCTCATATCCTGTCGAGCTCCGCCACCACCCGCGGCGTCCTGAACATGATCGCGGTGGCCGCCGTCGAGGCCGGCAGCCGTCAATAACGGCCGGCCGCATCCCGGATGAAAAAAAGCCGCCGGCTCATTCGGGCCGACGGCTTTCTCATTTCTCATAAACGCTTACGCCCGATTCCTCACACCTCACCGTAAGGCGGCTCGGGAATCGCCAGGTGCGCGTCGCGCAGCGCGCGGGACCAGCGGTCGCGCAGGTCGCGGAAATAGGGATCGTAGGAATCGATGCGGTGGCGCAGGCTCGAGCGGATTGCGTCGCGGCGCACCATCAGCGTGTCGATGGGCAGACCCACGCTCAGGTTCGAGCGCATGGTGGAATCCATCGAGATCAGCCCGAGCTTCAGCGCGTCCTGCAGCGTCGTGTCGTAGGTCGCGGCGCGGTCGAGGATCGGCTTGCCGTATTTGTGCTCGCCGATCTGCAGATAGGGCGTGTCCTCGGTGGCCTCGATGAAGTTGCCCGCCCGATAGACCATGAACATCCTCAGCCGCCCGCCTGCGATCTGGCCGCCGACGAGCATGGTGACGTCGAAGCTGTTCGCGCTCTGCTCCAGCGCGCGCCCGTCGATCCGGTAGACCTCCCGGATCGCGCGGCCGACGAACTGCGCCGTGCGGAACAGCGTCGGCATCTCCATCAGCGTCTCGATCTCGCCCGTCTCCGGGTTCTCGAGACCTTCCGAGACGAGGCTCAGCACCGACTGCGTGATGGCGAGGTTGCCGGACGAGGCGATGGCGACCACGCGATCGCCCGGCCGCTCGAAGACGTGCAGCTTGCGGTAGGTGGCGATGTTGTCGAGGCCGGCATTCGTCCTCGTGTCGGCGATCATGACCAGCCCGTCACGCACCAGGATGCCGACGCAATATGTCATCGTGTTTCACCGTAGGAAAAAAGCCCGCAAATCCTCGCGACTTTTGCCTTCGACCGGAAAAAGGCGCAAGGGTTCCCGCGTTGCAAGGCGCAAAAGCCGCACATGTGACAGGGCGGTGGTGCACACCGGTCACAATCCGTAGGTGATCTCTTCCACCACGATGTTGACGGCGATGGATTCGATGCCGCCGCCGGCCCGCGCGCCGCGGATCGGCGCGGCGCCGATGGAATCGAGGCCCGTGGCCACCCGCACGTGCGCGTCCATCGGGCAGATGCCCAGGCAGGGATCGAAGGCGATCCATCCGAGACCGTCCACATAGGCTTCCGCCCAGGCATGCCCGGCATCCGTCTCGCGGAAGGCTTCCGGCCGGTGCAGGTAGCCCGAAACATATCGCGCGGGCACGCCGGCGTGGCGGGCGACCGCGATGAACAGGTGCGCCACATCCTGCGGGGTCGCTGGCTCGTCGACATCGGCGATCACTGCGGTCGCGGGCCGCGCCGGGGCATGGATCGCCGGCGCGAGGTTGATGCGGCGGTGAATGTCGATGTTGAGCCGGTGCAGGAGATCGAGCGGATCGTTCGCCGCCGCCGTCATCGCGGCGGCGAGGGCGGCGACCTTCTCGTCGGCGGCGGTGTAGTCGGTCGGCCGCAGGAAGACGGCGGCAGGCAGCTTGTCGCGCAGCCCCCGCACGATGCCGGCGGTGTCGTTCGTCACCACCTCGCCGCCCGCCTGGATGACGAGCGTTTCCACCGGCCCCTCGAACGACAGCGAATGGGTGGTGTTGCCGAACGGATCCTCGATCCGCGTCAGCCGGCCATCGGTCGAGACGTCGACGCGCCAATCCGAGACATACTGGCCGTGATGGTTCTGGGGGGTGAGCCGCAGGATCTCGATCGCCCGGTCGATCGGGCTGTCGTAGCGATAGACGGTCTCGTGGGTGATCCGCAGCCGCATTGTTGAACTCCGCCGGCAGGCGTCATGCTGGCAATCATCCGTCCGGCGACTTGGGGAGGTCTCCGGCGGCGGATGCGCGACAGTCGGGCGGGAGATCGGCCGGGGCTCCGAAAGGAGATCGTCCCGGCCGGCAAGCCGCCTGGAAGGTTGCTTCGGACGTCGGGGAAGGGGGGGCCCGGGTGTCCGAAGGCTCGGATACCCGGCGGCTCCCTCGCCGTCCGACCGCTCAGACGAGATATTGTTCTGTGATCGCCTCGCCCAGCTTGTTGTTGTCCTCGATGAACTCGGTCAGGAAGCTCCGCAGTCCGGAGCGCATCACGGTGCGGATCTCGCTGTCGTTGAGACGGTCGTAGATGTCGTAGGCGAGCCGCTGGCTCGGACCCTGGCGGCCGTAGGCGCGCGCCAGCAGGTCGAGACGCCGCGTGACGTTCTCGTAGCAGCTCGCGATCGAGCGCGGCATGCGCCGGTTGAGGATCAGCAGGTCGGCGACCAGCTCCGGCTTGACGCTGTCGCGGTAGACCCAGTGATAGGATGTCTGCGCCGAGACCGAGCGCAGGATCGCGGTCCACTGGAAATAGTCGTGACCGGTGCCGCGCGAGGCGCTGTCGTCCTCCAGGAAGTCGTGCTTTGCGAACAGGATGCGCGCGCTCGCATCCGCCCGCTCGATGAACACGCCGAGCTGGAAGAAGTCGAAGGCGTCGTCGCGCAGCATGGTGCGATAGGCCGAGCCGTCGAACCGGAGGTTGGCCTCCTTCACGAACGACAGGAACTCCGACAGCTTCGTGCGGGTCATCGAATCGCTGGAGAAGCGTTTCATCTCCAGCCACGCGCCGTTGATCGCCTCCCACATCTCGATGGTCAGCGCGGTGCGCACCGCGCGCGCGTTGGCCCGGGCGACCTCAAGGCACGAGCGGATGCTGGACGGGTTCTCGGTGGAAAAGCCGAGGAACTCGACGACCGTCTGCTGGTTGGCCTCGCCGTGGAGGCGGTTGAACAGGTCCGACATGCCCGTGGCCGCGACGGCCGTGGCCCATTCGTTGTGGTCGCCGGAATAGCCGGCCGGCATGGCGGACAGGCGCGCCGCGGCGTCTATGATTCGAGCGGTGTTTTCGGCGCGTTCGACATAGCGCGCGAGCCAGTACAGGGTTTCTGCGGTGCGGCTCAGCATGGAAGGTGGGCTCCCGTTTGGGATTGTGATTGTTGAGGGTCCGGCCGCGTGCGGGGTCGGCGGACCGTTCAGGCAGGGAAGGCGGCGGCGGGCGCGGGCCACCATCGATGGGGGCCGCCGCGCACGCCGGACACGTCAGTCGTTGAGGACCCAGGTGTCCTTGGTGCCGCCGCCCTGGCTGGAGTTGACGACCAGCGATCCGTCCTTCAGCGCGACGCGCGTCAGGCCGCCGGGAACGATGCGCACCTTGTCGGCGCCCGAGAGCACGAACGGCCGCAGGTCGACGTGACGGGGGGCGACGCCGGAGGCGACGAAGGTCGGGCAGGTCGAAAGCGCCAGCGTCGGCTGGGCGATGAAGTCGTCCGGCTTGGCCTTGAGCTTGGCGCGGAAGGTCTCGATGGTTTCCTTGTCGGACCGCGGGCCGATCAGCATGCCGTAGCCGCCGGATCCGGAAACCTCCTTCACCACCAGCTCTTCCAGATGGTCGAGCACGTAGGCCAGCGCCTCGGGCTCGCGGCAGCGATACGTCGGCACGTTCTTCAGGATGGCTTCCTCGCCGAGATAGAACCGCACGATCTCCGGCATGTAGCTGTAGACCGCCTTGTCGTCCGCCACGCCGGTGCCGACGGCATTGGCGAGCGCGATGTTGCCCGCGCGGTAGGCGGCCATCAGGCCGGGCACGCCGAGCGCGGAGTCCGGGCGGAACACCAGGGGATCGAGAAAGTCGTCGTCGAGGCGGCGATAGAGCACGTCGATGCGGCGCGGCCCTTCGGTGGTGCGCATGTAGACGATGTTGTCGCGCACGAACAGGTCGCGGCCTTCGACGAGGTCCACGCCGAGCTTGTCGGCGAGGAAGGTGTGCTCGTAATAGGCGCTGTTGAACGGACCGGGCGTCAGCACGCCGATGGTCGGCGACGACGGCGCCGAATCGGGGGCGATCGAGCGCAGCGTGGCGAGAAGTTCGTCCGGATAGTTCTCGACCGGCGCGACGCGGCTCTCGGCGCAGAGCTCGGGGAACAGCCGCAGCATCACCTCGCGGTTTTCCAGCATGTACGACACGCCGGACGGGGTGCGCGCATTGTCCTCCAGCACGTAGAACGTGTCGGCATCGACGCGGATGATGTCGATGCCGGCGATCGGCACATAGACGTTCTGGGGCGGGCGGAAGCCGACCATTTCCGGCCGGTAATAGGGATTCTTGTAGACGAGTTCCTCCGGCACGATGCCGGCCTTGATGATCTCGCCCTTGTTGTAGATGTCGGAGAGGAAGGCGTTCAGCGCCTTGACGCGCTGCTCGAGGCCGAGCGTCAGGTTCTTCCATTCCGTCTTGGTGATGACGCGCGGCACGATGTCGAACGGGATCAGCCGTTCCTCGGCATCGGCATCGCCATAGACGTTGAAGGTGATGCCGATCCGGCGGAACAGCAATTCCGCCTCCTTCTGCCGCAGGCGAAGCTGTTCCTGATCGGTCTCGGAGAGCCACGCCTTGATACGCTCGTATCCCGGCCGGATTTCCGCCCCCATTGCGGTCATCTCGTCGAAGGCCTGCGTCGTCATCCAGTCTGCTCGCTCTGTTGGCCGCCCTGGATTCGATTTAATCGACAAATCCGGGCCGTCCGCAAGGGCTTTGCCTCAGAGCTGACCAATGACTAAAATTTGGTCATTGGTGTTCAAAAGAGATCCGCATCACAGTATTTCAGAAAAACTTGAGCGCCTTCATGCTGGTGTGACCGTCGCGCCCGACAATAATATGATCGTGCACCAGAATGCCCAAAGGCTTGGCGATATCGGCGATCTGTCGCGTCATCTGAATATCTGCCCTCGACGGCGTGGGGTCGCCGGAGGGGTGGTTGTGGACGAGGATCAGCGCGGTTGCGGAGAGTTCGAGTGCTCGTTTGACGACTTCCCGCGGATAGACCGGCGTATGATCGACTGTCCCGGTCTGTTGAAGTTCATCGGCGATCAGCGCGTTCTTCTTGTCGAGGAAAAGGATCCGGAACTGCTCCTTTTCAGCAAAAGCCATCGCCGCGCGGCAATAGTCCAGAACTTCGCTCCACGATGAGAGGACAGGTCTGCCTCTGACCTTGCCGCGCGTCAGGCGCTGGGCCGCGGCGAGCACGATTTTCAGGTCCGTCGCTGTGGCATCCCCGACGCCTTCTACTTCGATCAATTGTGCGTGGGGAGCGGACAGCACTTCCGCGAACGATCCGAAGCGCTGGATCAGCCTTTTGGCGAGCGGCTTCGTGTCGCGCCTGGGGATCGAGCGGAACAGCACGATTTCGAGCAGCTCGTAGTCGGCGAGGCCGTCCGCGCCGGTGGTCTGGAACCGCGCGCGCAAGCGCTCGCGGTGCCCCTCCGCGTCCCCCTTGCGCGGGTCGATCTTTCGCGTGGCGTCGGCGAAGCCCGAGGCCGGCGGGCCGGCGGGGGGTCCGGCGTCGTCTCCGGCCATCGGCGCTCTCCCGCGTCTCAGCCGCGCAGCGAACGGGGCGTGAACAGGCCGCCCGGCGACGCGGTGAAGATCTCGCACCCGGTCTCTGTCACCCCGATGCTGTGCTCGCACTGCGCGGAGAGGGAGCGGTCGCGGGTGACGGCGGTCCAGCCGTCCGACAGCACCTTCACATGCGGCCGGCCGAGATTGACCATCGGCTCGATGGTGAACAGCATGCCGGGCTTCAGTTCGACGCCTTCGCCCGGCCGGCCGTAGTGCAGGATGTTCGGCACGTCGTGGAACAGCCGGCCGAGGCCATGGCCGCAGAAATCCTGCACCACGGAGCAGCGCTCGGCCTCGACATAGGTCTGGATGGCGTGGCCGATATCGCCGGTGGTGGCGCCGGGCTTCACGGCGGCGATGCCGCGCATCAGCGATTCGTGCGTCACCTCGATCAGGCGCTCGGCCGCGCGCCGGACGTCGCCGACTGGATACATCCGGCTCGAATCGCCGTGCCAGCCGTCGACGATGTAGGTCACGTCGATATTGACGATGTCGCCTTCCCGCAGCGGCTTCTCGTTGGGAATGCCGTGGCAGACGACGTGGTTGATCGAGGTGCAGGTCGAGCGGCGATAGCCCTTGTAGAACAGGGTCGCCGGGATCGCGTCGTTGGCGATGCCGAAATCGTAGACGAAGGCGTCGATGGCGTCGGTGGTCACGCCCGGCTTGACGAAGTCGTCGAGTGCGTCGAGGCAGCGCGCGGTGAGCTGCCCCGCCTTGCGCATTCCGTCGAACGCGGTCGCGTCGTAAAGCCGGATCTGTCCGTTGTTCTTCAACGGGGCGGTCGCCCCATCCACATATGTCACCATCGTACCGTTCCTTGCGGGCGTCGCACCGCCACGGGGCCGGCGTCGGGTTGACCGGCGGGCCCCGGCTGGGAGGAAAGCGCGTCCATTGCGAGCGTTGCGCCACATATAGGGTCTTTTGAACGCCAGTTCATCGCCGTTCGCAATCGCCAATTGGGCCGTGGGGCCCTGTTCAGGCGAAAGCGACCGGGCCGGTGACGGAAATCGCCTCGGTCGAGATGGTGCAGCCGTAAACGAGCGCCTCCACGCCCGCCTTGCGGGCGGTCTCGAAGGCGGCCGCGTAGGCCGGATCGATGTCGGCGGCGAGGGCGAAACGCTCCGCATCCGGCCGCTGGATCAGGAACACCATCACGGCGCGGTGGCCGAGCGCGCACATGGCGGCGAGCTCCGCGAGGTGGCGCGCGCCGCGCGCGGTCACCGAATCGGGAAATTCCGCCAGTCCCGGCCGCCGCATCAGGTGCACGTTCTTGACCTCGACATAGGCGCGCGGCCGGGCGTCGTCCTCGAGCACGATGTCGACCCGGCTCGCCTCGCCGTAGGCGACCTCGCGGCGCAGCCGCGCATAGCCCGCGAGCGGGGCGATGGTTCCGTCCACGATCGCCTCCGCGACGAGCCCGTTCGGGTGCGCGGTGTTGATGCCGACGAGCACGCCGTCCGCTTCCACCAGTTCCAGCGTCAGCGGCAGCTTGCGCTTCAGGTTGGGCGAGCGCGACACGAACACGCGCCCGTCCGGGATCGCGAGCCCGGTCATCGCGCCGGGATTGGGGCAATGCACGGTCTCGACGCGGCCGTCCTCGAACGCGACGTCGGCGAGGAAGCGCTTGTAGCGCCTGACCAGGCGGCCTTCGATCAGCGGGGTGGCGAAGCGCACGGCGGCTCAGTCCATCAGCAGGGCGTCGTCCTCGATCTCCTGGCCGCGCACCTTGCGGAACATCGCGACGAGATCGTCGACGCCGAGCCCGGCGCGCTCCGTGCCGGACACGTCCAGCACGATATTGCCCTCGTGGAGCATGATCGTGCGCTGGCCGACGGAAAGCGCCTGCTTCATCGAATGCGTCACCATCAGCGTCGTCAGGCGATGCTCCGCGACGAGGCGGGCGGTGAGGTCCAGCACGAAATCGGCCATGTGCGGATCGAGCGCGGCGGTGTGCTCGTCGAGCAGCAGCACCTTCGAAGGCGCGAGCGTCGCCATGACGAGCGACAGCGCCTGACGCTGGCCGCCGGAAAGAAGGCCCATGCGGTCCTTCAGCCGGTTTTCGAGCCCGAGGCCGAGCGAGGCGATGCGTTCGACGAACGCGGCGTGGCGGGCTCCCGTCAGCGCGTGGCCGAGGCCGCGCCGGCTGCCGCGGCCGGCGGCGAGCGCCATGTTCTCCTCGATGGTGAGATCGGCGCAGGAGCCGGCGAGGGGGTCCTGGAACACGCGGGCGACCAGCGCGGCGCGGCGGGTCGTCGACCAGCGCGTCACGTCGGTGTCGCCGATCAGCACCCGTCCGCGCGTCGCCTGCACGTCGCCCGCGAGCGCGCCGAGCAGGGTGGACTTGCCGGCCCCGTTCGAGCCGATCACCGTGACGAACGTGCCGTCGGCGATGGCGAGGTCGACATGGTCGAGCGCGCGCTTCTCCAGCGGCGTGCCGCGGCCGAAGGTGATGCCGAGATCTTCGACGCGGATCATGCGGTCCTCCCGGACTTTTTGAGGCGCGGCAGCACCAGCGCGACGGCGACGAGCACGGCGGTCACGAGGTTGAGGTCCGAGGCCTGGAGGCCGATGGAATCGGCGGAGAGCGCCAGCTGGATGCAGATGCGGTAGACGACGGAGCCGAGCACGCAGGCGGTCAGCGCCAGCCACAGCGTGCGGGTCGGAATGAGCGTCTCGCCGACGATCACCGCCGCGAGGCCGACGACGATGGTGCCCACGCCGACCGTGACGTCGGCAAAGCCGTTGATCTGCGCGAACAGCGCGCCGGCGAGCCCGACGAGGGCGTTCGACAGCGCCATGCCGACATAGATGTGGGCATCGGTGGAAACGCCCTGGGCGCGGGCCATGCGGGCGTTGGCGCCGGTGGCGCGCATCGCGAGGCCGAAATCGCTGGCGAGGAACCGGGCGATCAGCACCACGGCGATGGCGACCAGCACGGCCAGCATCATCGGCCGCACCCAGTAATCGCGCAGGCCGAACAGGCCGCGGAACGGCGTCAGCACCGTCTCGGCATTGATGAGCGCGACGTTCGGCCGGCCCATGACGCGCAGATTGATCGAGAACAGCGCGATCATCGTCAGGATCGAGGCGAGCAGGTTCAGGATCTTGAAGCGGATATTGAGGAATGCGGTGACGAGACCCGCCGCCGCCGCCGCCGCCATCGCCGCCAGCGTGGCGAGCCAGGGATTGACGCCCGCCAGGATCAGCACGGCGGAAGTCGCCGCGCCGAGCGGGAACGAGCCGTCGACGGTCAGGTCGGGAAAGTCGAGCACCCGGAACGAGAAATAGACACCGAGGGCGACGAAGGCATAGACGAGGCCGAGCTCGACACTGCCGAGGATTGCAATCAGGGACATGGAGGCTCCAGGCCGCACGGTGCTGCGGTCCGCGGCAATCCGTCGATCCCGGGATCGGCCGGATCGCGCCTCTGTCGCGCCGCGCCGCCGCGCGGGTTCAACCGCGAACGGGCAAACGCTCCAGATTCAAAGGCTTGAACACGGGCTTGAACAGGGCGTCTCGCGTCCGGGCCGGAGACCCGGACGCAAGCCGTTCTAAAGCACATTCCCGGCTAAACGAACAGACCCGGCGCTGCGGGAGCGGCCGGGTCTGGATAGCGGACAAGGTCCGGGGAGCGAGCAGGGACTGGCAACAGCCAGCCCCGTCGCGGATGTCCGCGGATTACTGCACCACCTTGGTCGCCTTGGCGACGACGTCGGCCGGAATGGTCACGCCGTACTTCTCGGCGGCGCCGGGATTGACCACGAGATTGGTGCCCTTGGCGACGATCGCGGGGATCTTGCTGGGCTTCTGCCCGCCGAGCACTTCCACCACCATCTCGCCGGTCTGGCGGCCGACATCGTAATAGTTGAAGCCGACGGCGGCGATGGCGCCGCGCGGCACGGAATCGGTGTCGCCGGCATAGAGCGGGATCTGCGCTTCCTGGGCGACCTGCACGGCCGATTCAAGCGCGGAGACCACGGTGTTGTCGGTCGGGACGTAGATGGCGTCGACCTTGCCGACGAGGGCGCGGGCGGCCTGCTGCACGGACGAGGAGTTGTTGGCCGTCGATTCCACCACCTTCAGCCCCGCATCCTCCGCCACGCCCTTGAAGGCCGAGACCAGCGCGACCGAATTGGCCTCGCCGGGATTGTAGATGATGCCGACCGTCTTCACGTTCGGCGTGATCTGCTTGATGAGCGCGACCTGATCGCCGAGCGGCGAGAAGTCCGAGACGCCGGTGATGTTGGCGCCCGGCTTGCCGAGGCTCTCGATCAGCCCGGCGCCGACGGGATCGGACACCGCCGTGAACACGACCGGAATGTCCTGCGTCGCGCTCGCGACGGCCTGGGCGGAGGGCGTCGCGATCGGCACGATCACCGCCGGGTTCTCCCCGACGAACTTGCGGGCGATCTGCACGGCGGTCGCCGGGTTGCCCTGGGCGGATTCGTAGACGAAGCGGATCGTCTTGCCGTCCTCGTAGCCGGCATCCTTCAGCGCATCGCGCACGCCGTCACGGGCGGCATCGAGAGCCGGGTGCTCGACGATGGCCGTCACGGCGACCAGCGGCAGGTCGTCGGCGCGGGCCGCGATCGGCGACGTCGCCATCAGGGACGCAAAGGCGAGCGCCGCGACGCCGGCCGCAGCGGCGAGGCGCGGCATCAGAGGGCGGGCGGCGTTCCCGGCTTCCGCCCGCGCGGTGGCGGCGGCGGACCGACGGAAGTGCCCGGTCGCGGTGAACGTCGTCGTGAGCGGCATGGTGAAATCCCTCTTTCGCAAGCTGCAGGCTCGTCTTGGGTGTTCGCATCCGGCTTTCGGCACCCGCGGGCACCGACGCCTCATCCCCAACCTATGTTCCAGAAATGCCGCGGCCTGTCGACGGAAGACATGGCGCGGGCATGGCGTCGTCGACGAAAGACATCCTGCGCCACCGAGGCCGACGGGCTTCGCCGACCGTCATGCCCGGTCCGGCCGGGAAAGCCCGCGGCTCCGGCAGAGACGAGGGTCGCTTCCGGCAGGGATGGGGGTGCTTCCAGCAAGTCACACGATCGACGATGGGAGAGAGCGGCGGACGTGAGGTGTGAGACGGCCGGCTTGGCCTGCGCGGCCGGCGGACCGGCAGTTCCTGACGCGAGGCGGGAAGGCGGGTCGTCCGCTCGGCGAGGTCCGGCGCACCGTTGCGTCGCTGCGCGTCTCATCGCGCCGGCCGGCAGGACCGACACGTCGCGAACCGCGAGCGCCATCCCGGCGCGGCCGAACGTCCGCGCGGGGAGACCTTGAGGCACGAAGGCGGCGGATCAGGCTTTCGGCTTGGCGGTCCGGCGGGTCTTGGCGGGCGCCTTCGTCACGGCGGGCTCCGGCGTTTTGGCGGCGACGGCTTCGGGCTCGGCCTTGACAGGCTCGGCGGCGGCGGGCGCTTCGGGGGCCGTCAGAGCCGGCGTCGCGGCCGGGGAGGCCTTGGCGCGCGCAGCGGGCTTCTTGGCAGCGGGCGTCTTCGCTGCGGGCTTCTCGGCGGCGGCCGGCTTCGCGGCGCGCGGCGCCTTGGCGGGCTTCGCCGCGTCGGCGGTGAAGCGCTCGACCGCGAGGAACCAGTGCGCTTCCGACCGGCCGTCGGGCATGCCTTCCTCGATCCAGATCGCGTGTGCGATCGCCCGGACCTGGTCCTCATCGATGGCGTTCTTGGTCATGTCGCTCTGCCTGTCGGTCCAGTGGAGGTGCGGTCGGCGTCCGGACCGTCGATGCCGTTCCGCGATGATTGTCCGGGTGTAACCCCGATCAGTGCAAGCACGATTCCTGCCAGATCATATGACAGGCAAAACGGTTTTTCCCGGGAAGCCGTGTAAATTCTCGTTTTGCAAATGCCTCGCAGTTGTGGCTATAACCCGGCGTCCCGCCTGTCTTTCCGGATCGACCGTCGGCGGCAAGCGGGACCATGCGCCGCCGCGCCTGCGGCTTTTGCGCAAGATACGTTCGCCATGTCGGCCTCCGCGTCGGATTGCGAAGTGAATTCAATTTCTTACACGCCGGGGGGCGGCGATGCCGCCATGGCCGGCGGGTTCCAGGGGCAGGATAGTACAATGACGGAAGACGCCTTCATCCCGGCTCTCGCGGCGCGGACGCTGATTCGCAACGCGCGCCACGGCAGCCTGGCGACGTTGGCGACGGAGGACGGGACGCCCTATGCCTCGCTCGCTTCGGTCGCGACCCTGCCGGATGGAACGCCGGTCACGCTGATCTCGACGCTCGCCCTGCACACCCGCAACGCAGCCGCGGACGCCCGTGCCTCGCTGCTCGTCACCGACGGCACCCGAATCGATCCGCTCGCCGGCGCCCGCGTCACGCTGCTCGGGCACCTGCGTCCCGTCGAGGAGGCGGGGGTGGAACTGGCCCGTCGCCGCTTCCTCGCCCGCCATCCGTCCGCCGCCGGCTACGCCACCTTCAAGGACTTCGCCTTCTGGCGCCTCGATGTGGAGCGGGCGCATCTCGTCGCCGGCTTCGGGCGCATCAACGCCCTCGCGCCGGCCGATGTCCTCGTCGATCCCGCGCTCGCCGGCGTGTTCGCCGAGAACGAGGCCGGCGCCGTGGCGCACATGAACGAGGACCATCGCGACGCCATCGCGCGCTATGCGACGGTGCTGCTCGGCCTCGAGGCGGGCGACTGGACCATGACGGGCGCCGACGCCTACGGCATCGACATGATGACCGCCGACGGCGTGCGCACCGCGCGCCTCGACTTCCCCGAGCCCGCGACCGCGCCGAACGCGCTGCACATGACGCTGGTCGATCTCGCCCGCAAGGCGAAGGCGCAGGCCGCGGCGGCGTGAGCCCAAGCAGGCCCACCCCAAACTGGCCTGAGCCCAAGCAGGCCGAACCCAGACAGGCCCCGGCGGCGTGAGCCGCCGCCGGAGACCGACGTTCAGGCCGGGACCGCCGCCTCGCGCGAGTTGGTCCCGGCTTCCGCCATGGCGACCCAGCACGCGGCCTTGCGACCGGCGATCTCGGCCAGCGGCGGGCGCTCGGCGACGCAGCGCTCGACGCGCTTCCAGCAGCGCGGGTTGAAGGCGCATCCGGACGGCGGCGCGAACGGCGAGGGCAGTTCGCCCTTGAGCACGATGCGATTGCGCACCCGCTCCGGGTCCGCCGAAGGCGTCGCCGACAGCAGCGCCTCGGTATAGGGGTGCTTCGGCGCGGAGAAGATCGCCTCGCTGTCGCCCTGCTCCACGGCGCGGCCGAGATACATCACCAGCACCTCGTCGGCGATGTGGCGCACCACCGAGAGGTCGTGGCTGACGAACAGGTAGGCGAGGCCGAGTTCGTCCTGCAGGTCGGCGAGCAGGTTCAGCACCTGCGCGCGCACCGAGACGTCGAGCGCCGAGACCGGTTCGTCTAGCACGAGGATGCGCGGCTTCAGGATGACCGCGCGGGCGATGGCGATGCGCTGGCGCTGCCCGCCGGAGAACATGTGCGGGAAGCGGTCGGCGTGTTCCGGCCGCAGCCCCACCTTCGCCAGCATCGCCACCGCCTCGGCGCGCCGGTCGGCCGCGCTCATGTCGGTGTTGATCTCCAGCGGCTCGGCGATCTGCTGGGCGATGGTCTGCCGCGGATTGAGCGAGCCGTAGGGGTTCTGGAACACGATCTGCACGTCGCGGCGCAGCGTCTTCAGCGTGGCCCTGTCCGCTCGGGCGATGTCGATGCCGTCGATCGTCAGGCTGCCGGCGGAGGGCCGCTCGATCATGGTGACGAGGCGGGCCAGCGTCGATTTGCCGGAACCTGATTCGCCGACCACGGCCAGCGTGCGGCCGGGCTCCAGCGTGAAGCTCGCGTCGGCGAGCGCGTGCACCACGCCCGCGGGGCGGAATGGCCCGCGCGACACCGAATAGGTGCGCGCGAGGTTGCGGGCTTCGAGCAGCGGCGCGGTCATGCCGGCACTCCTTCGCTTCTGGCGGGAACGGTGGGCGGCAGCGGCACGCCGTGGACGAGCGGGGTCAGGCAGCGCGCGCGGCCGAGTTCGGGGCTCGCCGGCTCCGGCTCCACCCGGCGGCAGGCATCGAAGGCGAAGGCGCACCGAGGTTCGAACAGGCAGCCCTTCGGCCGGTCGAACGCGCCCGGCACGGTGCCGGGGATCGCCGGCAGCCGCCGTTCCGTCGCCCGCTCGGGCAGGGCGGCGAGCATGGCGGCGGTGTAGGGGTGGTGCGGATCGCGGAACAGCCCGGCGGTCTCCTGAGTCTCCACCTGCTGCCCGGCATATTGCACCACGACGCGATGCGCCGTTTCCGCCACCACGCCCATGTCATGCGTAATGAGCACCAGCGCCATGCCGGTCTCCTGCTGGATGCGCGCCAGCAGATCGAGGATCTGCGCCTGGATCGTCACGTCGAGCGCGGTGGTCGGCTCGTCGGCGATCAGAAGTTTGGGATCGCCCGCGAGCGCCATGGCGATCATCACGCGCTGGCTCATGCCGCCGGAAAGCTGGTGCGGGAAGGCCGAAAGCCGGCGCTCCGGGTCCGGAATACCGACGAGGCCGAGAAGTTCCACGCAGCGCCGGTGCCGCGCGGCACGGTCGAGCCGGGTGTGGGTCTTCAGCACCTCGGCGATCTGGAAGCCCACGGTGAAGCACGGGTTCAGGCTCGACATCGGCTCCTGAAAGATCATCGCCATATCGCGCCCGACGATCCGGCGCCGCTCGCGCCGCGAGATCGTGCGCAGATCCTTGCCGTCGAACGACAGCGTGCGCGCGGTCACCGTCGCCGTGGGTGGCAGCAGCCCCATGACGGCGAGCATCGCCACCGACTTGCCGGAGCCGGATTCGCCCACGATGGCGGTGACTTCGCCGAGCGGCACCTCCAGCGAGACGCGGTCGACGGCCCGGAACGGACCGGCCCGGGTCGCGAACTCGACCGTCAGGTCGGCGATACGGAGAATGGGTTCGCCCGTCATCGTCAGCCCCTCTTCAGCTTGGGATCGAGCGCGTCGCGCAGGCCGTCGCCCATCAGGTTGATGGCGAGCACGGTGATGAGAATCGCGAGGCCGGGGAAGGTCACCACCCACCACGCCCGCAGGATGAACTCGCGCGCCTCGGCCAGCATCGTGCCCCATTCCGGCGTCGGCGGCTGCGCGCCCATGCCGAGGAAGCCGAGCGCGGCGGCTTCCAGGATGGCGTTGGAGAACGACAGCGTCGCCTGCACGATCAGCGGCGCCACGCAGTTCGGCAGGATGGTCTTGACCATGATGCGGAACGGCCCGCCGCCGGCGGTTCTGACGGCGATCACGTAGTCGCGCTCCTTCTCCGCCAGCACCGAGCCGCGCGTGAGGCGGACGAAATGCGGCTGGAGCACGAGCGCGATGGCGATCATCGCATTGTCGAGGCCGGGGCCGAGGATCGCCACCAGCACCAGCGCCAGCAGCAGGCTCGGGAAGGCGAGGATGACGTCCATCACCCGCATGATGACGATGTCGACCCAGCCGCCGAGGAAGCCGGCGATCAGTCCGAGCGCCACGCCCGAGACGAGCGATAGCGACACCACCACGAGGCCGATGAACAGCGAATAGCGGGCGCCGAAGATCAGCCGCGAGAGCATGTCGCGCCCCACGGCGTCGGTTCCGAGCAGGTATTCGCTCGATCCGCCGGTCACCCAGGCCGGCGGCAGCAGCAGCGCGTCGCGGTTCTGAATGTCGGGGGCATGCGGCGCGATCAGCGGCGCAAACACCGCGATGAGGATCAGCGCCACGAACACGATGAGGCCGGCGACGGCGCCCTTGTTCTCGGAGAACGAGCCCCAGACCTCGCCGAGGGTCGTCATCAGGGGATGGCCGCGGTTCGCGGCGGGCGTGGAGGGGGAGGCTGTGTCCGTCATGTCCCTCTCCCTCAGTGCCGGATGCGCGGGTTGACGAAGCCGTAGGCGACGTCGACCATCAGGTTGACGAGCATGATGATCGCCGCGATCAGCAGCAATCCGCCCTGGACGACCGGGTAGTCGCGGCGAAACACGGAATCGACCATCCACTTGCCGACGCCGGGCCAGGAAAAGATGGTTTCCGTCAGGATGGCGCCCGCCATCAGCATCCCGATCTGCAGGCCGATGGTGGTGACGACCGGGATCATGGCATTGCGCAGCGCGTGCAGGCCGACGACGCGCGAGGGCGGCAGGCCCTTTGCGCGCGCCGTGCGCACATAGTCCTCGCCCAGCACTTCCAGCATCGCCGACCGGGTCTGCCGGGCGATCACCGCCAGCGGAATGGTGCCGAGCACGATCGAGGGCAGGATGAGGTGCGACACGGCGGAGGAGAACGCGCCCTTCTGGCCGGACAGCAGGCTGTCGATCAGCATGAAGCCCGTCACCGGAGGGAAGAAATAGAGCAGCCCGATGCGGCCCGATACCGGCGTCCATTTCAGGATGCCGGAAAACAGGATGATCAAGAGCAGGCCCCACCAGAAGATCGGCATCGAATAGCCGACGAGGGCGGTTCCCATCACGGTGTGGTCGAACACCGAACCGCGCCGCACGGCCGCGACCACGCCCGCGGGAATGCCGATGCCGATCGCGAACACCATGGCGCAGATCGACAGTTCCAGCGTCGCGGGGAACAGGGTGGCGAACTCTTCGATCACGGGCTTCTTGGAAACGATGGAATTGCCGAGATCGCCGTGCAGCACGTTCCAGAGGAAGATGCCGTATTGCTCGTAGATCGGCTTGTCGAAGCCGAACCGCGCCATCATTTCGGCATGGCGTTCGGGCGAGATGCCGTGCTCGCCCGCCATCACGATCACCGGATCGCCGGGCAGGAGGCGGATGAAGACGAAGGCCACCATCGTGACGCCGATGAAGGTCGGAATCAGGATGGCGAGACGCTTCAAAATGAAACGCAACATGAGTGGTCTCCCGTCCGCGATCGCCCCGCTCGGAGTGCGCCGGACGAACCGATGGTGTCGCGGCGCGCCGCGAGGGCCGGCATGGCCACCCGACGACCGCGCGCGCCGGCCAGCGCGGAAGAACCGCGCAGGGACGGGCCGTTCGACGGCCGCGATGGCGGACAAGCCGGCTTCAATCGATTCTAATTTGAGGTGTTATGCAACTGCCAAGCGATGGCGGCACTGTCGGCGCCCGCAGGTTCGCGCCTCTCGTCGGCACGCACGAACCGGTACCGGAGCGCGCATCGGCGCGCCCCGGACCGCATCGGATGGCCTTCAGGCCGCTTACTCGGAGATGTCCACGCCGTCGAAGCGATGGATGCCGAGCGGGTCGATCTTGAAGTTGACCACGTTCTTGGTGGTCGGGACGGTCACCAGCGAGTGGGCGATGGTGGCCCACGGCGCCTGCTCCTTGAAGATCGCCTGGGCCTGCTCGTAGAGCTTGGCGCGCTCTTCCTGCGAGGGCAGGCTCTTGGCCTTCTGCACCAGGTCCTCATAGGGCTTGTAGCAGAACTCGGCGACGTTGTTGGATGTGCCCACGCCGTCGCAGCCCAGCAGCACCGCGAGGAAGTTGTCCGGATCGCCGTTGTCGCCGGTCCAGCCGAGCAGGATGGCGCCGTCGTGGTCCTTCTGGCCGGCCCGCTTCAGGTACTCGCCCCACTCGTAGGAAATGATCTCGGCCTTGACGCCGACCTTCTCGAAATCGGCCTGAATCATCTCCGCCATGCGGCGGGCGTTGGGGTTGTAGGGACGCTGCACGGGCATCGCCCAGATCTTCATGGAGAGGTCTTTGACGCCGGCCTCTTCCAGAAGCTTCTTGGCGGCTTCCGGATCGTAGGGATCGTCAACCACTTCCTTGTTGTAGGACCAGATGGTCGGCGGGATCGGGTTCTTGGCGACCTGGCCGGTGCCCTGGAACACCGCATCGACGATGGCCTTCTTGTCCAGCGCCATGTTGAGCGCCTTGCGCACGCGCACGTCGTCGAACGGCTTCTGGGTGGTGTTGTAGGCGAGATAGCCGATATTCAGGCCTTCCTGCTGCAGCACGTTCAGGTCCGCGTCCTGCTTCAGCCCGTCGATGTCGGCCGGGTTCGGATAGGGGATCACGTTGCACTCGCCCGCCTTCAGCTTCTCGGCGCGGATCGAGGCGTCCGGCGTGATCGCGAACACGAGGTCGTCGATCGGCTGCTTGCCGGCATAATAGTCCGGGAACGCCTTGTACCGGATCACGGCGTCCTTCTGGTAGGCGACGAGCTGGAACGGACCCGTTCCGATCGGCTCCTGGTCGATCACCTCGGGGGTACCGGCCGCGAGCATCTTGTCGGCATATTCCTTCGAGACGATCGAGGCGAAGTCCATGCCGAGATTCGCGATCATCGGCGCGTTCGGCTCGTTCAGCACGAACTTCACCGTGTAGTCGTCGACCTTGTCGATCGACTTCAAGAGCGTCGGCATCGACATGGCTTCGAAATATTCATACGAGCCGCCGCTGACGTCGTGGAACGGATTGTCCTTCTTCCACTGGCGGTCGAACGAGAAGATCACGTCGTCGGCATTGAGGTCGCGGGTCGGGGTGAACTTGTCGTTGGACTGGAACTTCACGCCCTTGCGGAGATGGAAGGTGTATTCCTTGCCGTCAGGCGAAACATCCCATGATTCGGCCAGACCCGGGCCGATCTCGGTCGAACCCGGCTTGAACTCCACCAGGCGGCTGAAGATCGTGCGGTTCACGGCGTCGAAGGTGGTGCCGGAGGTGTAGAAGGCCGGGCCCCAACCCTCGGGGCTGCCTTCCGAGCAATAGACCAGCGTCTTGGCGGAAGCGGAGGCCGTCCACGCAAGGCAGGTGGACAGGGCCAGGAGACCGGCCAGGGTTCGCAAACGCATCTTATCGTCCTCTGGTTTCTTTGCTGTGCGTGCCTCGGAGCGAGGCTGCATGCTACCTGCCGGTGTCGGCGGCAGCTTGGGGACGCATGTTATGGACTCGCAACCGCGCCGCCAAGCCGCCACGATGAATTTATCTGCATACAAATCAGCATTGCCTAAATTTATATAATCGACTGATTTTGCAGGATAATAATGATGGCATCGCCGATGTTCCCGTTTCGGCCTGCCGATTGCATGCCGTTCCCGCGGGGTAGCTGCGTCGTCATCCTCCAACCGGCGGATGTGGCGGCGCACCACCGGCGCGCGTGCGGCGCGACAACGGCTTGTGCGCTGCAGCGTACCGTGAAACCCTGCCGCAATGAGGGGCGTAACCGCGCCCGTGGGAAGGGGACATCCGCGTGCAAATGAAGACGATCAAGCGCCTTCTCGTCGCCAACCGCTCGGAAATCGCCATCCGCGTCTTCCGCGCTGCAAACGAACTCGGGATCGAAACGGTCGCCGTGTTCGCAGAGGAAGACAAGCTCGCGCTGCACCGTTTCAAGGCGGATGCGGCCTATCAGATCGGCAAGGGAATGGGCCCCATCGAGGCCTATCTCTCCATCCCCGAAATCATCCGTGTGGCGAAGCTCGCCGGCGCCGACGCCATCCATCCCGGATACGGCCTCTTGTCGGAGAGCCCGGAATTCGCGGATGCCTGCGCCGAGGCCGGCATCATCTTCATCGGCCCGCGGGCGCAGACCATGCGCACCCTCGGCAACAAGGTCGCGGCGCGCAATCTCGCGATCTCCGTCGGCGTCCCGGTGATGCCGGCGACCGATCCGCTGCCGGACGACATGGAGACGGTCGAGGCGCTGGCGCTCGGCATCGGCTACCCGGTGATGCTGAAGGCGTCGTGGGGCGGCGGCGGGCGCGGCATGCGCGTCATCCGCACGGTCGAGGACCTGCGCCGCGAGGTGCTCTCGGCCAAGCGCGAGGCCAAGGCGGCGTTCGGCAAGGACGAGGTCTATCTCGAGAAGCTGGTGGAGCGCGCCCGCCACGTCGAATCCCAGATCCTGGGCGACACCCACGGCAATCTCGTCCACCTGTTCGAGCGCGACTGCTCGGTGCAGCGCCGCCATCAGAAGGTCGTCGAGCGCGCCCCGGCGCCTTACCTCACCGATGCCCAGCGCGAGGAGATCGCCGGATACGCCCTCAATATCGGCAAGGCCGTCGACTATGTCGGCGCCGGTACGGTCGAGTTCCTGATGGATTCGGACACCGGCCAGTTCTATTTCATCGAGGTCAACCCGCGCATCCAGGTCGAGCACACCGTCACCGAGCAGGTGACGGGCATCGATATCGTCAAGGCGCAGATCCGCATTCTCGAAGGCGCCGTCATCGGCACCCCGGAATCAGGCGTGCCGCCGCAGGAAAAGATCGTCCTCAACGGCCACGCCCTGCAGTGCCGCATCACCACCGAGGATCCCGAGCAGAACTTCGTCCCTGACTACGGCCGCATCACCGCCTATCGCGGCGCGACCGGCTTCGGCATCCGCCTCGACGGCGGCACCGCCTATTCCGGCGCGGTCATCACCCGGTTCTATGACCCGCTTCTGGAGAAGCTCACCGCGTGGGCGCCGACGCCCGACGAGGCGATCGCCCGCATGCACCGCGCGCTGCGCGAGTTCCGCATCCGCGGCGTGGCGACGAACCTCGCCTTCCTCGAGAACGTCATCACCCACCCGAAATTCCTCGACAGCTCCTACACCACCCGCTTCATCGACCAGACGCCGGAGCTGTTCGCACAGGTGCGCCGCCGCGACCGCGCCACCAAGATCCTGACCTACGTCGCCGACGTCACCGTCAACGGCCATCCGGAGGTCAAGGACCGGCCGAAGCCGCACGCCGATGCCCTCAAGCCCGCGGTGCCCGATTTCGGCAGCGGACCGATTCCGAACGGCACGCGCCAGCGTCTCGATCTCGACGGCCCGGTGGCGTTCGCGAAATGGATGCGCACCGAGCGGCGCGTGCTCGTGACCGACACCACCATGCGCGACGCGCACCAGTCGCTGCTCGCCACCCGGATGCGCAGCCACGACATCGCCGCCGCCGCCGAGGCCTATGCCCGCGGGCTGCCGTCGCTGCTGTCGCTCGAATGCTGGGGCGGGGCTACCTTCGACGTCGCGATGCGCTTCCTCACGGAAGACCCGTGGGAGCGGCTGGCCGATATCCGCGCGAAGGCGCCGAACATCCTGTTGCAGATGCTGCTGCGCGGCTCCAACGGCGTCGGCTATGCCAATTATCCCGACAACGTGGTGCGCTTCTTCGTCCGGCAGGCCGCGGCTGGCGGCGTCGACCTGTTCCGCGTGTTCGACTGCCTGAACTGGGTGGAGAACATGCGTGTCTCCATCGATGCCGTCGCCGAGGCCAATAAGCTCTGCGAGGGCGCGATCTGCTACACCGGCGACCTGCTCGACCCGCGGCGGGCGAAATACTCGCTGAAATATTACGTCTCGCTCGCCAAGGAACTCGAGGCCGCCGGCTGCCACATCATCGGCATCAAGGACATGGCCGGCCTGTTGAAGCCGGCCGGCGCGCGGGTGCTGGTGAAGGCACTGCGCGAGGAAGTCGGCCTTCCCGTCCATTTCCACACCCACGACACCTCCGGCATCTCCGCGGCAACCGTGCTCGCGGCGGTCGATGCCGGCGTCGATGCAGTGGACGCGGCGATGGATGCGTTCTCCGGCCTCACGTCGCAGCCCTGCCTCGGCTCCATCGTCGAGGCGCTGAAGGGGACCGAGCGCGACACCGGGCTCGACCCGGAGGTCATCCGCAAGCTGTCGTTCTACTGGGAGGCCGTGCGCAACCAGTACCGCGCCTTCGAGGCGAACCTGCAGGCGCCGGCGTCCGAGGTGTTCCTGCACGAGATGCCGGGCGGCCAGTTCACCAACCTCAAGGAACAGGCCCGCTCGCTCGGCCTCGAAAGCCGCTGGCACGAGGTCGCGCGCGCCTATGCCGACGTCAACCAGATGTTCGGCGACATCGTGAAGGTCACGCCGTCCTCCAAGGTCGTGGGCGACATGGCGCTGATGATGGTCTCGTCCGACCTGACGCCGGCCGACGTGCTCGATCCCGGCCGCGACGTCGCGTTCCCGGAATCCGTGGTCGGCCTGTTCCGTGGCGACCTCGGCCAGCCGCCCGGCGGCTTCCCGGAAGCCTTGCAGAAGAAGGTGCTGAAGGGCGGCGAACCGATCACCGTCCGGCCGGGCTCGCTGCTCGCCGATGCCGATCTGGAGGCGGAGCGGGCGCAGATCGCCGCGAAGGTCGGCGGCACCATTTCCGACCGCGATCTGGCGTCCTACCTGATGTATCCGAAGGTCTTCACCGACTTCGCCAGGGCCTACGACACCTATGGCCCGGTCAGCACCCTGCCGACGCCGGTCTATTTCTACGGCCTGCAGCCGGGCGAGGAGATCCTGGTCGATCTCGAACCCGGCAAGACCATGGTGGTGCGCTGCCAGGCCATCGGCGAGCCGGACGAGGAGGGGCAGGTCCGCGTCTTCTTCGAACTGAACGGCCAGCCCCGCATCGTCCGCGTGCCAGACCGCAATGCCGGCGCGGGCGCGCGGGCGGCCCGCCGCAAGGCGGAGGAGGGCAACGCCGCCCATGTCGCCGCGCCGATGCCGGGCGTGGTGGCGACGCTCGCCGTCAAGCCGGGGCAGGCGGTCTCCGCCGGCGACGTGCTGCTGTCCATCGAGGCGATGAAGATGGAAACCGTCCTGCACGCCGAGCGCGACGGCAAGATCGCCGAGGTGCTGGTCTCCGCCGGTTCGCCCATCGACGCGAAGGACCTGCTCGTGGTGTTCGAGGGGTAGAGCGCTTTCCGATCTGATGGAATCATCAGATCGACAAGAAATCGCTCCAGAGTCAAAAGCTAGAGCATATCCTTATCGTTCAGATGGATCCGATCTGAACGGGATATGCACTAGCGGCCTCCACCGGCAGCGCGGACTGGGGCACGGCGCACCCCTGCCCCGGTGAGACCGCAGTTTGAACGGATGAAATCATCCGATCGGCAAGAAATCGCTCCGGATTCAAAGCTTTCAGGCGATCCTCGTCGTTCAGACCGGTTCGGTCTGAACGGGGTATTCTCCCGCGTTGCCACATCCGCCTTGACCGGAAGGCCGTCGCTGTCGTCGCCGCGATCGGCCAGCAGACTCTGCCCGTGAGCGCGGTCGCCGCCCGCGCTATAGCGGCTGTTGAACTGCGCTCCTGCGGTCGAACGCGGCCCGCGCCTGCGTGATCTCGTCCGCATTGCTGCTGACCCAGTCGTGGAGATCTTTCAACGTCCGCAGCAGCGTCATGCCGAGCGGCGTCAGGGCATAGTCCACGCGCGGCGGCACCGTGGGAAAAACGCTCCGCGTCACGATTCCATCCCGTTCCAGCGTCCGGAGCGTCAATGTCAGCATCCGCTGCGAAATGCCGTCGATGGAACGTTTCAGTTCATTGAAGCGCTTCGGGCCGCCTCCAAGAACAACGACTGTAAAGACAGTCCATTTATCTCCCACCCGCGTCAGAACATCTCGGGTGATAGGATTGCACTCGTCTCTTCTAAATTCGGTGGTTACCTCGGTGTGCCTCTGCAACATCAAAGTGCCTCCTTGCGTGCCGCCGTGGTTCTCTCAATATCCTCTGCATCGTAATGGAACCAGGTTACCTGGTGAAACTAGGATGCGTTTCGATGACCATACTGCATGTCGATAGCAGCATAAACGGCGCCAACAGCGTCAGCCGCTCCCTCAGCGCGGAGGTCGTGGCCCACCTCAAGGCCGCGAACCCCTCCGAAACGGTGGTGTTCCGTGATCTTGCATCCCAGCCGCTGCCGCACCTCATGCAGATAGGCGGGGGCGATCCGGTCGTGCTGGAAGAGTTTCTCTCGGCCACCACCGTCGTGATCGGCGCGCCGATGTACAATTTCGGCATCCCGTCGCAACTGAAGATATGGCTCGATCACATCGCGGTGCCGGGGAAGACGTTCCGTTACGGTGCCAGTGGCCCGGAAGGTTTGTGCGGCAACCAGAAGGTGATTGTCGTGTCCTCGCGCGGCGGCATCTTCACCTCCGGCTCCCCCTATGCCGCATTCGACCATCAGGAAGGCCACCTCACCGCCTTCTTCACCCTCCTCGGCGTGACGGATCTGAGCTTCGTGCGGGCCGAAGGGCTGGCGCTGGGCGAAGAGATGCAGAAGCGGGCGCTGGAAGCGGCTCAGGCCCAGATCCAGGCGCTGGCCGCATAAGCGCAGGCCGACGGCACGACAGCGGATATCCGGTCGTCCCCCGCCATTGCGGACGGGGCAGGGCGCAACCCTGCCCCGGTCTCGCGGGGCCGCCTGCCTCAGGCGGCGTTGGCGGCGCTGATGACCGCCTTCACCGAGGCGGCGGCGACGTCGTCGTCGATGCCGACGCCGAACACCACGCGGCCGTCCGGCAGCTTGCATTCGACATAGGCGGCGGCCTGCGAATCCGATCCGCGCCGCAGCGCGTGTTCCTGGTAGTCGATGATCTCGATGCCGAGGCCGAACTGGTCGTTCAGCGCCGCGACGGTTCCCGACAGCAGGCCGTTGCCGCGTCCGGACGCGGTGACTTCCTCGGCGCCCTTGCGGATGCGGCCGACGAACACCCGTTCCGTGCCGCCGCGCGGCGATCGCGTGTCGTCGAAGCTGACGAGTTCGAACGTCTGCCGGCCACCGAGGTGATAGGCCTCCTCGAACGCGGTCCAGATGTGTTCGGCCGTCAGTTCCTTCGAGGTCTCGTCGGCGAGCACCTGAACCCGGCGGCTGAAATCCACCTGCAGCCGGCGCGGCAGCTTCAGGCCCTTGTCCTGTTCCAGCACCCAGGCGACGCCGCCCTTGCCGGACTGGCTGTTGACGCGGATCACCGCCTCGTAGTTGCCGCCGACATCGGTCGGATCGAGCGGCAGATAGGGCATTTCCCAGAAGCCGTCATTGCGCGTCTCGTGGGCCGCGAAGCCCTTCTTGATGGCGTCCTGGTGGGAGCCGGAGAACGCCGTGAACACGAGTTCGCCGGCATAGGGATGGCGCGGATGCACCGGCAGGGCGTTGCAGTGCTCGACCGTGCGCACCACCGCGCCGAGATCGTCGAAGTTCAGACCGGGATCGACGCCCTGCGTGTAGAGGTTCAGGGCCAGCGTCACGATGTCGACATTGCCGGTGCGCTCGCCGTTGCCGAACAGGCAGCCTTCCACGCGGTCGGCGCCCGCCAGCAAGCCGAGCTCCGTGGCCGCGACCGCGGTGCCGCGGTCATTATGCGGGTGCAGGCTGATCGCGACCGCGTCGCGCCGCGAGATGTTGCGGCAGAACCATTCGATCTGGTCGGCATGGACGTTCGGCATGGCGACCTCGACCGTCGCCGGCAGGTTCAGGATGACCGGCGCGTCCGCCGTCGGCTGCCATACGTCGAGCACACGCTCGCAGATCTCCAGCGCGAACTCCGGCTCGGTGAACGAGAACGTCTCCGGCGAATATTCGAACTGCCAGGTCGTCTCCGGCCGCCGCCGGGCCTCCTCCAGCATGGTGCGGGCACCGGTGACGGCGAGTTCGATCACCTCCGCCTTTTCCATCCTGAACACCACGCGCCGGAACAGCGGCGCCGTGGCGTTGTAGAGGTGGACGATGGCCTTCTTCGCGCCTTCCAGCGATTCGAACGTCCGCGCGATCAGGTCGGCGCGCGACTGGGTCAGCACCTGCACGAACACGTCGTCGGGGATGAGGTTGCCCTCGATCAGGCTGCGGACGAAGTCGAACTCGGTCTGCGACGCCGAGGGAAATCCGATCTCGATCTCCTTGAAGCCGACATCGAGCAGCATGCGGTAGAACCGCATCTTCTGCTCGACATTCATCGGATTGGCGAGCGCCTGGTTGCCGTCGCGCAGGTCGGTCGAAACCCATCGCGGCGCCTTGGTCAGGCGGCGGGAGGGCCATTGCCGGTCGGGCAGGTCGACGGGGGAGAGGAACGGGCGGTACTTCGTTTCGGGGTGCTTCAGCATGGCCTTGGCGATCATCGGGACGGGAATGCCGGCGCGCGGGGCCGGCTCCGTCTGGAACATGGGGACAGTCTCTTGCGGTTTGATGGCGCGCCGGGCGCAGCAGCGAACCGCAGGGATGGCACGGAGGAGGCGTTCGGCGCAGCGGACAGCCGCCGGGATGCCGTCAATCCCGACGGCTGCCGATAAGTCGAAGCGTACGCAGGCCCGCACGGCGGAACGCGCGTCCGCCCGAGATCAGGCGATGGGATGCGTGCGGATGATCAATGGAGGGCATGACACGACCGGCGATCTAGGAACCCGAAAGCAACGACGAAAACCCGCCTTCCTCAGAAGGTCGGGCCGGAAAGTCGAAGCAGGGTCGCGGTCGTCGTGATCATGCGATTTCTATCGCATGGGTGCGGGACAGGCGTCAACGCATCCCGCATCGCGGGCAGGCCGGGGCGGCCGCTATGCGAACGGCAGCGGCCCCGGGAACGTCCCGATCGGCACCAGATGGGTGACGAGGCCGGTGTCCGGCGTCCAGCGGTGCAGGAGCATCGCCGGGGGCTCGATATAGGAGGCCGGCTCCGCGTCCTCCGACAGGCGGAGCGCGATCGCCGTCGTCGTGCTCGGTGCCGTGCACAGCACCGTGCCGCCGAAGCGCGTCTGCATCACGCGGTGGATGTGGCCGCACACGATGCGCTCGACCGCCGGATAGCGCGCGACGATGGCGGCGAGCCGGTCGCCGTTGAAGCAGCGATAGAGATCGATATAGGGGATGCCGCTCTCGAACGGCGGCTGGTGCATCATGATCAGCGTCGGCCGGTCCGGCTCTGCGGCCAGGGCCTCGTCGAGCCAGGCCGCGGCCGCGTCGTCGATGTCGCCGTGATGGTCGCCGGGAACCGTGACGTCGAACCCGACGATGCGGACCGGCCCGTGGCTGCCATCGGCGAAGTGCAGCGGACCCGTTCCCGAGCCGAACGCCATCTCCGGAAAGCTCCGCCGGAAGGCCTCGCGTTCGTCGTGATTGCCGGGGATCATCAGGAGTGGCTGGCGGATGCCGGCCAGCATCTCCCGCGCGGCGGCATATTCCGCCTCCGTTCCCTCGTCCACCAGATCGCCGCTGAGGATCACGACGTCCGGCGCCGGAACGAGGCCGTTGAGGTGCCGGATCGCGGCCTCGAACATCGCATTGGAATCGACCCGATCCTGGTAGAGCACGCCGCGCGGTCGCAGGTGCGGGTCGGAAAGCTGGGCAATCAGCATCGCGATCTCGGGCGTCGGTTGGAGGCGGTCCAGACGAGCTTAGGCCGCTTTCCGGCCGGATGGAAACAGCGCAGGGAACCGGCGGCCTCGCCCGTTCACGGCCGCGAACAATTCCCCGGATCGCCCGCGATCGGCAGAACGCGCTGGCCCGCGGTCCACGACGATTGCCCGACTCAGCCATTTCTGCCACTTCTCGATCATGATGCTTGCGCGATTTTCAGAGGCTGCGGGTGAAGCCGCCGTGCGGCCGATGCTCGGCGTCTCCCGCTCGTTGACGGGCAGGCGTTGGTTGGCGCGTCTCGACGACCGGGGCACGGCGGAGGCGACGGCGATCTCCCAGCGCCACGGCCTGCCGGACGTGATGGGCCGGGTGCTCGCCGGCCGGTCCGTGCCGCTCGATGCCGTCGATTCCTTCCTCGCCCCCACGCTGCGCGACCTGATGCCCGACCCCGCCGTCGTCACCGGCATGGTCGCGGCCGCCGAGCGGCTCGCCGATGCGGTGGCCCGGCGCGAGACCGTCGGCGTCCTCGCCGATTACGATGTCGACGGAGCCACTTCCGCGGCGATCCTCGTGCGCCACCTGAGGGCGCTCGGCCTCGATCCGCTGCTTCACATTCCCGATCGCTCCACCGAGGGCTACGGCGTCTCCAACGCCGCCGTCGAGCGCTTCGCAGAGGCCGGCGTGCGGCTGATGGTGACGCTCGATTGCGGCACCTCCAGCCACGAGGCGCTCGAGATCGCCGCCCGTCGCGGTCTCGATGTCGTCGTCGTCGATCATCACCCGGCGGGCGAGCGCCTGCCGCCGGCGGTCGCCATCGTCAACCCGAACCGGCAGGACGATCTGTCCGGCCTCGGCCACCTCGCCGCCTGCGGCGTCACCTTCCTCCTGTCGGTCGCGCTCAACCGCGTGCTGCGGGCCCGCCGCGCCTTTCCCGGCCGCGAGCCGGACCTGATGTCCCTCGTCGATCTCGTCGCGCTCGGCACGGTCTGCGATGTCGTGCCGCTGAAGGGCCTCAACCGCGCCTTCGTCGCCCGCGGGCTGGAGGTGATGCGCCGGCGCGGCAATCCCGGCCTCGCCGCGCTCGCCGACGCCGCGCGGCTGACCGGCGCGCCGACGCCCTATCATCTCGGCTTCCTGATCGGGCCGCGCATCAATGCCGGCGGCCGCATCGGCGATTCCGCCCTCGGCTCGCGGCTGCTGTCGTCCGACGATGCGGCCCTGGCGGCGACCATCGCGGCGGAACTCGATGCCCTCAACCGCGCGCGCCAGGATATCGAGGCCGCCGCGCTCGCCCAGGCCGATGCCATGATCGCGCTCGCGCCCGAGCGCGCCGTCGCGCTCGTGTTCGACGAGGGCTGGCATCCCGGCGTGGTCGGGCTCGTCGCCGCCCGCCTGAAGGAGCGCACGGGCCGGCCGGCCATCGCCATCGCGCTCGATCCGGAAGGCCGCGGCACCGGCTCCGGCCGCTCCGTCACCGGCGTCGATCTCGGCGCTGCGATCCGCGCGGCGGCCGACGAGGGCCTGATCCTCAAGGGCGGCGGCCACGCCATGGCCGCGGGCCTGACGGTCGCCAAGGACCGGATCGCCGATCTCGAAGCCTTCCTCGACGAACGGCTGGCCGCGTCCGTCGCCGCCGCCCGCGCCTCCGACGGCCTCAAGCTCGATGGCGCGATGACGGCGAGCGGCGCGAACCGCGCTCTGGTCGATACCATCGAGCGCGCCGGTCCCTACGGCGCCGGCCATCCCGAGCCGGTGTTCGTCTTTCCCGCCCATCGCATCGCCGATGTGCGGGTGGTCGGCCAGGGCCACGTCAAGACCTCCATCGTCGCCGGCGACGGCGGGCGGATGGATGCCATCGCCTTCCGCGCCGCCGATCGCGATCTCGGCCGCGCGCTTCTCGCCGCCAAGGGCGAGAGCTTCCACTTCGCGGGTGCACTCGGGCCGGACATCTTCGATCCCGCCCGCGTCACCCTGCGCATCGTCGACGCCGCCGATCCGCGTCAGGCCGCGTCCCGGATCGCCTGAGATTTCAGGACGGGCGGAAGACGAATTGGACGGACAGAGACGCGTCAGAGCCGGATGAACCGGCACGGCGCGCCGGCATCCGCCGCCGCCTCGTGCGGTTCGCGGATGAGGAGCGCGCCGGCCGCGGCGATGGCGGAGATCATCGAGGAATCCTGCACCGGAATCGGCGTGATCACCGGCGTGCCGCTCGCGCCGGTCGCCATCCGCGCGCGCATATAGTCCCGCCGCACATCGTTCTGCCGCACCGGCGCGCCGAGAATGCCGGTCTCCACCAGCGGCGCAACGGGCGCGATGCCGGCGAGGGCGCGCACCAGCGGCGCGAGCAGCACCAGCCCGCAGACCATGCTCGAGACCGGGTTTCCCGGCAGGCCCAGCACGCGCGTCCCGCCGAGCCGGCCGAACATCACCGGCTTGCCGGGCCGCATCGCGATCTTCCAGAAATCGAGCGCCACACCCTCGCGGGCGAGCGCCGCCGCGACGAGATCGTGGTCCCCGACGGAGGCGCCGCCGAGGGTGACGATGACGTCTGCTTCGCCTTCCACCGCCTGTGCGATCCGGCCGGCGATGTCGGCCACCGTGTCGCCGGCGATGCCGAGCGGCAACGCGGTGCCGCCGTTCGCCGCGACGAGGGCGGCAATGCCGAGATGGTTCGAGGCGACGATCTGGTCGGGTCCGGGTTCCGCGCCCGGCGGCACCAGTTCGTCTCCGGTCGAGAGAACAGCGACTTTCGGACGGCGGCGCACGGGCACGGTCGCGTGGTTGGCGGCGGCGGCCAGCGACAGCGTGCGGAAATCGAGCCGCGTGCCCGTGGCGAGCACGGTCTCGCCGGCGCGGAAATCGAGCCCGGCGCGGCGGATGTTGGCGCCTGGTTTCACGCCCTCGGTCGCCTCGATGGCGTCTTCGCCGAGGGTGCGGGTGTTTTCCTGGATCAGCACGGCATCGGCGCCGGCGGGCACCGGCGCGCCGGTGAAGATGCGCACCGCCTCGCCGGGACCAACCTCGCCGGCAAAGCGCCGGCCTGCTGCGGCTTCGCCGGTCCTGCGCAAGTGCGCGCCCGGAACCACATCGGCCGCGCGCACCGCATAGCCGTCCATCGCGGAGGCGTCGAACGGCGGCTGGGTGCGCCTTGCGACGAGATCGGCGGCGAGCACGCGTCCGGCCGCCTCGTCGATGGCGATCCAGTCCTCTCCGGCGGGTTCGGCGCCGGCCAGAATCCGCGCTGCTGCCTCGTCGACCGGCATCAGCGGCTTGCGTGCCGGCGACTTTGCAGCGGAATCCGATGCCATGGTGTCCTCGCCGGTTCGACGCGGGTGCCGCTTGGCCGGATCGAAGCGATCCGGCGGCGCGCCGCGTTCAGTCTGGAAATCCGAAAGAGCTCTGTCCGAACGTCGCGCTTCCGAAGTGCCGGCCCACCGGCTCAGGCGCCGTCCGCCCGCCAGTCGCCGGATCGGCCACCGGATTTTGACACGAGGCGGATGTCCGTCACGATCATGCCCCGGTCCACGGCCTTCGCCATGTCATAGATGGTGAGGCAGGCGACCGACACCGCCGTCAGCGCCTCCATCTCGACGCCGGTCGTGCCGATCAGTTTCGCGGTCGCGGTGACCCTCAGGCCGGGCAGGGCGGCATCCGGCTCGATCGCAACGTCCACGGATTGCAGCATCAGCGGGTGGCACAGCGGAATGAGGTCGCTGGTGCGCTTGGCGGCCATGATGCCGGCGATTCGGGCGGCACCCAGCACGTCGCCCTTCTTGAGGTTGCCGGCCACGACGAGCGCCAGCGTCTCCGGCGCCATCCTCACCACACCGGCCGCCACCGCCACGCGCTCGGTCGCCGGCTTCGCGGAAACGTCCACCATCCGCGCCGCGCCGCTCGCGTCGAGGTGGCTCAGCCGGGGCGCCTCGCCGTCGGCCCCGTCCCGCGCCGCGGCGTCGTCGTCTGTCGTGCAGGCCATCGCCCCATCTCCTGCCCGCGTGCGTGCCGTCCGCGCGGCCGTCAGGCCCGCGGCGTCAGCAGCCGCCGCGTCGCGCCGCTCACATCGTCCTCGCGCATCAGGCTCTCGCCGACGAGCAGCGTCTTGATGCCGATCTTCGACAGTCGTGCCACATCTTCCGGCGTGAAGATTCCGGATTCGCCCACCAGCAGCCGGTCCGGCGGCACCAGCGGCGCCAGCCGCTCCGAATTGGCGAGCGAGGTCTCGAACGTCCGCAGGTTGCGGTTGTTGATGCCGATCATCGACGAGGGCAGGGCGAGCGCGCGCTCCAGTTCCGCCTCGTCATGCACCTCCACCAGCACGTCCATGCCGAGCGAGAGCGCCGTCTCGGTGATCGCGCCCGCCTCGGCATCGTCGAGGGCGGCCATGATGACGAGCACGCAATCGGCCCCGAGCACGCGCGACTGGTAGACCTGATAGGGCTCGTACAGGAAGTCCTTGCGCAGCACCGGCAGCGAAACCGCGGCCCGGGCGGCGATCAGGAACTCGTCGCTGCCCTGGAACGACGGTGCGTCGGTCAGCACCGAAAGGCAGGCCGCGCCGCCGGCCGCATAGGCGCGCGCGAGCGCAGGCGGGTCGAAATCCGCGCGGATCAGCCCGCGCGACGGGCTCGCCTTCTTGATCTCGGCGATGAGCGCCGTGCGGCCGGCGGCGATCGCTTTCTGCAGCGCCGCCATGAAGCCGCGCGGTGGCAGGGTGGAGGCGGCAAGCCGGCGGATGTCCTCCTCCGGCACGGCGGCCTTCGCGGCGGCGATCTCGGCGCGCTTGTAGAGTTCGATGCGGGCGAGGATGTCGACCTTCTCGCGGGCCGCGCCGGTGGCTGTTGATGTCGTCATCATCGCGCTCCTACGCGCTCTGCGGTGCGGCGTTGGTCACGCGCACCAGGGCGGCGAGGCGCGCTTTCGCCTCGCCGGAATCAATCGACTGCGCCGCGCGGGCAACGCCGTCGGCGAGGGTCCCGGCAAGGCCGGCGACGACGAGCGCCCCGGCGGAATTCAGCAGCACGATGTCGCGATAGGCGCCGGGGGCGCCATCGAGCACGGAACGGAGCGCCTCGGCGTTGTGGGCGCCGTCGCCGCCCTTCAGCTCGTCGAGCGGCCAGCGGCGCAGGCCCACCTCCTCCGGCGTCACGTCGAACACCGAAACCGTTCCGCCGGACAGCGCCGCGACGTGGGTCGGCCCGGTGACGGTCATCTCGTCGAGCCCGTCCGAGCCATGCACCACCCACGCGGAAACCGAGCCCGTGGCCGCCAGCACCGTCGCGACCGGCTCGATCCAGCGGCGGTCGTAGACGCCGACAAGCTGGCGCCGCACGCTCGCCGGATTGGAAAGCGGGCCGACCAGATTGAACACCGTGCGGGTGCCGAGTTCCACGCGCGCCGGGCCGACATGCTTCATCGCGGCGTGGTGGGCCGGCGCGAACATGAACCCGAGCCCGGCCTCGCGGATGGCGGCTGCGATCCGCTCCGGTCCGATGTCGATGGCGACACCGAGCGCGGCCAGCACGTCCGCCGCGCCGGATTTCGACGACAGTGCCCGGTTGCCGTGCTTGGCGACGGGTACGCCGCAGCCCGCGACGACGAAGGCGGTGCAGGTCGAGATGTTGTAGGTGCCGACATTGTCGCCGCCGGTGCCGACCACGTCGATCGCCTCGGCCGGCGCCTCCACGGGCAGCATCCGCGCGCGCATGGTGCCGATGGCGCCCGCGATCTCGTCGACGGTCTCGCCCCGCACCCGCAGGCCCATCAGGAACCCGCCGATCTGTGCCGGGGTCGCCTCGCCGGCCATGATCACGTCGAAGGCGGCCCGCGCCTCGTCGTGGTCGAGGGGCAGGCCCGCGGCGACCTTGGCGATATAGGGCTTCAGCTCGGCCATCGGTATCCTCGTCCTGTCTCGTCGCGCGCCGCCCGGCTCGGCCGTCCGGCCGGCCCGGCGCGGGCCCGAGGCGGTCGGCCGTCGTGCGGTCGTGGCGCCGTCACGATCCCGTTACGATCGTTGTTACGACCCCTGGCCCGGCGCCACGACCTGCGTGACGGCGGCTTGGTTGATCTTGATGCCCTCGGAGGCCTCCAGCGAGGAGACATATTCCGACAGCAGCGCGTTGCCGACCGACTGGCCGGCCTGATCGGCGAGCGTGACGGAATCCGGCAGCGTGGGATCGAAGTCGGGGTCGTACACGTCCGACACCACGATGACCGACTGGCCGCCGGTCGCGGAGGCGGCGGTGGCGACGGAGCCCTTGGCGCTGCGGAAGGCCGCCGCGATGGCGCCCGCCGACAGGCCCGGCACCGGACCCGAGCGCTTGAACGGCGCCGTCGTCATCACGTCGACGTCGAGCGCCTTGGCGGCGTCATCGAGGCTCTGGCCCTTGCGCACCGCCTCGGCGATCTCGGCGGCCTTGGCCGTCAGCGCCGCCTGGGTCTTCTCCGCCTTCCACGCGGAGGCGACGTCGGCCTTCACCTCGTCCAGCGTGCGGTCGCGGGCCGGCGTGGTCTGGGTCAGGTCGACCCAGGCATAGCCGCCGCTCGCGAGCTTCACCGCATCCGAATCGCTGCCGCTGTCCGCCTGGAACGCGGCGGCGAGCACCGGCTGTCCGCCCGGCACATTGACCGCGTCGCCCTGCGGGCTGAGCCCGTTCAGGCTGACCGAGCCGACTTCGACGAAGGCGAGGTGGAACTTGTCGGCGATCTCCTTCAGCGACTGGCCGCCGGAGAGCGCGTCCTCGACCTGATCGTAGATGTTGAGCAGGTTGCGGCGCGCGAGGTCCTCCGCCATCTGCCGCTTGATGTCGCCTTCGACCTCGGCGAGCGGCTTGGTCTCGCCCGGCTTGATCTCGGTGACGATCACGATCACCGGGCCGAAACGGCCGTCGACGACGATCGGCTGGTTCGGGGCGGCGGAGAAGGCCGCGTCGGCCACCTTCGGATCGATCAGGCCGGTCTTGGCGACGAGGCCGAGATCGATGTCGGCCGGGCTCAGCTTGCGCTCGGCGAGGATGTCGGAGAGCGGGTTGCCGGCCGAGAGCTTGGCGAGCGCGACGTCCGCCGAGGTGCGGTCCGGAAACGGAATCTGCTGGACGTTGCGGCGCTCGGGCGTGCCGTACTTGGCGGCATTGCGCTCGTAGTCGGCCTTCACGTCCTCCTCGGAGACCGGCGTCGAGGCGGCGAGCGTCACGGGATCGAGCGTCGCCACCTGGAACGAGCGGTATTCCGGCGCCGAGAACTCCGCCTTGTGGGCGTCGAAATAGGTCTTGAGGTCCGCGTCGGTCGGCTCGGCGATCTTGCCGGCGGCCTGGGGCGGCACGTCGATATAGCGTACGGTGCGCTGCTCGTTGCCGTAGGTATAGAGCGCCTTCAGCATGATCTCCGGCGCGGTGATGCCGGAGAACAGGCCCTCCATGATCTGCCGGCGCTCGGAAAGCCCGCGGATGGCGTTGACATAATCCGCCTCGGCAAGGTCGTTGGCGGCGAGGATCGCCCGCATCCGGTTCGGATCGAACTTGCCGTCGGCGCCCTTGAAGTTCGGGTCGGCCTGGATCTGGCGCAGCAGTTCCTCGTCGGTGACGCCGACGCCGAGCGCATCGACGGTGTTGTTCATCACCGTCTCGGTCACGATCTGGCTCAGCACCTGCTGCGGCAGGCCATAGGCCGCCGCGTCGGCCGGCGAGACCGGGCCGCCGACATTCTGGCTGAGCGCCTGCATCGCGCGGGCATAATCGCGCTGGAAGCGGGTGAGGGGCACCTCGGTACCGCCGACGGTCGCGACCGTGGACATGCCCATTCCGCGGAACGCATCCGCGACACCCCAGATGACGAACGACACGACGAGGAGGCCCATGAGGATTTTCGCGAGCCAGTTGCCGGCGCCGCGGCGCAGTTGATTGAGCATCGTGTTTCGTGCCGTTCCGTCCGCGGCGTCTGCGCCGCTCCCGATGGGTCCTGATTGCGCGGAGGTCGCGCGTGAGCGGCGGATCATAGTTATCGCAAGGCAAAGGGGAAAGAGGGGAACGCAGACGCGGAGACCGCCGTCTGCCGGTCGCAAACCGCGGCCGCGCGGACATGTGCGCGCCTTGCCGGTGGACAGTTCGCCGCGCGCGCATTAGAGCACACCCATGCCATTGGCCCGGGAGACGGGTCCGGCGCGCCGCCTGTCGCCTGCGCCGGGAGTTCCTCCCCGCCGGGCCGCTCGCAACCCGGCCGCGGGACCAGCCTCGCCCGAATTGTTCGCGACACGGACCGCATGAACGCATCGCCGCAGATTTCCGCCGCTCCCGACCTGTCGATCGTCGTTCCGACCTATAACGAGAGCGCGAACGTGGCCGAGCTCGTGCGGCGGCTGGACGCCGAACTCGGCGGCATCCGCTGGGAAGTGATCTTCGTCGACGACAACTCGCCGGACGGCACCTATCGCGTGGTCAAGGACCTGTCCGCGCGCGACGGCCGGGTGCGCTGCATCCGCCGCGTCGGCCGCCGCGGCCTTGCCGGCGCCTGCATCGAGGGCATCCTGTCGAGTTCCGCGCCCACCGTCGCGGTGATGGACGCCGACCTCCAGCACGACGAATCCATCCTGCCGGCGATGTACAAGGCCATCCAGGACGGCGCCGACCTCGTTGTCGGCAGCCGTTATGTCGACGGCGGATCGTCGACCGGCGGGCTGTCGTCCGTCCGCCAGTGGGGCAGCACGCTTGCGACCACACTCGCGCGCAAGTTCCTCAGGATCGAATTGTCGGATCCGATGAGCGGCTTCTTCATGATCCGCCGCGAGAAGGTGGAGGAGACGGCGGACGATCTTTCCCGTCAGGGCTTCAAGATCCTGCTTGATATCGTCGCCTCGTCGCGCTCCAAGTTGAAGACCGCGGAGATTCCGTTCACCTTCCGCGAGCGTCTCGCCGGGGAATCGAAGCTCGACAGCCTCGTCACCGCCGAATATCTCGGCCTGCTGTTCTCCAAGATCACCGGCGGCGTGCTTCCCACACGCTTCCTGATGTATCTCGGCGTCGGTGCCTCCGGCGTCGTCGTCAACCTCGCGGTGCTCACGCTCGTCTTCAACCTCCTGAAGCTCGAGTTCTCGTGGGCGCAGCTCATCGCCACCTTCGCGGCGATGACGTGGAACTTCGTGCTCAACAACCAGCTCACCTATCGCGACCGCCGCCTCCGGGGCGTGAGCTTCCTCGTCGGCCTCGCCAGCTTCTATCTGGTCTGCTCGCTCGGCACGCTCGCGAATGTCGGCGTCGCAAGCTGGCTGTTCCAGATGGACACCGGCCTCTGGTTCGCCGGCCTCGCCGGGGCGATCATCAGCGCCGTGTTCAACTACGCCGCCTCCGCCGCGCTGACCTGGCGCAAATAGCGTTCGGAATCGGCGCCCGCCGGCCGTCCGCCGGCGACGTCATGGATCACCGCCGCCGCGTGCCCGCCTTCACGACGGTGAGGATCGCGTCGGCGATCCTCCCTTCGATCTCCGCCGGCAGGTCGTGCCCCATCCCTTCGATCGGCAGATAGCGCGCGTTCGGGATGGCGTGCGCGGTGTCGAGGCCGCAGGCGGGCGGGATCAACGGGTCGTCGGTGCCGTGGATGACGAGCGCCGGCACCGCGATGGTCGCGAGCCGCCCGCGCCGGTCTCCCGCCACCGCCATGGCCGCGATCTGGCGCGCCGTTCCGGCCGGATCGTGGCCGCGCGCCGCCTCTTCGAGCAGCAGTGCGCGCTGGGCATCCTCATCGAAGGCATATCCCGTCCCGGCGATCCGGCGCGCGAACGCGAGGCGCACTGCCAGAAAACCCTCCGGATCGGATGCCGGATCGGGCGCCGGGCGCATCATCATCGCCATCACGTCCGGGGCCGCCTGCGGCAGCGCCGGATTGCCCGTGCCCGACATGATCGAGGTCAGCGACATCACCCGGTCGCCATGCTCGCTTGCCATGACCTGCGCGATCATGCCCCCCATCGAGCGGCCGACGACGTGCGCCCGCGGGATGCCGAGCGCATCGAGAAGCCCGATTGCATCGGCCGCCATGTCATCGAGCGTGTAGGGCACATCGGGCCGGCGCCCGGCCATGAGCGCGGCGGCGAGCGCACCGAAATCCGGCGGCGCCGACGCGCTGAAATGAGTGGAGCCGCCGCTGTCCCGGTTGTCGAAGCGGATGACGCGGCAGCCGCCCGCGACGAGCGCCGCGCAGAAGGACCGCGTCCACCGGATCCTCTGCGTCCCCAGCCCCGCGATCAGCAGCACGGGCTCCCCCTTGGCATCGCCGAACCCGTCCCAGCCGAGCCGGATGCCGTCTGCCGTCGTCAGGATCATCGCCGCGCCCACTGCTTGAAACACATTGGCCGTTAATACCCGGATGAAATATCTCCGTCAATTATACCCGGATAAAACACCGCAGCTGCCACCGGCCGCTCGCGCCCTCACCACGGAACCGTGCGCCCCTCGCGGTCCAGATATCGAAGGCCCGGCTGTCCTTCTTGCGCCAGCAGCATGGTCACGATCTGCGGCACGGTCTCGTCCAGGCCGAACGGCGCGTCCGGGCCTCCGAGGTCGGTCCTGATCCAGCCGGGGGCGACGAGAACCAGCGCGCGGGGCTCGCCCGCATGGCGCGCGGCATAGCTGCGCATATACTGGTTCAGTGCCGCCTTGGACCCGCGATAGACCTCGTGGCCGCCCTTGAGGTTGTTGGCGATGCTGCCCTGGCCGGAGGACATCACGCCGATGGTGCCGGCGGGCGTCACCAGCCCCTGCAGGCCCTCGATCGTCCTCATGGGGCCGAGCGCGTTGGTCACCATCACCCGCACGAACGCCTCCGTCGAAACGTCGGCGATCGTCTCGTCCTGATCGGCATTGGCGGTCCCGGCATTGACGAACAGCATGTCGAGGCGGCGCCCGGCAAGGCGCTCGCGCAGGCCGGCGATCTCGCGTGGCTCGGTGATGTCGAGCTGCTCGATTTCGACGCGGCCGGGATATGTGTCGGCGAGATCGTGCAGCAACGTCCGTCCGCCGCCGCGCACCGTCCCGATCACGCTCCAGCCCCGCCGGACGAACTCCGCCGCCATGGCGTGGCCGAGGCCGCGCGATGCGCCGACGATCAGGATCGTTCCGGCGGTCTTGTCTGCTTGTTCCTGTGTCATGGGCATTCCTTTCATCCTCGAATGCCATTGAGGATGGTGGGCCGCGTGACACCGCGCCAGACGCATGAGATGCACACTATTGTTGCGTCCTGCGCCATATCCGCTGCAAATGACGGTCGGAGTGCCCTCATGGACCCCATCGATCTCAATCTGCTCCCCGCGCTCGACGCCCTCTTGTCGGAAGCCAGCGTGACGGGCGCCGCGCGTCGCCTCGGGCTGAGTTCTTCGGCCATGAGCCGGACGCTCGCGCGGCTGCGCGCCGCCACCGGCGACCCGTTGCTGGTGCGGGCAGGCCGGGGCCTGGTGCCGACGCCGCGCGCCATGGAACTCAGGGATCGGGTTCACACGCTCGCCCGCGAGGCGCGCGACGTTCTGAGCCCGCAGCCCGACCGGCTGGATCTCAAGGCCCTTGAGCGGACGTTCACCATCCGCGCCAACGAGGGATTCGTCGGGTTGTTCTCCGCTCCGCTGGTCGCCGCCGTCACGGCTGCCGCGCCGCGCGCGCGGCTGCGGTTCGCGCCGAAACCGGCCAAGGAGGCCGGGCCGCTGCGGGATGGCGAGATCGATCTCGAAATCGGGGTGCTCGGCGCCTTCGCTCCGGAGGTGCGCACCCACCTCCTGTTCCGCGACCGGTTCGTCGCCGCCGTGCGGAGCGGCCATCCCATGCTGTCGGCGCCGATGTCGCCGGCGCTTTACGCTGCCGCTCGCCACGTTGTGGCCTCGCGCAGGGGCAGTTTCACCGGCCCGGTTGATGTCGCGCTGGAGGCCCTCTCGCTTCGTCGCGAGATCGTCGCCGTGGTGCCGGGCTTTGCGGACGCGCTGCGGATCGCCCGTCAGTCCGATCTGGTCGCGCTCGTTCCGCAGTCCTGCCTCGCCGACGAGGCGCTTTCTCAGGGTTTCGCCAGCTTCGCGCTTCCGGTCGCGACGCCGGAAATCGCCGTCTCGATGATGTGGCATCCGCGCATGGAGGCCGATCCGGCGCATCGGTGGCTGCGCCGCACGGTCATGTCCCTCTGCCGGCCGCCCGCTCCGTGATGGTCTCCGGCGGGCGCAGGTCGCGGGAACGGCAACGGAACGCTCCGACCCGGCCCATCGATACCGACCTCATCGAAGCCTTCGCGCACGCAAAAGGGCCGCCCGCGCGATCTGCGCCAGCGGCCCGCACAACGTCCGCGGCCGTGTCCGCCGCCGCCCGTTTTCGCCTCAGCTCAGGATGCGGATCGAGGTCGCCTCGATATAGGTCACCTGCACGAGATCGCCGACGCTCATGGTTTTCAGCGCGGCCTTCACCGCAGGCGCCTGCGCCTTGACCTCATGGATGACGTGGTCGAACCCTTCGAAGCTCGCGGTGCCCTTCGCCGCGTCGACCGACACCAGCTTCGTCACCGCCACCAGGCGGCGGGCGAAGAAGTCGGCCGGGTAGCCGTCGAGCTCGCCCTGCACCACGGTGTCGTCGATGGCGAGACCGGGCGTGCCCGTCTTCGGCTTCGAAACGTCGGTCAGCACGCCCTCGATGAAGCGGATGCGCAGGTTGTTGCCGGGCTTGACGCGGTCGAGAGGGCCGAACACCGGCGGCACCGGAATGGCGTACTGGTTGCCCTTCAGGCCCTTCAGCCAGACCTTGCGCTTCTCGCGGTCGACCTTGACCACCTTTGCGTCATAACTGTCGACCTCCAGCACCCCGAGCCCGGGCACGTTGATGGTCTCGACATTGGCCGCGCGGACCGGCGCGATGGCGATGCCGGCGGCGAGGAGGGCGGCAAGGCATAGGCGAATCGGTCGAACAACGGGCATCATCCGTCCCCCCGGGTCGATGGTTGTCCGGCGTTCCCAAAGCGCCGGTCTCGCCAGCATAGGACCGGCAAAGGCAACCCGCCACATCGCGATGTCGCCCGTGCGGCTTAACCGTGTGGACAGAGGTTGCCCGAAATCTGCGGGAGGCGCCGAGCGATGCAGCAGGATCCGGATGGCGGCGACAACGAGGCCGACGCGATTTCCCTTCCCGGACCGGGTGCCGCCGCGCTGGAGCGCCTGACTCCGGCGCAGGCCCGCCGGATCGCGCTTGCCGCCCAGGGCTTCGGCGGACGCACGCGCCGGGCGGACGGCAGCGCGGCCGGCCCCTCCGCGGCCGTGCTCCACCGCGCGGTCCGCCGGCTCGGCGTGCTCCAGATCGATTCCGTCAACGTGCTCGTGCGCTCGCACTACCTGCCGCTGTTCTCGCGGCTTGGCAGCTACGACACCGCCGTGCTCGACCGCGCGGCTTGGGCGCGCAAGAAGACCCTGTTCGAATATTGGGGCCACGAGGCCTCGCTGCTGCCGGTGGAGATGCAGCCGCTGTTCCGCTGGCGCATGGCGCGGGCCAGCCGGGGGGTGGGCATTTATTCCGGCCTTGCCAAGTTCGGTGTCGAGCGGCGCGATTTCATCAATGCCGTGGAGGCGGAGATCGCATCGCGCGGCCCGCTTTCGGCCGGCGAACTCTCCGAAGGCGGCAAGGGCGCGGGCGGCTGGTGGGGCTGGAGCGAGGGCAAAACGGCGGTCGAATATCTGTTCTGGGCCGGCCGCCTCACCACGGCCACCCGGCGCGGCTTCGAACGCATCTACGACCTGCCCGAGCGCGTGCTGCCCGCGGCTGTGCTGTCGCAGCCGACCCCGCCGGAGGCGGAGGCCCAGCGTGCGCTGCTGCTCATCGCCGCCCGCGCCCTCGGCGTCGCCACCGCCCGCGATCTCAGGGACTATTTCCGCCTCGGCCCCGCCGATGCCCATGCGCGAATTGCCGAACTCGTCGAGGACGGTTCGCTGCAGCCCGTCACCGTCGACGGCTGGAAGCACCAGGCCTTCCTCGATCCCGCCGCGCGCCGGCCGCGCCGGATCGAGGCGACCGCGCTGCTGTCGCCGTTCGATTCCCTGATCTGGGAGCGCGCCCGCACGCTTCGGCTGTTCGATTTCCATTACCGGCTCGCGTTCTACACGCCGGCGGAAAAGCGCACCCACGGCTACTATGTGCTGCCGGTGCTGTTCGGCGACCGGCTCGTCGGCCGAATCGATCTCAAGGCCGACAGGGCGGCCGGCGTGCTGAGGATGATCGCGGCGCACGGCGAGGCGAGAACGGGCAAGCGCGACGATCCGGCGGCCATCGCCGCCGCCGTCGCCGCCGAACTGGTGCCCCTCGCGGCGTGGCTCGGCCTCGGCGGCATCGACTGCGGCACGGAGGGCGACCTCGCAGCCGGGATCGCCCGAGCCATCGGCTGACGCCCCCACGGGCGGCTGAGCCCGGACGCGATGCGGTGGCCGCCGGCCCGATCGGCGCAGCGGCGTCGCCGGCGGTAACGGATCGCGCCGCGTCGGACGCCGGCTCGCGCGCGCCCCCGACGGCGCCCCTTCAAGCGCGCCGTCAGGGTGCGCGATCGCCCGCGCCCCGTCCATTTTCCTGCCACCCGACCTTTGCAGCGTCTGCGCCAACGAAAAACGCCCCCGCGAAGCGGAGGCGTTTCAATCGGCGGCGCGCAAGGCGGCTGCTGAAAGATGCTCAACTTTTGTGCGGTGGGAATGCAGCGCCTGGAAGGTTGTAAACCCTTCGCGGGATACCCCGGAGATACACGCGATCAAAGATCGCTTTGGCTCAGGCGCTGCCCACTGAAGATAGGCCGGATCGGAGGATAAAATCCATGGCGGGCGTGAGCCTGGAATATCGGATCGATGATGCGGAGCTGCGGGCCGCGTGGCGCCAGCTCGGAATCCTGATGGACGACGCCACGCCGGTGATGCGCGTCATCGGCACCGGGCTCGTCAAGGACACGCACGGTCACTTTGAAGGAGAGGTCGGCAGCTCAAGAAGACGCGGACGTCCGAAGAAGCGCACGTCTTGACGCTGTCCCAACCGGCGGAAAGGCGAGGGGCCTTCCCGTCGGTTCCGCCTTTTCGGCCGGGGATCCTGTCGCGGGATCCTGCCGCGGAACGCTCAGTTCCCGCCGATTTCGGCGTCTTCGAAGGTCTCCTCGTCTTCCATTTCCTCCACCTTCGACGGCTTCGGCAGCCGCACGGGGCGCAGGAGGAAGGCGGGAACGTGATCGCCGAGACCGATCACCGGCGGATCGTCGCGGTCCTGACGGTCGCGGCGGTTGTGCTGCCGGTCGCGGCTGGACGACGAACCCTGACGGACCGGCTCGCGCGAGGACTGCTCGCGAGGGGCCTGATCGCGGGGCGCACGCTCACGCGGCGCCTGGTCCCGTGCGGCCTGCTCGCGGGGAGCCTGCTCACGCGGAGCCGGGGCCAGGGCCTGCGGGGCGGCAGTCTCGTCGGCGGTCTTCGCAGCGCGCTTCTCGCCGCGCTTCGGCCGCGGCGCCCGTGCCGGCTTCGCCGGTGCGTCAATCGCCTCGGCGTCGGCCTCGGGCGCGGGGGCCGCGGTCTTGGCCGTTTTCGCACCGCGGCGGCTGCGGCCGCGACGCTCGGCGCGCGGCTCCTCGCCGTCGTCCGCCGGCGGCGCCGGAGACTCGATCCAGGGGATTTCGCGGGCGATCAGCTTCTCGATGGCGGTGAGCAGCTTGCTGTCGGCCGGCGTCACGATGGTGACCGCGACGCCGCTGCGTCCGGCGCGGCCGGTTCGGCCGATGCGGTGCACATAGTCTTCGGAGTGATGCGGCACGTCGAAATTGAAGACGTGGCTGACATCCGGAATGTCGAGGCCGCGGGCGGCGACGTCACTGGCGACCAGGAGCGTGATGTTGCCCTTGCGGAAGCCGTCGAGCATCGCCATGCGGGCGTGCTGGTCCATGTCGCCGTGCAGCGCGCCGACGGAGAAGCCGTGGCGCTGCAGCGAATGGAACACCGTCTGCACGTCGCGCTTGCGGTTGCAGAAGATGATGGCGTTCTTCAGGTTTTCCGCGTTGCGGATGAGGTGGCGCAGCACCGAGCGCTTCTCGTGGGGCTCGCTGCCGGAGGAGATCAGCTGCTGCGTCACCGTGTCGGCGGTCGAGGCGGCGCGGCTGACTTCGACCTTCACCGGGTTCTGCAGGAACTTGTCGGCGAGGCGCTGGATTTCCGGCGGCATGGTCGCCGAAAAAAACAGGGTCTGGCGCGTGAACGGGATCAGCTTGCTGATGCGCTCGATATCCGGAATGAAGCCCATGTCGAGCATCCGGTCGGCCTCGTCGATGACGAGCACCTCGACGCCCTGCAGCAGCAGCTTGCCGCGCTCGACGTGGTCGAGCAGGCGGCCCGGGGTCGCGATCAGCACGTCGGCGCCACGGCCGAGCTTGCGGTCCTGCTCGTCGAACGAGACGCCGCCGATCAGCAGCGCGACCGTGAGCTTGTGGTTGACGCCGTAGCGGGAGAAGTTCTCCTCCACCTGCGCCGCGAGTTCACGGGTCGGTTCGAGGATCAGCGTGCGGGGCATCCGGGCCCGGGCGCGGCCATGCTCGAGCAGGGTGAGCATCGGCAGGGTGAACGATGCGGTCTTGCCCGTGCCCGTCTGCGCGATGCCGAGCACGTCCCGGCGTTCGAGCACATGCGGAATGGCTCCCGCCTGAATGGGGGTGGGCTCACGGTAGCCTGCGGCGGTCACCGCGGCGAGGACCTTGTCGCTCAGGCCGAGAGAATCGAAACTCATCTATCCAATAGATCTTCGATTAAGGGGCCGGGCGGAGGGTTCGGACACCATCGTCGGAGGGAGCGACCGTCGCTTGGAACGGCACCGCGCCGGCGGCTGCAGCCATCGCCGAAGACCCCGTCGATCACACATTGCGATCGATCAGTGCGGCGCAAAATACGGATAATCTTAATAAAGTCAATGTCGCGGGGCGTGCTTTCGCGGCGTTCCGCGCGCTTTGCGGCAAGATTCGGCGTGATCGTCCGCTCCGCGCAGGCAATTCACCCCGCCCTGTGTTCTCCGCGCCACTCGACCGTCCGCGCGGAAAGCCTCCCGGGCGGGGTGAAAACGGCAAGACCGCGAAGGCCGGCAGGCCCCGCGGTCTCGCATTCCGGTCCGGTCGGCGCGCCGTTCAGCCGCCGCTGGAGCCGCGCTTCAGGTCGCGGTCGATGGCGAGCTGGCCGGAGCCGAGCCGCTCGCGATAGACCTGCACGTTCTCCATCACGCGCTGCACGTAGTTGCGGGTTTCCGTGTACGGAATCCGCTCCACCCAGTCGATGGCGTCGACGCGCGGATCGCGCGGGTCGCCGTATTTGGCGATCCACTCGCTGACGCGGCGCGGGCCGGCATTGTAGGCCGCGAACGTCATGATGTACGAGCCGTTGAAGTTGCCGACGAGCTCGTCGAGGTGGAACGCGCCGAGCGTAGCGTTGTAGGCGGGGTCGTTGGTCAGGCGCGGCTGCGAATAGGGCAGGCCGGCGCGCTTGGCGACAAGCTGCGCCGTCGCGGGCATCAGCTGCAGCAGGCCGCGCGCGCCCGCCGGACTGACCGCACCCGGATTGAACACGCTTTCCTGCCGCGCGATGGCGTAGACCACCGGGCGCTCCAGGTCCGCCGGCACCTGCGTGGTGCGCGGAATGCCGGCCGTGGGGAAGGCGAGGCCGCCGACCGGAAGCCCGCGGTTCTGCGCGGTCTTGGCCACCGAAAGCGCGAAGTGGTGCTTGCCGTACTTGTCGGCGAGGTCGGCGAGCAGCGTGACCTGGCCTGGCGTCGGCAGCGTCTCGCCGAGCGCGGTGAAGAACGGCAGCGTCTTGTCGATGGCGCCGGCCGCCGCCATGCGCTGCACCGCCTGCACCATCGAATTGCGGCTGAAGGCGGATTTGTCGGCCCCGGTCGGCTGCGGCACGCCGCCGACGCCCGGCGCATGGATGCCGAGGCGCGCGCGGGCGAGCTGGCCGTAATAGGTCATGCCGTAGGCCGCGGCGGCGCGGTAGGCGTTGGCGGCCGCGCCGCGATCGCCGCGGGCCTCCTGGGCACGGCCCAGCCAGTACTGCCCGCGCGAGACGCTGATCGGCGTCTTGGCGAAGCGCGCGAGCTGGGTGAAGTGCTTCACCGCGAGGTTGGGATTGTTGAGGAAGCGCAGCGCGTACCAGCCGGCGTGGAACTCGGCGTCGAGGTCGTCGGCGTTGCCGTCCGGCACATAGTCGGCGACGATCTGGTAGGCGAGCTTGTAGTCGCCCTGGTCGAGCAGCTTGCGCGAGACCATCTTGCGCTCGTCCCACCACGCGCCGGGATCGATCTGGGCGGCGCGGTCGTTGGGAACGCTCAGCAGCAGCTTCGCGGCGTCGGAATATTGCCCGGCGCGGCGATAGAGCTGGATCATCGAATATTTGTAGCCCGGCCGGTTGCGCATCGAGGCCGGAACCGCCGCCATCAGCCGCGCGGCGTCCGGCGCCTCGCGGATGGTCGCGGCGCGCGCGTCGACATAGGCGCGTTCGGCCGCCGGCAGGATCGGGTCGAGCGCCTGCGCGCGCTTGGCGTTCTCCGCATAGAGCAGCAGCTCGGCGCGGCGCATGTTGTCCGCCGGCGTCAGCATCGAGCCGAACTCGGTCATGATCGCCTTCTGGTTCACGTCCGACATGGTGTCGGTGACCCAGGCGTGGCGGATGACCTTGGCGGCGGCCTGCGCCTGACCGGTCGCAAGCAGCGAGCGGGCGAGCAGGCGCGCGCCGTCGGCGGTCTCGGGCTGGTTGCCCGAGAACACGTCGATCACCTCCTGCGGCGTCGGGTTCTCGCGCTGCAGCGCCTGTTCCGCGCGGGCACGGAACAGCTTCATCGTCGGCCATCCCGGCGCGGCGCGGGCGAAGGCGGTGATCATCGACGAGGTCATGACCGAATCGCCGTTGCGCACCAGCAGCCAGTCGATGATCAGCCGGTCGATCGGATCGGACATGGTGTTGCGCAGCGCATAGGCCTCGCGGCCCTTGCCGGACGAGGCGAGTGCGATCGCCTGCGCCAGCGCGCCGGAGGGCGCCGCGACCTGCACCACGTCCCCGGAACCATAGGCGATGGCCGGCGTTGCAGCAGGTAGCCCCTCGGAGAAGTCCTGCGGACCGACCGCGGGCATGGAGGCCCCGGAAATGGTAGGGCTGAGGGCCAGTGCCGCGTCGGGCAGCGAAGTCAGCCCGGCGAGCACGATGGCCGTTGCGGCCTTCAGGCGGTTACGCCCGAAGGCACGTTCGGACTTTGCCCGCCCGGTCTCGACTGGTTGCATTTTGGCCTCGCAGATCAGTTCCAACTCTCGCAATGCCCGTCGCCCGCGGTCATCGTAGCGACACCGTGGAGAGAATTCACGGCGCGATTGCACCGGACGGTTGCCGCAGCGGGCTTCGGGATGAGGGCCAAGCATGGCGCCAACACGGTAAAGGTTTGGTTTCCCGTGGCGGGAACGCGGCTGGATGCGGGCGCTTTCCGGCGGAAATCCGCCAAAGGCTCTCGCGATTGTTATCCGGCCCGCGGCGGTTGCGGCCTCCGCCGTCAGCTTGTTCGTCCCGCCAGCCGGTTATCCCGCGCCTGCTTCGCGGGCGTCAACGTCCCGTCTGCGACCGACGAAACCAGCCCTGCAGGCGCGTGTCGGCGGGGCGCCGAAACGCTGTCGCTTTCAACAGGCACTTGCACCGGCCGCCGGACACGATATCCGTGGTGCCGTGGCCGGCGGGCCGTCGCTTCGCGCAAGCGACCGGCGTCGTCCGTCTCCCGATCCCCGTTCGGCGCGCCCGGTGCGCGTCCGTTTCCCGACCGTCTCCGACAATGGCTGCCCGTCCGGCAGCGGATGAGTGCGAATGGCCGAACCCACCGCCGATCACGCGACGGAGGCCCTGCCGGCATTTCGCGATGCCGGCGGCGGGGTGAATCCGCTTTTTCTCGCGGCCATCGAGATCCTGCTCGAGGAGGGCGATGCCGCTCGCCTCGCGATGCTCGCCGGCGAGCTCCACGAAGCGGATGTGGCCGACCTTCTCGCGGCGCTGACGCCGGACGAGCGCGTCGCCTATGTCCGGCTGATGGGCGAGGGCTTCGACTTCGCGACGCTGACCGAAGTCGACGAATCGATCCGCCTCCAGATCCTGAAGGCGCTGTCTCCCGCGGTCGCGGCGCGCGGCGTCGGCGCGCTCGAATCCGACGATGCCGTCTACATCCTCGAAGATCTCGACGAGGACGAGAAGCAGGCGATCCTGGAACGCCTGCCGATCTCCGCCCGCGTCCGGCTGGTGCGCTCGCTCGACTATCCGGAGGAATCCGCCGGCCGGCGGATGCAGACCGAGTTCGTCGCCGTGCCCGGCTTCTGGACGGTCGGTCAGACCATCGACGAGATCCGCGACGACGAGAACCTGCCGGAAGATTTCTACGAGATCTTCGTGGTGGACCCGATCTTCCACCTCATCGGCACCGTTCCGCTGGATCGCCTGCTGCGCGCCGGCCGCAACACCCGCATCGCCGACGTGATGCGCGAGAACCAGTACACGGTGCGCGCCACCGAGGATCAGGAAGACGTCGCCCAGCTCTTCAAGCGCTACAACCTCATCTCCGTCGCCGTCGTCGACGATAGCGACCGGCTCGTCGGCGTGCTCACCATCGACGACATCGTCGACGTGATCGAGCAGGAGGCGGAGGAGGACATCCGCGCGCTCGCCGGCGTCGGCGACGAGGAAATGTCCGACAGCGTGTTCTATGCCGCCCGCAGCCGGTTTCCGTGGCTGTTCGTCAACATGTTCACAGCGTTCCTGTCGGCCTCGGTGATCGCGATCTTCGACGACACCATCGCCCACATGGTTGCGCTCGCGGTGCTGATGCCGATCGTCGCCTCGCTCGGCGGCAATTCCGGCACCCAGGCGATGACTGTCACCGTGCGCGCCCTCGCCACCCGCGAGATCGGCCGCCGCAACGCGCTGAAGGTCCTCGGCCGCGAGATGACGGTCGCCCTCATCAACGGTGCCATCATGGCGCTGATCGTCGGGGCGGTCGCCTCGCTCTGGTTCACCAACCACGAGGTCGGCGTCGTCATCGCCGCCGCGCTCGTCGCCAACGTGCTCACCGCCGGCTTCGTCGGCGTGGTCATCCCGCTCGGGCTCAACGCCGCCGGAATCGACCCTGCGGTCGCATCCGGCGTGCTGCTCACCGCCATCACCGACATGGTCGGCTTCTCGGCCTTCCTCGGCCTCTCGACCTGGTGGTTCGGCCTGGTCTGACCGAAGCGCCATTCCAGCGTCACATGAGCGGACGTTGGTACACCGCTGGAAGGATTAGGTTTCGACCGCCCTACGCCGCCGGGCGCCAGCCCGTCAGCGACAGCGCCGCCGTCATGTGCAGCGGCACAGGCGCCTCGACCGAGACCCGCCGGCCGTCCAGCGTAAACGCGATATGGCGGGCGTGAAGGTGCAGTCGCGCCCCGGTGCGCGGCGCCCGGCCATAGATGGCATCGCCCAGGATCGGAAAGCCCATGTGCGCCGAGTGGATGCGCAATTGATGGGTGCGCCCCGTGATCGGCTCCAGTTCCAGCCAGGTGAAGCCGCCGCCGCGCCCGAGCACCTTCCACGCCGTCGACGAGGGCTGCCCGCCGGCGTGGTCGACCACCATCCACCAGCCGCGCTGGGCGTCGCGCTTGCGCAGGGGCGCCTCGATCACGCCGCTCTCGCCGTCGGGGCCGCCTTCCACCACGGCCCAGTAGGCCTTTTCGACGCCGCGGTCCGCGAACAGCTTGCCGAGCGCGGCGATCGATTTCGCCGTCCGCCCCAGCACGAGGCAGCCGGAGGTTTCCTTGTCCAGCCGGTGGGCGAGCTGCGGCGCGGCGGGCGCATCGAAGCGCAGCGCGTCGAAGCCGTCCTCCAGCACCATCCCGCCCTTCGGCCCCTTGTGCACGGCGATCCCCGCCGGCTTGTCGAGCACGATCGTTGCGGCATCGCGATAGAGCACGCGCTCGCGCAGGCCCAGCGGATCGGGGATGTCGGTCATGGGGTCGTGCCGTTCGGTCATGCCGGCGGTTCTGCCACGCGCGGCGCCGCCGCGCCACCCCGGCTTATCGGCGGCGGCGTCGCGCGGCAGCGGTCCCAAAACCGCGTCGCGCGGTGTCTTCCGATGTTCTAATCTCGCCCGCGATTCCAGAACGCCGGACAAGGCGGCAGCACGCGGAGAGGAGCGCCCATGATCGTCGTCAGCGGGGAAACCGTCGTCGATCTGTTTTCCGAGACGGCAGCGGACGGTGCGACCGTGTTCCGCCCGGTGAACGGCGGTTCGCCGTTCAACACCGCGCTCGGCCTCGCGCGGCTCGGCGTGCCAACCGGTTTTCTGTGGGCGCTGTCGACCGACCTGTTCGGCGTGCGCTTCGCCGCCGCCCTGAAGGAAGCGGCGGTGGCGCCGCAATGGACGCTGTCGACCACGCGCCCGAGCACGCTGTCCTTCGTCGATCTCAGCGGCCCCAGCCCGGCCTACACCTTCCTGGACGAGGGCACCGCCGGCCGCCTGTTCGATCCCGAGGATGCGCCGCCGCTCAGCGACGACGTCGCCGTGCTGCATGTCGGGTCCTATGTGCTGGCGACGGAGCCGAACGGCAGCCGTCTTGAGAAGTTGGTCGAGAAAGAGGCCGTCAAGCGGCTGATTTCCATTGATATCAACATTCGCCCATCGCTGGTGACGGACCCCGCCGCCTATCGCGCGCGGCTGACCCGGCTGATCGCGCTCGCGTCCATCGTCAAGGCCAGCGACGAGGATCTGGCGTGGTTCGCGCCGGGCCGTTCCGCCCTCGAGGTCGCGGAAGGCTGGATCGCCGGTGGTGCGGCGCTGGCCGTCGTCACGCTCGGCGCAGAGGGCTCCCTCGCCGTGTGCCGCGAAGCGGTGGCGCAGCGGCCCGTCAAGCCGGTCGAGGTGGTCGATACCGTGGGCGCCGGCGATTCCTTCATGGCGGGCCTGCTGTCCGGCCTCTACCGGCGGGGCTTCCTCACCCGCGAAAGGCTGGAGGACCTGACCCTCTCCGACATCGCGACCATCGCCGACGAGGCCGCCACCATCGCGGCCATCGTCTGCGGCCGGCGCGGCCCGGCGATGCCGTGGCGCTCGGAGGTGCCCGGGCTGTTCTGAGGCGCCGCGCACAATTGAAGAGAGGCCCCGGGCGAACCACGCTCCGGGGCCTTTTGCATTTGAAGGACGCCTTGTGAAGCAGGCCTTGCACGGCACGCCTTGCGCGGCATGCCTTCCGCGTCAGGCGTCGCGCCGCTCAGGCGGCCGCGACCGAGCGCAGGAACCCCTCGATCTCGCGCTCCATCTGCGTTGCGACATGGCGCACCGAACCGGCCGATTCCAGCACCCGGTTGGCCGACGTGCTGGTGTCCGCCACCGTCGCATCGAGTTCCTCGATATCGGCCGCGACGGCCCCGGTTCCCCGAGCGGCGCTGTCGATGTTGGAGCCGATCTCGCCGGTGGCCGCGCTCTGCTCTTCGACCGCCGAGGCGATGGAGGACATGAAGCCGTTGACGTCTTCCATGGTGCGCGAGATGGCGCGGATCGCGTCGACGGCCGTCCCGGTCTCTGTCTGGATGGAGGCGATCTGGGTGATGATCTCGTCGGTCGCGCGCGATGTCTGCACGGCGAGCGCCTTCACCTCGGAGGCCACCACGGCGAAGCCCTTGCCGGCCTCGCCGGCCCGGGCCGCCTCGATGGTGGCGTTGAGCGCCAGCAGGTTGGTCTGGCTCGCGATCGCCTCGATCAGCCGCACCACGTCGCCGATGCGGCTCGCCGCGGTCGCGAGCCCGGTGATGGTCTCGTTGGTGGCGCGGGCATCGGTGGCGGCGCGCGTGACCATGGTGTTGGTCGCGCTGATCTGGCGCGAGATCTCCGTGATCGAACTCGTCAGTTCCTCGGACGCCGTGGCGACCGACTGCACGTTGCCCGAGGCCTGCGTCGACGCCGCGCGTACCGAGCGGGTGCGCTGCTGGCTTTCCGCCGCCGCGGCGGCGAGGCGGTCTGAGACGGTTTCGAGATCGCCCGTCGCACGCCCGGCGGCCTCGATCAGGCCGGCGGCCGATTCCCGGAACGAGGCGATCAGGTCGTCGACCACCTTCTGGCGCGCGAGGCGCGCGGCGGTGACCTCGGCGCTTTCCGCTTCCAGCGCCTGCCGCTGCATGGCGTTCTCGCGGAACACGTTGACCGCGCGTGCCATGGCACCGAGTTCGTCCTTGTGGTCAATGCCTTCCACCACGATGGCGGTGTCGCCCGCGGCTAGCAGGCGCATCTTCTCAGTGATGTCGACGATCGGCCGCGTCAGCAGCCGAGCGCCGATCCACACCGCCACCAGCACCACGACGAGGACGACGAGGGCGACGACGGCCATCAGGTCGCGGATTTCGAACATGGTGTCGAGCACGGTGCGCTCGGGCACCGTGAGGATCAGCGCCCAGCGCTCTTTCGCGCCCTGGATGTCGACGGGAATGGCGAACCTGTAGACGGCTTCGCCGGTGGGGTCCGTCGCCTGCAGGGTCCGCGACTGGCCGGCCTGCACCTCCTGCACCAGCGCCTTCATCTCCGGATCGTCCACCGGCTTGCCGAGCAGCTTCGGATCGCCGTTGGCGATCCAGAGGCCGTCGGTGCCGACGAGTTCGGCGCGTCCGGTCCCGAACGGCTTCAGGGTGCCGACGAAGGCGGTGAGGTTCGTCAGGCCGAGATCGCCGGTCAGAATGCCGATCGGCTTGTCCGCCCGGCGGACCACCATGCTGATGGTGCTCATCAGCACGTCCTTGCCGTTCACCGGATAGACATAGGGCGGCGTCACCAGCGAGCGGTTCTCGCGCACCGGCTTGTCGTACCACGACTCCGTTCCCGCCTCGGGCGTCATCACCAGCTGCTCGACGCCCACCGATCCGTCCGGCTTGTGGAAGAAGTAGGGAACGAAGCGCCCGGTCTTGTCGGAATAGGCGTGGCCGACGAAATCCCCGTCGCGGCCCTCGATGGCGTTCGGCTCGAAGGCGAGCGTCATGCCGACCAGTTCCGGGTTCGCCGCGACCATGGCGGTGACCATCGCGCCGAGTTCGTCGCGGTCCGCCTTGCCATCGGCGACGACACCTTCGACCGCCCTCGCGCCTGTCGCGACGGCAAGCGCGGCGGTGTCGAGATTTCGCGAAACGGTCAGGGCATAAGTGCGTGCGATGTCCTCGCCGAGTGCCTGCGCGTCCTTCCGCACGGCATTCGTCACGGCCCACAGGCCGATCAGGCAGACGACCGCGAGCGACAGCCCGAACAGGGCTCCGGCGAACACGACGAGCTTGGTGCGGATGGACCAATCCACGATGCGCATGACGACCCTCGACTGAAAAGGGCCGACCGAAGGCGAGAATGCGGCGGCCGCGGGGCAGGGACGATGGAGTGTCCCGTGCCTGCGTGAAGCCCGTGTGAAGGTCGCAGGATGCACGCCATGGAGGCGCGTCAGGGTGCGCAATGCGCGCCGAAAAGGGACCCGCCGGGTGGGCGACAGGCGCGCATCGGCGCGCACTTTGTACATAGAGACGAGCGCGCATCAGCGCGCGCCCGGCGAGCAGGAGGGACGTGGTTTCGCGCGCGTGGACCGCTCAGCCGCGATCGCGCAGCAGCCGGGCCTTCTCGCGGTTCCAGCTGCGTTCCTTCTCGGTCTCGCGCTTGTCGTGGAGCTTCTTGCCGCGCCCGAGGGCGAGTTCGACCTTCGCCCGGCCCTTCTCGTTGAAGTAGAGCTTCAGCGGGACCAGCGTCATGCCCTCGCGCTGCACGGCGGCGGCGAGCTTGTAGATCTCGCGGCGATGCAGCAGAAGCCGGCGCGGGCGGCGCGTTTCGTGGTTGAAGCGGTTCGCCTGGAGGTATTCCGGGATATAGGCGTTGTAAAGATAGAGGTCGCCGGCATATTCCGCCGCGTAGGAATCGGCGATGTTGCTCTTGCCGGCGCGCAGCGACTTGACCTCCGTGCCCTGCAGTTCGATGCCGGCTTCTACGGTGTCGATGATCTCGTAGTTGAACCGCGCCTTACGGTTGTCCGCCACGAGGCGATTGGTCGGCGCGGCGGCGCGCGAGGCGGACATGGATCGTCTCCCTGAAAGATGGAGCCCGGCCATCGCGGGCCGCGGCTCCTCAGCTTGCATCCGGTACCGTCACGGCGGTCCGGAAAGGTCTCGTCGGTCGTTCAGATCAGGCCGGCATGGGCCATGGCGGCCTCGATCTCCTTGGCCGTCGCCGGGCCGATCGGCACCAGCGGCAGGCGGACTTCGTTCGCCAGCCGGCCAAGCACCGACAGGGCATATTTGGCCCCTGTCGGGTTCGGTTCAAGGAACAGCGCCCGATGCAGCGGCATCAGCTTGTCCTGATATTCCAGCGCCTTGGCGTAGTCGCCGGCGAGGCAGGCGGCCTGGAACTCCGACACGAGCTTCGGGGCGACGTTGGCCGTCACCGAGATGCAGCCGACGCCGCCATGGGCGTTGAAGCCGAGGGCGGTGGCATCCTCGCCCGAGAGCTGGACGAAGTCCGGGCCGCAAGCCTCGCGCTGCAGGCTGACGCGGGCGAGGTTCGCGGTGGCGTCCTTGACGCCCTTCACCGTCGGGCAGTCGGCGAACAGCCGCGCCATCGTCTCCACGCTCATGTCGATCACCGAGCGCGGGGGGATGTTGTAGATATAGAGCGGCAGCCCGGTCGCGCCAGCGACCGCGCGGAAGTGCTGGTAGAGCCCTTCCTGATTCGGCTTGTTGTAATAAGGGGTTACGACCAGCACGCCCTGGGCGCCGGCTTCCTCGGCGTGACGGGCGAGGCTCACGGCCTCCGCGGTGTTGTTCGAGCCGGCGCCCGCCATCACCGGCACGCGGCCGTTGGCGACTTCGACGCACAGCGTCACAACGCGGCGATGTTCCTCGTGGGAGAGCGTGGGCGATTCACCCGTGGTACCGACCGGCACGAGGCCATTGGTGCCCTCGGCGATCTGCCACTCGACGAAGTCGCCGAACGCCTTCTCGTCCACTTTGCCGTCGCGCATGGGCGTGACGAGCGCAGTGATCGATCCTCTGAACATGGCGTTTCTCCCGGCGTTCTTCGTTCAACCTGCCTGGCGGGTGCCTTGGCCGCGCGGGGCAGGGATGGATGGCTTTGTGAAGGCTGGTTCGCCTGCCCCGGCGGAGACCGTTCGGGACAGGGACGGATAGCCCGGTCCCGGCTGCGTTCGGCCGAGTCCGTCGGCCGGCGCCTTCCGTGGACGCGGGGCGCGACAATAGTCGCGCACCCGCGCCCCGGCAAGTCGCTCCACCAGCGGCGGTTTGCCGTGCGCCGCTGCGCTCAGAGCGAGGGCCGCGCCATGGTCGAGAGGGTGTGAAGGAACGGGGTCTGCGGCACCACGACGAGGCCGTCGAACGGACCGCTCATCTCCTGCACCAGGAACACCGCCGCGGCGAGCGACGCCGCGCAAATCAAAAGGGCCGTGACCGTGACGGCGTTGCGCGGCGCGAACAGGCCGAAGCCGATGAAGATCACGGTCAGCCAGCACGCCAGCACGACCGTGAAGGCGGTCGGCAGCGTCGCCTCGCGGTCGGCGATGAGCTGCTGGCCGAGGGACCACAGCGTGGCGAACTCGCTGAGCGCCTCGCTGCGAAGCTCCGTCTGGACGGGGGTCGTCGGCTGCAACATGCGGATGGAGGTTTCGACCCCCCGGATCAGGTCCGCCGGCGTGCGGCCCTTCTCCTCCGGGATCTCCGGAATCGTCAAAATCGCGTCCGGCCAGAGGCCATGGGCCGCCTTCACGACGAAATGCTGAAGCCGGGCGCGGGCGGTGTCGGCGTCCGGCCCGTAGCGGCGCAGGGTGTCGTCCAGCCGCTCGGCACCGCCTGCAAAAAGCTGCACATTGCGGTTGGCGTCGTCGAAATTGCCCTTCACCGACGCCGTCATCAGGCCGAGGACGAGGGACGCCAGCGTCGCGATGGTGCCGACCCCGAGCTTCACGAGGTCCTGCGTTTCGCTGGTGCGGTGATGGTCGCGGAGATAGTCGCGCATCGTGAGGGCGCCGAGTGCGCCGCCGAACACGCAGACGAACACGATCACGCCGATTAGCCAGGCTTCCATGCTTCCCGATCCCCGGCATTGCCGAATCCCGCGGCGCGCCCGCGTCACACCTCATATCGCATGAGACGATGTGAGGTTACGCCGGCTTCGCACTGAAATCCGCAAAATCGTCCGCAGGATAAAACGGCAGTGACCGGAAAAACAAAAAGGCGGCCTGCGAGGGCCGCCTTCTTTGTCTTCCGATCTGGACCTTCCGGCCTGATCTTCCGTCCGGACCGCATGTCGATCCATCGGGATGTTCAGAAGAGTGGTGCGGTCGAGAAGACTCGAACTTCCACGGGTTGCCCCACAGCGACCTCAACGCTGCGCGTCTACCAATTCCGCCACGACCGCATCGCCGGTTCTCGCCGGCCCGCAGCGTGTAACAAATCGCTCTGCCGGGTTCAAGGGCATCGATGGCGTGATTTTGAAGTTCTCCACCGCCCGCCTTCGCGCGCCGGGGACGGTGTTTGTGCCGCGCGCTGTTGACAGGCAACGGCCGATTTGCGCCATATCGCTGGGCTGCGGCCGTCATGCCGCCTGCCGCGGGGCCGAGAGTGGATATCTATCTCCCGATTGCGGAAATCCCGTTGAACCTGTTCCTGATTCTGGGGATGGGGGCCGCGGTCGGGTTCGTCTCGGGGCTGTTCGGCATCGGCGGCGGATTCCTGCTGACGCCGCTGCTGATCTTCACCGGCGTGCCGTCCGCTGTCGCTGTCGCGACGGTGACGCCGCAGATGGTGGCCTCCGCCGCCTCAGGCGCCCTCAGCTACTGGCGCCGCAAGCTCATCGATTTCCGCCTCTCCGGCCTCCTGTTCGTGTCCGGCGCCGCCGGCACCGCGCTCGGCACCTGGACGTTCTCGGTCCTGTCCGGCCGTGGCCAGCTCGATGTCGTGATCGCCATTTCCTACATGGTGCTGCTCGGCATCGTCGGAACGCTGATGGTGGTGGAGGCGGCCCGCGCCGTGATCCGCAGCCGCGCCGGTGCCCGCCCGCAGGGCCGCCGCCCGAACAGCCACAACTGGATCCAGCGGCTGCCGCTGAAGATGCGGTTCCGCGCCGCCCGGCTCTATGTCAGCGTCATCCCGATCGTCGTGCTCGGCGCCGGAATCGGCTTCATCGGCTCGCTGCTCGGCGTCGGCGGCGGCTTCATCCTCGTGCCGGCGCTGATCTATCTGCTGAGGGTGCCGACCTCCATCGTCATCGGCACGTCGCTGATCCAGACGCTCGGCACCATGGTCGTCGCCACGGTGCTGCATTCGGTGACGTCCGTCTCGGTCGACGGCCTGCTCGCCTTCATCATGATGGTCGGCGGCGTGATCGGCGCCCAGTTCGGCACCCAGGTCGGCCTCAGGCTGAGGGGCGAATATCTGCGTGGCCTTCTGGGTCTGCTGGTGCTCGCCGTCGGACTGCGATTCGGCGTGCAGCTCGTCGTCCATCCGGCCGACCTCTATTCGCTGGCCGTGCTGGAATGGGGAGGCCGGCCATGAGGTGGTGGCGGACCATGAGGCGATGGCCGGCCATGAGGCGGCGGCAGGCCGGCGGGACACTTCCCGGCAGCGCCCATCCATGGCATCCCGTGCGGTGGCTGCGAGGCGCGGTCCGCGCCGCCGCGCTCGCGCTCGCCGCCCTGGGAGCCCAGGCCGCGCCAGCCGCGGCCGAAACGGTGGTGGCCTCAGTGTCGAGCCCGCGCATCGATATCTCGTCGAACTTCGTCGGCGCCGAGATCGTGGTGTTCGGCGTCGTCGAGCGCGCCCACGACGAACCGATGCCGCCGGACGGCTACGACGTCGCCGTGGTGGTGCGCGGCCCGCCGCAGCGGGTCGCCAGCCGCCGCAAGGAGCGCGTCGCCGGCTTGTGGATCAACGGCGCATCGGAGGAATTCGTCGGCGTTCCCGCGTTCTACGCCCTCGATTCGACGCGTCCCGTCAGCGAGATCGCCGCGCCGAGGGTGCTGGAGGTGTTCCGCATCGGGCTCGACAACACCAGCTTCGGCGTCGGCCCCGTGCAGCGGGACGATCCGTTCCGCGCCGCCATCGTCAACCAGCGCACGGCACACGGCCTTTTCCGCGAGCGCGCCGGCTCCGTGTCCATGCTCACGCCGACCTTCTTCCGCGTGACGGTCCTCCTGCCGAAGGACGTCCCGGACGGGCTCTACAGCGTCGAGACCTATGTCTTCGCCTCCAAGCGCATGGTCGCCTCCGAACTTTCGGCCCTGAAGGTGGAAAAGGTCGGCCTGGAGGCGCAGATCCACGACATGGCCGTGAATGCGCCGCTGCTCTACGGCCTCCTGATCGCCGCGCTGGCGCTCGCGACGGGCTGGCTCGGCGGCGTGGTGTTCCGCCGCGATTGACCGCGCGATCGCGTTGACCTCGATCATGCCTGCATCCTGGCCCGCCGGTATCCTGTCGTTGCGGGAATCGTCACGGAAGGTCAGGCAGCGTGGGGAAAGCGGGATTCGGCGGGCTTCGGTCCCGCGTCGCGGTCGCCTTGGCTATTCTGGGCCTCTCGGTCTGCGGCGGGAAGCCGGCGGCGGCCGCCGACCCCGCGCCGGTGTCGGGCTTTCGCCTGGCCGAGCCAGCGGATTTCAGCGCGCTCGGTTTTGTCGAGGCCTTCCGGTCGGCCCATCGCAAGTTCGCGACGGAATATGCCTTCACCCGCTGGAAGAACGTCGACTGGCACGCTCTCTACCGCCGGACGTTGCCCGCTGTAGAGGACGCGGCCCGCAGCCGGGACGAGGCGGCCTATTTCCGCGCGCTCACCGCCTATGTCGCGGGTATCGACGACGGACACGTCTCCCTGCCGCGCAACGATGCGACGGCGCCTCTCGTCGATGCGGTAGTGCGGCGCCAGTCCGGAGGTTCCTTCGGCCTCGGACTGGCGATGCTCGATGACGGCCGCGTCATCGTGGCGAAGGTTGCTCCCGGCGGGCCGGCAGAGAAGGTCGGCGTGGAGCCGGGTGCCGTCGTGCTGGAATGGGACGGGCTGCCCGTCTCGCAGGCCGTCCGCGGGCTCGACCTCGGCGCGCACGTCGCCGCCATGCGCGTCGCGACCGACGAGTACCGTCGCCTCGAGCAGGTTCGCCTGCTCACCCGCGCCCCCGTCGGGGCCTCGGCACGCCTCGTCTACCGCAATCCGGCCGCTGCGGCTGTCCGCGCCGCGCGGCTTGTCGCTGTGGACGACGACCTGCGCGGGCTCGATCTGTTCAACCTGGCGCCACCGCCGACGGCGGAAGACGAACGCGCGATCATCGCCGCCCGGCGCATCGGCGACGACGGCTATATCCGCCTGTCGGCGCTGGCCGACCTCAAGGACCTCAAGCGCGCGCCGGACTTCATCTGGGATTCCTATGCCGCAGCCGTGGATGGCTTCAACCGCGCGGGGGTGCACGGTCTGGTCCTCGACCTGCGCGGCAATCACGGCGGCTACGATGTGCTGGCGGAGATGATCTGCGGCTCGCTCTACGACAGGCCCGCCTTCTACGAAGCGACGGTCTTCTTCGATGCGGCCACGGGCCGCTTTCGCCGCATCACGGTCGACGATCGCACCGGAAAGGTCGTGGATGCGTTAATGATCGAGCCGCAACCGCCGCATTTCCGCGGCCCCGTCGCCGTTCTCGTCAATCCCAGGACAATCAGCAGCGCCGAGGGGATCGCTCATTGCATTGCCGCGCGTCCGAACGGCGCGGTCATCGGCTTTCACGGCACCCGGGGATCGTTCGGGCTTGCCGGCGGCGAGGCGACGCTGCCGGGCGGCATCACGCTGCATTACCCGTTCGGCCGGGCCGTCGACCGGCGTGGCGTGGTCATGATCGACAGTCGCAACGGACGCGGCGGCGTCGCGCCGACGGTTCGCGTCCTCTCAACGCGGGAAAACATCCTGGCGTTCGCCTCCGGCGACGACGTGGAGCTCGAACGGGCGCTGCACTGGCTGCGCGAAAGCCGCTGAAACGCGGTCGGTTGTCTGGAGTGCTTTCCGATTTGATGAAATCCGGTCGACCAGAAATCACACCGGATTCAAAGCCATGAGCATATTCTTGCCGTTCCGTTCGTTTCGGTCTGAACGGGCAACGCTCTACCCGCCCGCGAGGCCGCCGGCCGCGACGGTATAGAGCCGGTCCGCGCCGATGACATGCACCCTGAGGTGCGCGCGGGGCAGGATGGCCGCGAACGCCGAATCGAGCACGTTGAGGCCGCCCGTCAGCGCGCCGAAGGCGGGCAGCACCATGCGCTCTGCGGTCGCGGCGAAGCAGCGCCGCCGCAGCGAACGGCCGCGCCCGACGACGCGGGCGGCGGGATGCAGGTGGCCGGCGATCTCGCCCGGCGCGGCACCGGGCTTCGGCTCGTGGCGGAAGGTCAGGCCGCCGATCTCGGCCTCGGCGGCGACGGTGCCGCCGAGCGCAGAAGGCAGTTCGGGATCGTGATTGCCGGTGATCCACACCCAGTCGCGGCCGGCGACGAGCGTGGCGAGGCGGGCGGCATCCGCCGGTTGCAGGCGGTCGGGGCCATGCCGGTCGTGGAAGCTGTCGCCGAGCGCGATCACGCGGCGGGGGGCGAGCGCGTCGACGGCTTCGGCGAGGCGCGACAACGTCGCGGCGGTGTCGTAGGGGGGCAGGAACTGCCGGCCGCGGGCGAACGACGATCCCTTTTCGAGATGGAGATCGGCGACGACGAGGGTGCGACGCTCCTCCCACCACAGCGCGCCGGCGCGATGCAGCGACAGTCGCTCGCCGGCCACCGTCACCGGCGTCAGATCGGCGGTCACAAGGGTTGTCTCGCCGCTCACTCCATCGCCTCCCGGATCAGGTCCTCGGCCTCCGCGAGAATGGTTTCGTCGGCATCGCCGCCGACCGGCACGCGGCCGATGTCGAGCAGCACCGGCACCGCCAGCGGCGAGACGCGATCCAGAGCCTTATGAACGATTCGCCCCTTCACGCGCGACAGCATTTCGCCGAGGCGGCGGATGTCGAGCAGGCCGGTGGCCGCGTCCGCGCGGGTCGCCTGCAGCAGGATGTGGTCGGGCTCGTGGGTGCGCAGCACGTCGTAGATGAGGTCGGTCGAGACCGTGACCTGCCGGCCGCTCTTCTCCTGTCCGGGGTGGCGGCGGTCGATCATGCCGGCGATGAGCGCGCATCCCCGGAACGAGCGCTTCAGAAGGAAGCTCTCGTCGAGCCAGGCTTCGAGATCGTCGCCGAGCATGTCCTCGTCGAACAGCTCCGAAAGGCTGGGGCGGCTGGTGGTGGCCATTGCCCCGAGATCGCCGATCGCCCAGAGCCCGATGGCATAGTCGGTCGCGACGAAGCCGAGCGGGCGGGCGCCGGCGCGCTCCAGCCGCCGGGTCAGCAGCATCCCGAGGGTCTGGTGGGCGAGGCGGCCCTCGAATGGATAGGCCACCATGTAGAAGCGGTTTCCCTCCGGGAAGGTCTCGACCAGCAACTGGTCCGGCCCGGGCAGCAGCGAGCGGCGCTGCTGCACGCCGAGCCAGTCCTGCACCTGCTCCGGCAGGCGGCGGATCCGCTCCGGCGAGGCGAGGATGGCGCGCACCTCCGCCGCGAGGAAGGTGGAAAGCGGGAACTTGCCGCCGGCATAGGCGGGCACCTTCGGCGTTTCGGCGTTGGTGCGGGTGACGAGGGCTTCCTGTTCGTGGACGGTCTCGAACCGCAGCGTCTCGCCGGCGAACAGGAAGGTGTCGCCGGGCACCAGGTGCTCGATGAAATATTCCTCGATTTCGCCGAGCACCCGTCCACCACGGCCGATGAGGCCAGAGCGCTTGCGCGAGGTGAGCCGCACCTTCATCAACGGCGCCTCGAGGATGGTGCCGACATTGAGGCGGTATTGCTGGGCGACGCGGGGGTGGGCGACGCGCCACCGCCCGTCGATGCCCTTGCGGATCTTGGCGAACTGCTCGTAGCTGCGCAGCGCGTAGCCGCCGGTGGCGACGAACGCGATCACCTTCTCGAAGGTCTCGCGCGGCAGGCCGCGATAGGGCAGCGCCGAGGCGATCTCGCGATGGAGGTCGTCGGCGAAGAAGGGGCCGGCGCAGGCCATGCCGAGCACGTGCTGGGCGAGCACATCCAGCGCGCCCGGCCGCAGCGGCGGCGTATCCTGCGCGCCGAGATAGTTGGCATCGAGCGCCGCGCGGCACTCCATCACCTCGAAGCGGTTCGCCGGCACCAGCACGGCCTCGGACGGCTCGTCCATGCGGTGGTTGGAGCGGCCGATGCGCTGGGCGAGGCGGCTCGCGCCCTTCGGCGCGCCGACATGGATGACGAGGTCGACGTCGCCCCAGTCGATGCCGAGATCGAGGGTCGAGGTGCAGACCACCGCCTTCAGGCGGTTCTGCGCCATCGCCGCTTCCACCTTGCGGCGGCGCTCGCGGTCGAGCGAGCCGTGATGGAGCGCGATCGGAAGCCCGTCCTCGTTGATGGTCCAGAGCGCATGAAACACCGCCTCGGCCTGGGAGCGGGTGTTGACGAACACCAGCGTGGTGCGGTGGCGCGCGATCAGGCGGTAGATCTCGGGGAAGGCGTAACGGGCCGAATGGCCGGCCCACGGCACGTGTTCCTCGGTTTCGAGGATCGTGATGCGCGGCGGCGCGCCGCCCTTTACCGTCACGATCTCGGCGAGCGCGCGCGGGGCCTGCGGGTCGTCCGCGGCCGGCTCCTGCGGCACCAGCCATGCACGCAGCCCGTCTGGATCGGCGACCGTGGCCGACAGGCCGGTGATGCGCAGCCCCGGCGCGAGCCGGCGCAGGCGCGCGATGTCGAGGGCGAGCAGGTCGCCCCGCTTCGACGTCACCAGCGCGTGGAGTTCGTCCAGCACGAGCGCTTCGAGGTCGCGGAAGAACGTGGCGGCATCCGGCGACGCCAGAAGAAGCGCGAGCTGTTCCGGCGTCGTCAGCAGAATGTCCGGCGGGGCATATTTCTGCCGCCGCCGCTTGTGGGGCGGCGTGTCGCCGGTGCGGGTTTCGACGGTGATGTCGAGGCCCATCTCGGCGATCGGCGTCTCCAGGTTGCGGGCGATGTCGACCGCAAGCGCCTTGAGCGGCGAGACATAAAGGGTGTTGAGCCCGCGATGCGGCGGCCGCGGTTTCGGGCCGAGGCCCGGCAGCGGCGCCACGCGGTTCGACGGCGCGGCCACCGGGTCGCCGCGCTCGGCGATGGCGATCAGGCTCGGCAGGAAGCCGGCAAGCGTCTTGCCCGCGCCCGTCGGCGCGATCAGGAGCGCGGAGCGGCCGGCGCGGGCATGGGCGAGAAGGGCGAGCTGATGGGGTCGCGGCGACCATCCACGGTCGGCGAACCAAGCGGCGAAACGCGGCGGCAGCGCCGCACCGGGAGAGGCGGTGTCATGTTTCACGACACCGGTCTCTAGCACGGTTCAGGAACGAAAGGGGATCAAAACCACGGCCTCGGTCCGCTCCCGGCCGATGTCACGCCCGCATCGGCTGGCCGGCCGCTTCCTGTCCGAGGAGCCCGGCCACGGTCGCGACGATGCCGCGTGCATCGAGCCCGATGGCGGCATACATCGCCTCGGGCTTGTCGTGGTCGAGATAGCGGTCCGGCAGTTCCAGCGTGCGGACCTTGAGGCGGCCGTCGAGAAGGCCGGCGGTCGCCATGAAATGCAGCACCTGCGATCCGAAACCGCCGACCGAGCCTTCCTCGACCGTCACCAGCACCGCATGGTCGCGGGCGAGGCGGGCGACGAGGTCGGTGTCGAGCGGCTTGGCGAAGCGGGCGTCGGCGACGGTGGTCGAGAGCCCGCGGCCTTCCAGTTCCTCCGCCGCCGCCAGGCACTCGCCGAGCCTTCCGCCGAACGAGAGCAGCGCGACGGTCGTTCCCTCGCGCAGCACGCGGCCGCGGCCGATCTCGAGCACAGAGCCGCGCTCCGGCATCTCGACGCCGAGGCCCTCGCCGCGGGGATAGCGGAAGGCAATGGGGCCTTCGTCGAACGCGGCGGCGGTCGCCACCATG